>NZ_JAOECN010000070.1:0-13728 GCF_029836855.1 Pseudomonas sp. GD04058
GCGCCCATGTTTGCTGCGCGACAGCGCGGCGCCGGGGCGGCGGGCGGACTCCCACAGGGTCCGCGTCATGCTTTGGAGCTTGGGGCTCAAGCCTCTTCCTGCTTCCGCTCTGCCGTCTTAAGCAACGACTCCACCAACGCCTGGCAGATCTCCAGCGAATGCTGGGTCGCCCAGGCAAGGCTCTGCATCGGCTTGCTCGCCGATTCGCAGACCTGGTAGTTGGTTTCATAGGCCGAGGACAGGGACATGGTCAGGTGCACGAGGACATCTTCCATGCTGGCGCCTTCACAGACGCTGAAAAGCGGTGGATGGGTGCCGTTGCAGGTGGCGAAGTGAGTGTGGGCGGTGCGGGGTGGATCGGGTACGGGTTTGATCATGTTGGCGTTCCAGAAAAGTGACGGAAACCGCCACCCAGAACGTGACCAAACGATTGGGTGACGACTGTACGCGGATTGGTCAACCGGCATCTGGAACACACTCCGGCGCACCCGAAGGTGCTCCACGCACAGCCGCCATGACAGCAGCAGCCGACGCTATCGTCCTTCAAGACGAGCGGTTCCAGAAAGGTGCAGGTGACCAAACCTGATCGCCAAGCAGCAGCGACCGGCGAAGACTAGGCAGCCATTTCCAGGAGTGCAACGTCAAACGAGGCGCGGAAGTATGATTGGGAAATTGCCTACAGAAAAGTCGGAAATCGCGGGAATTTCGTAGCGATATGCGACATCTATACAGGCCTCACGAGCACCGCTAACCCTGTGGGAGCTGGCTTGCCAGCGATGGCGTCGGTGAATTCATTACCGCTATCGCTGGCAAGCCAGCTCCCACAGGGTCCGTGTTGCCAACCTACAAATACTTCAACCAAGCAATATCCCGCCGCCGTGCCTTCAAGCGGGCAAACCAGCGCACCGGCAGATACAACCCCAGCGCCAGCAGCACCGCCCCGAGCCACACCCCTGCGACGGAATCGAAGCCGAAATACTGCCCCTGGTTGGTCCCGAACAATCCCACGGCCAGCACATACAACACCTTCAACACATACAGGTGCAGCAGATAGAAGAACATCGGCGCCGCCCCGAACACCGCCAGCCAGCGCACCGCCCGGCCCTCGTTGCGCCGCTCGAAAGCCACCAGCAGCAACAGCCCGATGCCCAGGGTCAAGGCCAGGAACAGCAACGACGGCGGGTACTTGGTGATGTTGAAGAAGCTCATCAGCGTCTGCACCGTCGTCTCGCCGACAGCCCAGGGTTTCTCGCCGTAGCCGTTGAGCAGACGCAGCACAAGGAACAAAGCCAGCGCCGAACCGCCAGCCAGAAGCAGGCGCCGGCGCCGCGTCGACGCCTCGCTGCCCCGGGCAAACCACGGCCCGATTCCGTAGCCCAGGGCAATCACCCCGATCCATGGCAGCAGCGGATAGGACGTACGCAACCGCAGCCCCTCGCCCGCTTCGATCCAGCCCCGGTCATGCAGCACCGCCCAAGGCACATGCATCGCCGACCCGACCGGGAAATGCACGCCATCGAGCAGGTTATGCCCCGCCACCAGCACCACACCCAACCCGATCAGCAGCGCCCGCGGCAGCCAGATCAAGGCGCTGAGGGCCAGCATGCTCAGGCCGATGGCCCAGATCACCTGGAGGTAGATCACGCTCGGCGGCAACTGGAAGGTCCAGGCGAAGTTGACCAGGGTGAACTCCAGCACAACCAGGAACAGCCCGCGCTTGAACAGGAAGCTGGACACCGCCGCCTTGCCCTGCTGTTTTTCGCCGTAGAGAAACGCCGAAAGGCCGGTCAGCAGAATGAACACCGGCGCACACAGGTGCGCCAGGGTGCGGCTGAAGAACAGCGCCGGGTCGGTCTGGCTCACGTCCATGGGATCGCTGACCTGCATGTGCAGGTAGAAGGTCTCGCGCACGTGATCCAGCAGCATGAAGAGAATGACCAGGCCGCGCAGGGCGTCGATCGAGTGAAGACGGGTTGAAGGTGTGGCAGACATGCGTAATCGATACTCGTTGACGGATGCAATGTTATTACATGATGGCACGTCGCCCTCCGGTTTCGCCAGCCGCAACGTCAGCGCAAGCTCATCCACGCCAACACCGCCAGCCAGATCACCGCGATGCCATAGTTGAGGCGCTGGTACAGACCAAAGCCATGCCCGCTCTCCATCGCCGCGGCCATCAGCCCGACAGTGACCAGCGCCAGCACGGTGCACAGCAACGAGAGGCGGGAAAAGCCCGGCGAACCGAGCAAGCTCCTGCCCAGGAAAATCCACAACGCACTGGCCAGGGTCAGCGAGAGGAACATCACCAGCCCGGACAGGTTATGCATGCGCTGGGAGAACGAAGGCTCTGCCGGCACACAGCCCTGATCGCAGGGGAAATAGCCGGCACTCATGCTGGCCAGGCCATGCACGATAACCAGCAGTGCGGCGATCCAGGCCAGCCGCGATCCCTCGAACCGCCTAAACAGCCCCATACCGCACGACACGAATAGCACCCCCAGCGGCAGGTTGTTCACCCATGGCGAAACATCATGAGTCGGCGCACCCACCGCCCCCAACTGACTCATGGCCAGGTCGATATGGCTGTACCCAGGAAACTGGCTGGCAGTAATCAACACCCCGAAAAACAGCCAAAACGGCACCAGCAGCCCGGCCCCCAGCAATACCCGATCGATAGTCCTCATCACCCTCATGGCTCCGTTGTTGTTGGATGAGGAATGCTAATGATCGCGGCCATGCAATCGTTACCGAAAATTTTGCAAGGCAGCTTGCCCATGCGTCATCCTGTCGCCCCTCGCGCAAGGACCGCATCTCCCGTGACACGACGTCTTCCCGGTACCACCGCCCTGCTCGCCCTCGAGGCAGCAGCCCGCCATCAGAGCTTTGCCCGCGCCGCCCAGGAGCTTTCCCTCACCGAAGGCGCCATCAGCCGACAGATCGCCAAGCTGGAGGAGCAGGTCGGCGTGCGTCTTTTCCACCGGGTGGGCAATCGCGTCGAACTGTCCGATCTTGGCGCCCGCTATGCCGCCGAAATGCGCGAAGCACTGGACATGATCGAACGCCGGACCCGCCAGCTGCAGGCCGATGCCCGGGTCGATGCGCCGCTGGAAATCGGCGTGATCCCGACCTTTGCCAGCCGCTGGCTGATTCCACGCATGGCGGATTTTCATCAGCGCCATCCGCAGGTCCGGATCAACCTTCGTGAACGCACCGAGCCGTTTAACCTGGCCGACAGCGAGCTGCACGCAGCGATCAATATCGAGCACCCGGCCTGGAGCGCTATGCAGGTGCAGGCGTTGTTCCAGGCGCCGCTGCTTGCGGTCTGCCATCCCGGTCTGGCCGGGCGTGCGCCCGCCGAACTACCACTGTTGCACAAGCACGAGGACGGCGAGCAATGGGCGGCGTACGCACGGCACAGCGGTATCGAACTGCCGCAGCCTGCAACAGGCCCGCGCTATGACCGCTTCTCCCTGCTGATCGACGCCGCCCGCGCCGGGATGGGCGTGGCGCTGGTGCCGCGCCTGTATGTCGAGGAGGACCTGGCTCAGGATCGGCTGCGTGCGCCGTGGCCGGAAGTGACACAACTCAGCGAGCGCTATGTGCTCGTCAGCCGGCCGGGAGAAGTGCCGGTGGCGCTGGAGGTATTCCGGGAATGGTTGTTCGGGGAAATCGGGAAAGGCCAGCAGTCCGGATAAACCTTGCCCGGACCGCTGGAGAAGATCGCCTCACAAGATACCGTTGATGCCGTAGTTGGTGATGTCTCCTGAGAGGCCTAGTCTTGCGAGAACCCAGTCAGGTCATAGGTGCCCCAGCGCACATACACCTGAAACGGACGATCAGGTGCCTGTTCGAAGAGGTCGTGAATATTCGGCATATCCACCACGACATTACGAAAGGTGGCGATCAGCTCCATGGTATCGGGAGAAATGCGCTGGTGGTTGCATTTGAAGGTTCCCCTTGTTGCATTGCGACTCACCAGGGTCACGGTGTCATCGCCGTTTTCGTATCCCAGCACATAACTCAACATTCTCGACTGATAGCCATCCTGCGGAGCGGACAAGTCGAATTCCACGCCGGAGTACTCATCGAAGATAAGAAAGGAAAAATACTCGATCGCCGCTCCAAAAGCGCTTTGGGGTGGGAAGGATTGTGCTTGCAGGCGCCACGAAAGCCGGACGTTCTCCTCGAGGAGTCTCCTTTTGTCCATGCCTTGGGCGTCGAACATTCGAATTTCGGAATCGAGCACGTATTCCGTCTTGAAATCATCACCATCAGGTAACTGCGCCTTTGCAGCGGCACGGGATTCGAAGGCCTGGCGCAACTGCGGCTCATTGTCCAAACGGACGCGGAAGATATCCGCACCATTGACCTGATGATGTTCAAGCACGCTGTCTTCCTTCACACCCAACCATCTAGGATTCACTGTGAGATCCATGATGTTCTCTCCAAATAGCACTGCAATAAGTGGAATGCTTCGCCCCTGCCGGGCTCGAAGAAGACCGGTGCATGGCAGCGACACGACCGGCCCTCATCGGCGTGGCCGCCGAAATGCGCAGGGCCAGTCTATGACGGGCCGATTTTTCCCACACCTGACAGAAATATCAGGTACTACCAGCGCCCCGGGTGCCTCCACCACTTACAGTTGCCCGTACAACTCATAGAAACCACTCGGAAGTGTCACGACAAATGCACGATCAGGTGCCTGCTCGATAACGTCGTGACAGTTGGGCATGTTGAACACCACGTTGGACAGTGCACCGTTCAAACGCATGCTGCCCTTAACCACCGGCGTGCTGCTGACCTCGATGATCCCGGAGACGGGATTGACGCCGATCATCGAGATGTAGTCGGCTTCCGTCTGGAATCCCAGGCTATACCTCATCCAGGGTCGGGCGAGTATTTCATCGGCAACGGACAGGTCGTACGGACCATCGTGGTGGTCGAAGACCCAAATGCTCACCTTCTCCAGGATGACGCCGTAGGAACTATTCGGCGGATAGACCTCCGCACGCAGATTCCACCCCGGCATCGGTACTTCGCCAGGGCTGTACCACGAGTTGTTGCGCTCCTTGTCGAGCTGGTCCGGAACGAACTTGCGAGGTGCGGCGCCATCGAGGACGAAGTCGAGATCGAAAATATCGTCAGCACGCGCCGCCAGGCTGCGACGCAACCCCGGCTAATTCTTCAGAGCAATGCGCATCAGGTCGGCGCCGTTCACATGCTTGTGCTCGACCACGCTTTCCGGCTTTACCCCTGACAGCAGGGCAATCGTCTTGATATCCATGATGTCCAATCCTGTTAACGCTGCTAGCAATGGGATGCTTCGTCACCCTAAGGTTCGAAGAAGCCCGACACATGGCAGCGACACGACCGGGCTTCATCGGCGAGGTCGCCGAAATGCGCGAGGCCAGTCTATGTCTGCGTTACCTTTCCCACACCTGACAGAAATATCAGGTGCCCCGCCCGGCTAGCTGTTAGCCTGCGTCATCGCCATCACTTTCAAAGGAATGAACATGAGCGCGCTGCTGCCCTTCTATGCCCTGTCTGTCGTGATCCTGTTCCTGAAGATGCTCGGCATCTCCTGCTATCAGGGCTATCACCGCATCAGTCGCCTGACCTTTCAGAATGCTGAAGACGCCCGCTTCGTCGGCCGCCAGGCGAGCCCCGAGGAGTTGCCCCAGGTCACGCGGGCAGCCAGGGCCTGGGCCAACGATCTGGAAAACATCCCGCTGTTCTTCGTGCTTGGCGGCCTGTGCGTGGTGCTGGACACCGCCACCAGCACGAGCCTGGCGTTGTTCTGCGTATTCACGGCCGCGCGAATCGCCCATACCCTGTGCTACCTGCTGCAATGGCAACCGTGGCGAACCTTGGCCTATGCCATCGCCCTCGCCTGCCTCCTGGGCATGGCCGGGATGGTGGTGAGCCGGGCGTTGGCAGTGCTGTGAGGGTTGTAATCAACCAGATCAGCGGTTGCTCGATGAAGTGGACAACAGTGACGTGGACACAAAAGCATCCACGCCACTTGCCCCTGACTTACCAGGTGCCCCTCAGGTTGTAGGAGCCAGAAGGCAGCGACACCTCGAATTCACGATCCGGTGCCTGGTCAAGATACTCATGGCAGTTGGGCATGCGGAACTGCACGTCGTTGAATCTACCGGTCAGGACCTTGCCGTTCTCCACGTCGGCGTAATGCTGGAACCAGAAGTTGCCGGCTGTTGCCCAGGTCACGATCAGATTGATTGCGGAATTTTCAATTGCATAGCCCAGTGCGTACATGAAGATGGGGCGCTTCGAATGATCAGGCTCACTCAAGTCGTGATCCAGCCCCGAATGGGCGTTCTTGGACCAGATACTGATTTTCTCGATGGCGGCATCATAGGTGCAGTTCGGATGGTACATGTTTGCGACGATCAACCAGGCAGGCACCGGTTCGTAAGTCCCGTCGTCTTCATGGATTATCTTGTTGCGCCCTGTCTTGATGTGTTGTGCCGAGAATGGACGAGGAACCCCATCCACGGTGAGTTCCGCAGCAAAGACACCTTCCTCGGGCAGGTCGGCCGCCGGAGTGCCCCGGGAGGTGCCGGGCTGTAGCAACTGCGGTTCCTTGCTCAGATCGACTCGAAGGACAGCAGCACCGTCCAGCAGCTTATGGTCGATCACGCTTTCAGCATTGATATCCAGGTATTGGGCAAGCGTCTTGACATCCATGATGTCGTCTCCAGATTCGGCTGCATTCAAGGGGATGCTTCGCCCCCGCAGGGTTCGAAGAAGGCCGGACGCGGCAGCTACACGCCAGGCCTGCATCGGCGACTCGCCGAAACGCGCAGGCCCAGTCTATGGCTGGTCGGTTTTTCCCACACCTGACAGAAATATCAGGTCGATCTCGACGCCTTTGTTGCCGTCACCTTGTGGTCAGGCTACTGTCCATCCCATGAACCGTTTCCACAGCACCTCGACCACTACCACTACCACCGCCAACGGCGGGGTATGCGGGTGTTCCTGAGCTGCTGACAGCCACACCCGAAAGGCCCCGCCAGCGATGGACGGGGCCTTTTTCGTTGGGGCGCCGGCGTCGCTGGCCTATCACAAGGAGCGATACCCATGGATGCACTCTTGATTCTCGATCTGCAGGTTGGCCTGGTACATGGCCCGGATAAACCGTGGCGCGGCGAAGCCATGCTCGAGGCGGTGAATACCCTGCTGGACAAAGCCCATGCCGCTGGCGCGCCAGTGTTTCTGGCCCGGCATATGGGGCCTGAAGGCTCGCCGTTGGCACCGGACAGCGCACTTACGCAATTGATCCCCGACCTGCGCCTGGATGGCAGCGAGCAGGTATTCGAAAAACGCCGGCCCAATGCCTTTGTCGGCACAGGGTTGGTAGAAATGCTCAGGGAATGTGGCGCCACGGGCGTGGTGATTGCCGGGATGAAGACGCAGTACTGCGTGGACAGCACCTGCCGTGCGGCGGGAGACCTGGGGTTCCCGGCAGTGCTGGTGGCGGATGGGCATAGCTGTTCGGATACGCCGGGGTTGAGCGCCGAGGCGATCGTGGCGCATCACAACGGGACGTTGGCGGGGGCGTTTTGTCGGGTGGTGAACGCTCAGGAAATCGAGTTCTGATCTGACCTTGCAGTGCTGCTCATGGCCTCATCGCTGGCAAGCCAGCTCCCACAATCCCTGTGGGAGCTGGCTTGCCAGCGATGAGGCCATCATTAGCAATGAAGATCCGGAATTACAAACCCTGCTCCAGCGCCAGCAGATCAGCCAGCGGCTGCGCCCGGCGAATCAGCTTCACCTCGGCGCCATCCAGCATCACCTCGGCCAGCAGCGGCCGGCTGTTGTAGTTGGACGACATCGACGCGCCATAGGCCCCGGTGTCATGCATCACCAGCAAATCACCCACCTGCGGCTGCGGCAGCAGGCGCGGGACCAGGCCCTGGTCGTCCTGGGTGAAGACATCGCCGGATTCGCACAGCGGCCCACCCACCACGCATTCGACTTCGGGACGGCCCGCGGCGTCCAGCACGCTCATATGGTGGTACGCGCCATACATGGCCGGACGCATCAGGTCGTTGAAACCGGCATCCACCAGCACGAACTGGCGGCTGCCCGCCCGCTTCACCGCCCGCACCTCGGTCACCAGGCGACCCGACTCGGCCACCAGGAAACGCCCCGGTTCGATCTCCATGCGCACCGGATGAGCAAGGAACGCCTCGATCTCTTCCCGCGCCTGCTGCCAGGTGCTGGCGTAGCGCTGCACATCCACGGCCACATCACCGTCGCGGTACGGCGTGGACAGGCCGCCACCGATGGAGAACGCCTCGATATCGTGGTCCAGCGACTTGATGGTGGCGACCATCGCCCCGCCGACCTGGGCCAGGTGGCCGTAGTCCACGCCAGAGCCGATGTGCATGTGGATACCGACGAGGTGCAGGCCGTATTGACGGATCACCGCCAGGGCATCGCCAACTTCGTCATGCCAGATACCGTGCTTGCTGTTTTCGCCGCCAGTGTTGGTCTTGCGGCTGTGGCCATAGCCAAAGCCCGGGTTGATGCGCAGCCAGACGCGGTGGCCCGGCGAGCGCTCGCCCAACTGGCGGAGCATGTCGATGGAGCCGCAGTTGACCTCGACCTTGAGCTCGACGACACGGGCCAGGGTCGGCTGGTCCAGCAGGTCGCAGGTCAGGACCACGCCCGCCGGGTCGCCTTCCGGGGTGTAGCCGGCCAACACTGCACGCTCCAGCTCACCGAGGGACACCGCATCGACGCGCACGCCATGCTCGCGCATCAGGCGCAGGATATGCAGGTTGGAGCAGGCCTTCTGAGCGAAGCGGACCACATCGAAGCAGTCCAGGCGCGCGATGCGCTCGCGGATCACGGCGGCGTCGTAGGTCCAGAACGGCGTGGGGAATTGCTGGGCGGCGGCGGCCAGGGCGGATGGCGTGGTCATTGCGGGAAACATCCTGCGGAATGGAAAGATCGCCATGATGCCGAACGGCATCCATTCAGAAAAATATCTATTCTTTGTCGGATCATTCAGTTCTGATATGCACCTCTTTTCGAACAGACCCGCCGCCATGTCCCTTTCCGTCCGTCATATCGAAGTCTTCCGCGCCATCATGCTGGCCGGCAGTGTTACCGGAGCTGCGCGCCTGCTGTTTACCTCGCAGCCGACCGTTAGCCGAGAGCTGGCGCGGCTGGAGAACCTCAGCGGCCTGAAGCTGTTCGATCGCCAGGGCGGGCGCCTGCTGCCTACCGCCCAGGCGCTGATGCTGCTGGAGGAAGTGGAACGCTCCTATGTCGGACTGGAGCGGATCAACAGCATCGTGGAGTCGATGCGTCGCTTCGAGCACGGACAACTGGACCTGACCTGCCTGCCGCTGTTTTCCCAGACCCTGCTGCCCCGGGTGTGCAAGCAGTTCCAGCGCGAACATGCCGGCGTCGGGCTGTGCATCAGCGCCCAGGAGTCACCACTGCTGGAGGAATCCCTCAGCGCCCAGCGCCATGACCTTGGGTTGACCGAGGGTGAGCAGGTGCCGCGTGGAACCCGGGGTGAATTGCTGTTCAGCGCCGATATGCTCTGCGTGCTGCCCGACGGCCATGGGTTGCTGGAACGCGAGCGCCTGGCAGTGACGGATTTCCAGGGCGTGGCCTTTATCAACCTGGCCGGGCGGGATATCTATCGTCAGCAACTGGACGAGCAATTCCGCCAGGCCGGGGTCGAGCGGCATACGGTGATCGAGACGACCAATGCCGCGTCGGTGTGCGCCATGGTGCGTGAAGGGCTGGGGGTGGCGATCATCAATCCGCTGAGCGCGCTGCGCGAGGCCGGGCGAGGCTTGCAGGTGCGGCGGCTGGAGGTATCGATTCCGTATCGGGTGATGCTGGTGCGGCCGGAGTTTCGGGCGTCTTCGGGGTTCGTGGAAGCGTTTTGCGGGGCGTTGCGGGAAGAAGCTGGAATCGTGATGGCGCGGTTGGCGGAGGTTGGCTGAGGGCCGTGTTGGCCTCATCGCTGGCAAGCCAGCTCCCACAAGGTTCGGCAGCGCCGCGGACACTGTGGGAGCTGGCTTGCCAGCGATAGGGCCATCAGCAGCAACCGACCATCTGGTAACTAATCCATTAAGCAGCCTCACCTTGGCTAAAAACCCCAATAAAATCCAAATTAAATATAGTGTAAATACTATATATAGCAGGTATTACTTCCATATAAACTCAAGACTGTTATATAACTCCCCCGGAGCCTCCCCTCGACAGGGAAGCAGCAACCATCAAGAGCTAACAATCAGCCGCCGGGTGCCTCACATGTCGATTCCTCATTCCATCGCCAGCCGTCCTCCCTCCCTCTTCCGAACACCTATCCCCGGCGCCTAGACGCGCCAGCCGCATTTCATCCGCGAATCCGGTGACGGGCCCTGCCCGCCGCCACGACCACCTGCACGCCGAAAAAAGTGCCGGACCACAACCATAAGAAAAACCAAGGAGCACCACCCATGAGCAGCACCGATCTGTCCCATGCCCAACGCTGCGCGCGGATTCGCGCCAATCCGAAATTCCAGCGCCTGGTGCGCGAGCGCTCGCGCCTGTCCTGGTCCCTCAGCGCCGCCGTACTGGGCGCCTACTACCTGTTCATGGCGGTGGTGGCCTTCCAGCCGCATTGGCTGCATGCACCCTTGGCCGAGGGCCGCCAACTGACCCTCGGCATTCCGCTGGCGGCAGCGCTGATCGTGCTGTCCTGGCTGCTCACCGGCTGGTACGTGCGCAGCGCCAATACCCGCTTCGACGCCATGAGCAGCCAACTGCTGGAGGAACTGAAATGAGCCGCTACCTGCTCTGCCTCGGCGCCCTCCTCTTGGCCCCGGCGCTCGCCCTCGCCGCGCCGATGGGCGCGGAAAAACAGCCAGTCAACCTGCATGCCATCGGCATGTTCTTCGTCTTCGTCCTGGGTACCCTGGCGATCACCTGGTGGGCCGCCCGGCAAACCCGGTCGACCTCGGACTTCTACACCGCCGGCGGCGGTATCAGCGGTTTCCAGAACGGCCTGGCGATTGCCGGTGACTATATGTCAGCCGCCACGCTGCTGGGCCTGTCCAGCCTGGTCTTCGCCAAGGGTTACGACGGCTTCATCTACACCGTGGCGTTCTTCGTCGGCTGGCCGATCATCACCTTCCTGATGGCCGAGCGCTTGCGCAACCTCGGGCGTTTCACCTTCGCCGACATCGTCTCCTACCGCCTCGACCAGACCCGCATCCGCACCTTCGCCGCCTTCGGCTCGTTGACCGTGGTGTGCTGCTACCTGGTGGTGCAGATGGTCGGTGCGGGGCAATTGATCAAGCTGCTGTTCGGCCTCGACTACCGCACGGCAGTGATGGTGGTGGGCGTGCTGATGCTGGTCTACGTGATCTTCGGCGGGATGATCGCCACCACCTGGGTGCAGATCATCAAGGCCGTGCTGCTGCTTGTCGGCGGCACCACCCTGGCACTGCTGGCGATGGCCGAATTCGGCTTCAGCTTCGAAACCCTGGCTGCCCGCGCGGTCCAGGCCCATGCCACGGGCTGGAACATCATGGGCCCCGGCTCGATGCTGGCTGATCCGATCAATGCCGCCTCGCTGTCCCTCGGCCTGGTATTCGGCATCGCCGGGCTGCCGCATATCCTGATGCGCTTCTTCACCGTGCCCAACGCCAAGGAAGCGCGCAAATCGGTGTTCTACGCGACCGGTTTCATCGGTTTCTTCTTCCTGGTGGTGATGGTCCTCGGCTATGCCGCCATCGTTATCGTCGGCACGGACCCGCAGTTCTTCGTCGGTGGTGATATGAAGGCGGCGCTGATCGGCGGCGGCAACATGGTCGCCATGCACCTGGCCAAGGCGGTGGGCGGCAACCTGTTCCTCGGTTTCCTCTCGGCAGTGGCCTTCGCCACCATCCTGGCGGTGGTCTCCGGACTGGCCCTGGCCGGGGCCTCGGCGATTTCCCATGACCTGTACGCCACGGTGCTGAAGAAAGGCCGCGCGACCGAGCAACAGGAAATGCGCGTGACCCGCTTCGCCACCGTAGGCCTTGGCCTGGTCGCGATCTGCCTGGGCCTGCTGTTCGAGAACCAGAACATCGCATTCCTTGTCGGCCTGACCTTCGGCATCGCCGCCTCGACCAACTTCCCCGTGCTGATCATGGCCATGTACTGGAAAGGCCTGACCACCCGCGGCGCCCTGGCCGGTGGCTTCACCGGGCTGGTCAGCGCGCTGGTGCTGGTGATCCTGTCGCCGGCGGTGTGGGTCGCGGTGCTGGGCAACGCCCAGGCCATCTACCCCTACGACCATCCGGCGCTGTTCTCCATGCCGCTGGCGTTCCTGGTCACCGTGGTCGTCTCGCTGCTCGACAACAGCGCTCGCGCGGCCCGTGAACGCGAGGCCTTCGACGACCAGTTCGTCCGCGCCCAGACCGGCCTCGGTGCCGCTGCCGCGTCCAGTCACTGATTCCATAACAACAACAAGAGATCCCAAGCATGTACCGCACCCTTACCCCGCTGGCCCTCGCCCTCCTCTGCTGCCAGGCCCAGGCCGCCTTTGTCGACGACAGCAAGGCCAGCCTGGAAATGCGCAACTTCTATTTCAATCGCGACTTCCGCCAGGACGGCGCCGCCCAGTCGAAGATCGACGAATGGGCCCAAGGCTTCCTGCTGCGCTACGAATCCGGCTTTACCGAGGGCACCCTGGGTTTCGGCGTCGATGCCATCGGCCTGCTCGGCCTCAAGCTCGACTCCAGCCCGGACCGCGCCGGCAGCGGCCTGCTGCAACGTGACCGCGAAGCGCCCAGGCGTGCCCAGGACAGCTATGGCGACCTCGGCCTGACCGCCAAGGTTCGCGCGTCCAACAGCGTGCTCAAACTCGGTACGTTGATTCCCAAGTTGCCGGTACTGATGCCCAACGATTCGCGCCTGCTGCCACAGGTTTTCGAAGGTGGGCAGCTCACGGTTCAGGAAATCAGCAACCTGAGCCTCGACCTCGGCCAGTTGCGCCAGGTCAACCAGCGCGACTCCCAGGACTACGAGGACATCAGCCTCACCACCGGAGCGGCGAAGGGCATCGTTACCCGCTCCAATGCCAGCGACCGCTTCAACTTCGGCCACCTCAACTACAAGTGGACCGACAGCCTGAGCACCAGCTACAGCTACGGCGAACTCGAGCACCTGTATCGCCAGCACATGCTGGGCCTCGGCCACACCTGGGCGCTGGGCGGCGGGCAGACGTTGAAGAGCGACCTGCGCTTTGCCCGCTCGCTGGATGACGGCGCCAGCAATGTCGACAACAAGGCCCTGGGCGCGATGTTCACCTACGGCATCGGCGGCCATGCCTTCGGCCTGGGTTACCAGCGCATGAGCGGCGACACCGGCTTCGCCTACATCAATGGCGCCGACGCGTACCTGGTTAACTTCGTGCAGATCGGCGACTTCGCCAACAAGGACGAACGTTCGTGGCAGGCGCGCTATGACTTCAATTTCGCCAGCGTCGGGCTTCCCGGGCTGACCTTCATGACCCGCTACCTGAGTGGCGACGCTATCGACCTCGGTGCAGGACGACCGGACGGAAAGGAATGGGAGCGGGATACGGATATCGGCTATGTGATCCAGAGCGGACCGCTGAAGAACCTTGGGGTGAAATGGAGGAATGCGACGGTGCGCTCCAGCCACTTCGGCAATGATCTGGACGAGAACCGCTTGATCGTGAGTTAC
>NZ_JAOECN010000071.1:0-12812 GCF_029836855.1 Pseudomonas sp. GD04058
GAGAGACACACTGAGCGCCTTGTCTATTCAAGCGAGCCCGACCTCTCAAGGCTGGCCGATTTGCCATCGCCATGGCGACCGACGATGCCGGTCATGGCTTCGTCGATGGGAATAACGGTGGTGGCGCGGTAGCCGCGAAAATGGGTGAGTTTGACGGACTTAAGACGCATGGGGATTTCCTTATCTACAACTGGCCGGAGACAAATGTGACGGGATCACATTTGCACAGCCGCAGGCTGGGGCGAAGCCCCGAGCACAGGGATGTGCGAGTGAATGCTTTTGGGCTTTTCACAGTTCGCCCCAGAAGGCTTTTTGGCTTAGGGATGAAAAAAATTCAGCGCTAGCTGTAGGCTCAAATAGTTTTTCAGATAAATTTTTGTACTTTGAAAAAACATCCAGAAATTTCATTTGAGCAGATATCTCCGGGATCATTACTGGGAGATCTTTCTGCCTTGTAATACCCAGGTAAGCACGCGTCGACTGAATGCCCTCCTTCGCAAATAAGCTCTGAAAGAAGCCTGAATCAAAATACCCTTTAAGATATTCGGGCAACAGCCTTTCTTCGTTGACCCGGTAATACGTAGTTTGGGGGCTAAAAATGTAATCTTCGTATGTGTCATCTAGGACTGCAGTAAACCCCAACGACCCTTTGTGTGAAATAAGTACGTCTCTGGGCTTAGCAAAGCCGATACGAAGCTTATCCAGCCAAGAATGATCAAGGTAATAGCACTGATCAAAGAGAATTTTCCCTCTACGCACAACATTTGCGGTTACGAACGGAATACCACTTTCTGTGAAATCACTTACTTTTGGATGGTCATTACCATGGTTTCCATCCTGAACCTGAAGTATTACACCCGCTCGAATTAAGTCAGCGACTGATTTAACCTCCCACCCCTTCGGATTGGTCACCGGATCACCGAACATGTCCAGAAACACGGCGCGGAGGAAATCGTCGGCGAGCTGGATGGCTTGCTGGCGTTTGCGGCGGATGGCGTCGGCCTTGTCGAGGATGGCGGCGATGCGCTTTTGTTCGGGCAGAGGTGGGAGGGGGATTTCCAGCTCCTTGAGTTTGCTTGAGTTTACCCCAGGCTGAGCAGCACCTTCTGCCATCGCTGTAATTTGAAACCAGTACTGCGGAGATTTAAAAAAGTATGCCAAGTACTTTGAATCTACTTCATCCGTGGGGCGCACACGAATCAGGTACGATGCAAAAACTGAAGGCCTTGGTAAATTCCTGATTAAAAAGCTCTTACCCGTTGTCGCCCCAGTTCTAGCAAATACGATATCTCCGACCGAGAGCTCATTCTCTTTGAACTCTTTCTCCGAACATTCACAAGACGGTACGGTACTCCAATCGACAGCATCATCCTGCATGTCAGTGATACGAAGAAATCGAGGACCTTCATTATCTTCTTTGGCCGACGCAGTGAGACCATAATCAACTCTTTCGGCCACATCACCCAACTTCACCATCGGCCAACTCACAGCATCCCCTCCAGCTCATCCAGATCCGCCAGAATTTCCTGCTCCACCCCTTTTAGCCGTTGCAGAATCACCTTGGGGTCCTCGTACTGCTCCTGCTGGTACTCCACTTCCTTGTAGCGGTTGATGGAGAGGTCGTACTTGTTGGCGGCGATATCCTCAGCCGGAACGACAAAGGCCTTTTTGCGCTTGTCGCCGAACAGGGTATTGATGGTGCTGGCGCTGATATTGCCCTCGACCATCTGCCGGTATTTGTGCCACTGGGCGATGGCGTCGGGCAGGTCGTTGCTGGCTTCGCCTTTCAGCTCGGTGCGCTTGTCGTCCAGTGAGTAACCGTCGGCCTGCAAGTCATAGAACCACACACGCTCGGTGGTGCCACCCTTGGTGAAAATCAGGATGGCGGTGCTGACGCCGGCGTAGGGTTTGAACACACCACTGGGCAGGCTGACGATGCCTTCCAGCTGGTTGTTGTCGAGCAGCTCCTGGCGCAGTTGCTGGTGGGCCTTGGACGAGCCAAACAACACGCCGTCCGGCACGATCACCGCGGCGCGGCCACCGAGCTTGAGCGAGCGGAGGATATGGGCGACGAACAGCAGCTCGGTCTTTTTGGTTTTTACCAGGCCGAGCACGTCGGGGTTGGTGTTGGTTTCATCCAGGCTGCCTTTAAACGGCGGGTTGGCTAGCACCACGTCGAAGAAGTTCTGTTCCTGACGCGGGTAGTGCTCCTTGATGGATTTGCTCAGGGAGTCCTGGTAGCGGATGTTCGCGCCGTTCACGCCGTGCAGCATCATGTTCATGCTGGAGACGCGCAGCATGGTGGTGTCGAAGTCGAAGCCCCAGAACATCTGGCTGTTGATGTGCTGGCGGTAGGGTTCGAGCAGGTCGCCGGAGTAATGCAGGTTGCCGTCTTCGTCGGTGAAGGTGCCTTCGGGGCTTGAGTGCACGCGGTTGAGGTATTCCATGGTGCGGGCGAGAAAGCCTGCGGTGCCGCAGGACGGGTCGCAGATGACCTCGGTGGGCTGTGGGGCGATCAGCTCGATCATCGCGTCGATGATATGGCGCGGCGTGCGGAACTGGCCGTTGATACCGGCGGTGGTGAGCTTGCTCAGCAGGTATTCGTAGATATCGCCCTTTACGTCGCTCTGGGTCAGCGGCAGGTCGTTGACCATCTCCACAGCGGAGGTAAGCACGGACTCGTTCTTGATCTCCAGGTCGGCGTCCTGCATGTACTCGCTGATATGGCCAAGGCCTTCACGCTCGCCGCCCTCGCCTTCGGCGACGCCGAGTTGGGCGAAGAAGGGGTAGACCTTCTGCTTGAGGTGGCTGTGCAGCTCCTTGCCGCTCATGTTGCGGAAGTTCTTCCAGCGCAGCAGTTGGCCTTCCGGGGTATTGGGGAAGAGGCGGTCGAAGGGCTTGCCGGTGCGGTTGGCTTTGCGCTCGGCCACGTCTTCCTGCATGTCGAGCATGCGGGCGAACATCAGGTAGCTGATCTGCTCGATCACAGTCAGCGGGTTGGTGATGCCGCCAGTCCAGAATTTTTCCCAGAGTTTGTCGATGTCGTTGCGGATTTTGCCGGTGAGCATTCAGTCGTCTCGATCTGTAGGTTGGGCGGCCATCAGGCGGGTGCGCCGGGGTGGTCGGGGTTCTTCAAAAAAGGTTTGAGCACGGCCACCAGCTCGGTGACATCGGCGGGAGCGAACACGCCGTCGATGCCCTCGTGGGAGATGCTGGAAAACGGCGCGTCGTAGAGGGTTTCAATCACGATGCTGCCGTGCTGGGCGATGTAGTTTTTCAGCAGGTTCATAAAGCGCACCTGCTGGGCGGTGAGACTGGGATGGGCATGGAGGAACTGTTTGAAGTGTTCCTCGATGGCATGGGCATCCAGGCCGATGATTTCGCGCACGGTGAGGTGCAGTTGATCCGCTGTGCGACCGTAGAACTCGTTAAGCACCTCCAGGCTGACGCCGGGGTGGCTGGTGAGGATGGTCGAGGTCAGCGTCTTCAACTCGCTCTCGGCAATGGGCTCGCCCTTGTGGATTTTCTGCAGGGTCGGGTTGGCGGCAAGCATGCCGGCGAGAATGTCCTTGAGGCGGCGGCGGTAGATCATGGCCTCGCTGGCGCCAGTGATGTACACCGCGCGCTCGTCGCCCAGCAGGTTGCCATCCTTGGTTTTGGTGGTTCCTATGCCATCACCCGGCCCGGTGCCGGTCTGACGGTATTTCATGATGCCGCGCAGTTCCTGGCGGGCGTTTTCCAGCTTGTCGATGCCCGGCTGCAGCCAGAAGTCGGCACTACGTACTTCGGCGATCAGAGCATCCTTCTGGCGGACGGCCTGAATGTTGACGGCGAGCTTGTCCAGCTCGGCCAGCAGGGCAATTTTGCCGTCCTCGAAGCAACTTGCCTGCTCGACCAGGCAGCACTGAATACCGGCGATCAGCTTATCCAGCGCGGTGGCGTGTTTGTCGCGCAGCACGCGGGCGGACATCAGCGGGGCAATGGTGTTGGCCAGCAGGTGTTGGGTTTTGCCATCGAACTGCTGCAGCTGTTGGGTTTGCTGCAACTGGTGCACCGCGCGCAGCTCACGCTTTACCGCCACGCTGGTGTCGGGCAGGTCGTTGATGTCAGCCCTTAACAGCGCAATGGCGGCATCGAAGGCGGCGGCATGGTTGTGACGCAGGGCGGCCTGGGCCAGCGCCAGGCGGGCCTCGAAGGTGGTTTGCAGCAGGGATTTGCTGCCGGTGTCTTCTGGCTCCTGATACTCCTGCTCGAAGAAATCGAAGTTGCCATAGTGGTCGAAGATCAGAAACTCGGTTTTGTGTTTACCGGGGCCAAACAGGTTGGGGCGCAGGCGCGTGCCGCGGCCGATCATCTGCCAGAACTTGACCCAGGATTTGACCGGCTTGGCGAACACCAGGTTGACCACTTCCGGTACGTCGATGCCGGTGTCGAGCATGTCGACCGAGATGGCGATGCGGAAGTCGTTATCCGGCTTTTTGAATTCCTTGATCAGGGTGTCCACGTGCGGAATGGCGTTGTGGATGACCTTGCAGACCTTGGTGCCGTACTGCGGGTAGAGCTTGCAGAAGAGCTTTTCCAGGTGCTCGGCGTGGTCCTGACGCTGGGCGAAGACGATGGTTTTGCCCACCAGTGAGCCGGTTTCATCCTTGATGCCGTTGTTGATCAGGTTTTCCAGGATGATGCGGTCGGTGTCTTCGCTGAAGATTTTGCGACCGATGTCCTTGCCGGCGATGGTGGTGCGCTTGGCCTCTTCCTCGCCGAGGTCCTCTTCGAGCTGGCGCTTCTGCTCGTCGCTGAGGTCGTTGTAGTGGATGCCGTCGCGTAGGAAGTCGGTGGTGAGGTCCTTCACGCGGAATGGCACCAGATACGGCGGCTCATTATTGATGGCAGCATCGAGGCCGAACTCGAAAGTCGGGTCGGTGGTTTCGCAGTCGAAAATATCGAAGGTGTTGCGGCTGATGAACTTCACCGGCGTGGCGGTGAGGCCGACCTGCAGCGCGTCGAAGTAGTCGAACAGGTCGCGGTACTTGTTGTAGATGCTGCGGTGGCTTTCGTCGGCGATGATCAGGTCGAAGAAGCCCACATCAAGCTGGGCGAAGCGGTTTATCATGCCCGGGTAGGTGGCGATGTAGATGCGCGCGGTCTGGTCGACCTTGCCGGTTTCGCCGATCACACAGCGCGGCTCGCTGGGCAGGTTTTGCTTGAAGGCGTCATCGGCCTGCACGCGCAGCTCTTTGCGGTCGCAGAGGAACAGCACGCGTTTGGCCCAGCCGGTGCGCAGCAGCAATTCAGCCAGGGCGATGGCCACACGGGTTTTACCGGTGCCGGTGGCCTGGATGATCAGGGCTTTGCGGCGCTGCTGCTGGAAGTGCGCGGCGACAGTTTTGATCGCTTCGATCTGGTAGGGGCGGTCGGCGATGCTCAGCTCGGGGTTGTGTTTCTCCAGCGTGGGGACGCGATACTGGCGCTGATAGGCGAGGTATTCGAGGCTGTCCTTGCTGTAGATGCCGTATACCGGGCGATAGGTGTTGTACTGCTTGTCGTCCCAGATAAAGGTTTCGTAGCCGTTGCTGTAGAAAATCACCGGACGCTGCATGCCCATGCGCTCGAAGCCATCGGCGTACATGCGCGCCTGTTCGCGCCCGGCTTGCAGACTGACATTGCCAGACTTCTTCGCCTCGATCACGGCCAGTGGCTGGCCGTTGTCGCCCCATAGCACGTAATCCGCGCGGCCCTTGCCGGAGACGTTGCCGGGGAAATCGACTTCGACTTCCTGACCGACTTGTGCGGGGTTGCTGACATCCCAGCCGGCTTGCAGAAGCATGGCGTCGATCAGTAGTGCGCGGGTTTTGGCTTCATTCCACTGCAGGCTGTCGGCCACCTGCTGGCTCTGCTGCTGACGCTTTTGCTGGTCAGGCTTGGCAGGCGGGTCGACCTTGTCGAGGTGGCGGGTGCGCTCCTGCTCCAGCTTGTCCATCACGCTCTGCAGCGCTTCCTGCTGCTGGTTGAGTTCCTTCTCATAGCTGGAGACGGTTTTCTGCAGGCTGGCCAGCATCGCCGTTGGGTCTTTGACCTCGGCAAATGCGGGGATCGAAGCTTGCGCGATGCCGTAGTACTTGATGGCCATGTACATGGCCAGTTGGTAGGCGGTCTTCAGGGCCAGCTGGGCATTGCGCAAATCGCCCTCGGCACCGTGGGCGGTGTCGTTGCCCTGGATGCGCAGGAAGTTGATCTGGTGCACCAGCGGCTTGCTGACGCAATCAACAAACACCGGGTTTTTCACCAGGTCGTAGAAGCTCGACTGCGGCATACGCGGCAGCAGTTCTTCCTTGTAGATGGCTTTGGTCAGCTCTTCGGCAAAGCTGCGCATACGGGTGAGCGCGCTGCCCGGATCGATGTGCAGGACAGCCTCTGCAAGACCGGCGAGGTTGGCCAGCAGCTCGTTGCCGGGGCGGATGAACTCGAAGTTGACTGATTTCATAAAGGCGATTCTGTCCATGTCGGTCCTACAGCGAGGACCGTGCCAGTTTTAATCGATGCCGTATTTTTCCATCCAGTTGCTCAGCGTTTGCTGGCTTTTGAGGCCTAGCAGGCTGGCCGCCCGGGTCTTGTTATTGCCGGTAAGCGTCAGCGCTTTACGCAGATAATGCCCTGCTACCTCAGCAATTACCTGTTGTAGATCAATACCTTGGGTAACATCCATGGCCAATACATCAGCCTGCGCTTGCGGCAGCTTGAACAGTGCCTGCTCGATATCGTGGGCAGTAATCAAATCACCCTGACACCAGAGCGCTGCGCGCAACAAGGTGGATTGCAGCTCACGAACGTTGCCCCGCCAGGGATACTGAAGGATAAGATTTTTTGCTTCTGCGGAAATTTTCTTATCGCCGAGACTGGTGTCCTGGCTGGCAATACCTGCCAGCAGCGCTTCGGACAGCAACAGCAGATCCCCTTCGCGCTCTCTAAGCGGCGGCAGGTGCAGTACGCCCACAGCAATGCGGTAGAACAGGTCTTCGCGGAAGCACCCCTGGGCGACTTCCTGCATCAGGTTGCGGTGGGTGGCGGTAATCAGCCGCACATCGACCTTGAATTCCTGGCTGGAGCCGACTGGGGTGAAGGTGCCTTCCTGCAGGACACGCAGCAGTCGCACCTGCACATCCGGCGTCAGCTCACCGAACTCATCCAGAAACAGCGTGCCGCCATGGGCCTGTTGGAACACTCCGGGCCGATCGGCAATCGCTCCGGTGAATGCGCCCTTCTTGTGGCCAAACAGGGTGGAGTCGATCAGCTCCGGCACAATGGCCCCGCAGTTCACCGCCACAAAGGGCGCAACAGAACGTGGGCCGGCATTGTGAATGGCGCGGGCAAACAACTCTTTGCCGGTACCGGTTTCACCGTAAATCAGTACTGGGACCTGCTTCGTCGCGAGTATCTGCGCCTGCGCCTTGAGTGTCAGCATGCGCTCGCTCTGCGTCACGATGCTGTCGAAGGCTGCATCCACAGGGGCATCCAGCCCGGCGAGCTGAACCAGCTTGTCGGTGCTGATGGCATTGGCCGCTGGTACATACTCAGCCGCGATCTCGAAAGGCACTTCGACCTGCTGAACGCCTTGCTCAAGTGAGGACTGGTAGAAAGTCGCCGGGTATCGCGTTTTGCCCAGCAGAATCCACACCGCTTGCATGGCCGGGGTGCCGGGGCTGAGCAGAATGGAGAGCTGGTTTGCGGGAGTATTGAGGCGCTTTAAATGCTGACTGGCGGCCTGGTAGATCTCCCCGAAATGAACGGGGGAAGACAAGGTCACGTAATGCGCGGTGACGGGTACATCGACCTGCTGGCGGAGCCAGTCCAGATAGGGTTCAACGCGCTCGGCGGGGTATGAGCAAATCAGCTCGACACAATCAAAGGACACCGTGCTCAGGGTCGCCAGGATCGGGCCTGCCTCAGCACCTGCAACTGCCTTTAGATCATTCCCGCCAACCCAACTGGCCAATACGCGTTGCTTGTTTACCACTGTCCCTGTTCTCCCGGCCTCCCTCTTGCCCATCAGCGGGCAGGAGAAAATGTGCTCTGGCTCACGTCCGGATAGTAAACCAATCCTTCAACCCGGGTCTTTAACTGCCTGACTGGATGTTCAAGTTGAGCTGTGACCGGCAGGGGGGGCGGTAACCCAACCCAAACGAAGATTGGCGAATGAATGGAACAGTCTCGCCACTGCCAGGGTACAACAATGAAGGGGCCTTTCGGCCCCTTTCGAACTTAGTTACCCAACAGGCTCTCAAGCTTCTCGATCAGATAGTCCAGCGGACTGCGACCCTCCAGGCGCTTCTCGAAAACTTCGTTGCGGTGGTAGGCGACCCAGGTTTCGAGGGCATGCCGATTATCCTTCTCGTAGCCGGAGCCGAGGATGCAAATAAGCTCGGTGCCATGGGGGTTCTCAAGGTAGTGACTCATGGCTGAAGCCAGATGCTTGAGATACTTATGCTCGCGAGCCTCCATCGATGGATACAGAGGGGTTACGTTGTCACGTTTGATCAGTTTCATGGTGGAACTCCTCAGGCCTTGAGATTGGCTTTGATTAGGTTGTCGAAGGCACTGCCATCACGCCGCGTCAGGTTGGGGACATAGCGCGAATAGACACGGAACAGCATCTCGGTGGTGGTGTGTCCCATCTGCCGGGCGATCCACTCCGGGTTTTCACCAGCCGCCAGCCAGAGGGTCGCGGCTGTATGGCGGGATTGGTAAGGACGCCGCCTGCGCAAACCCAGGTGTCGCAGCAGCGGGTACCAAACCCGGTCGTTGATGTTGCGGTATGCGTGCGGCGTACCTTCGCGGGTGCAGAAGACGAACTGGCCGCTGCCGGTTTTCTCCCGCTGGCCGAGGAGCGCCTGGTAAACCGGCTCGGACATATCGATCTCACGCTGTGAGCCGTCGTTCTTGGTGTAGTCGAGCTTGCCGCCCACCCAAGTTTCACGGATCAGAATCTGCCGCCGCTGAAAGTCGACATACTTCCATTGCAGACCATCAACTTCGGCCGTCCGCATGCCTGTGAAAAAGCGCACGGTGTAGTAGTTGCGGAAGTCCTCACGCACTGTGCTGAGGATCTGCAGCACCTCATCCAAGGTGAAGGGTTCCACGTCTGTCTTGGGGACTTTCAGTGATTTGATGTTGAGATATGGCGAGGTAAACTCGAAGCGGTCAGCTGCCTCACTAAGGATCATGCGCAATGGCGTCATGATGTGGTTGATTCGCGTCGCTGTCAGACTCTGACCTTTCTGCCCGGGGACTTTGCCGAGTGCCGAGCGGAATGACAGAAGTTCTGCTTTGGTGATGGCGCTGACCTCTTTTTTGCCGAACTCAGGCAGCAAATGCTTATCAAGGGTAAGGCGCACGGTTTTGGCGTGCGTATCACGCCACTCGACCCTCATCTCCTCAAACCACAATTCGGCAAAATCCTTGAACAGTGGTGTTTTCAGCGATGCACAGCCAGCCTGCAGCCGACTGATCTCTTGCACTTTGCTGCTTTGAGGGAAGTAGGTGGCGTAGTCGAAGCAGCCGAGGGTGATTTCCGCCTCTATGCGCTCAAGGATCTTCTCCAGCTTTTTCCGGTTAGCAGGCGTATCAGGCAACGTGGTCTGCTCGCGGCAGCGCTGATCCAGGTAGGTGAAGTCAAAGAACAACTTTTCGTTGTCGGCACGGGCACGAATCTTACCCATGGCAGATGCCTCCACCAGCCATCGGAACCAGCCCAGAAGCCCGCGAGAATTTCTGCATGTCTTCTTCGACGGCCTCCCAGATGAAAAGGATCTTGCGGCCGCCAAAGGGACGGAAGTAGTGAATTCCTTCGAGCAGGACTGAATCTTTCAAACGATTACGGATGGTGCGCGCGTCGTACTTCATGCGCGTGGCCAGTTCCTCGGTAGTCAGGTATGTGTGAGACATGGTTATGCCCTCTCTGCTAAATTGAACGACAGCGGATTCTTATGAGCTTCTGAGTCCTCATAATGATCTCCTGCAGATCAATATAACGCTCATTTTGAGCTTTGCAAGGACAAAATGATCTTCTGCAGATCATTTTTGGAGATTGTGATGGTCAAGTGCCATTTGTCTCGCTTACTGGGCGAGCGGAAACTGAAGATCAGTGACGTGGTCAGGGACACCGGGATCAACCGCGGAACCCTCACGCGGCTCTATCACGAGACCGCGCAGAGGGTGGAGCTCAAGGACCTGGAAACGATCTGCCAGTACCTGAACTGCCAGGTGGGGGATTTGCTGGAATTGCAGGATGATCCGGAGGGCTGAATGCCCTCCGGGACTTGGTCAGGCACGGAAATGCCAGTCGATGGAGGCCATCAGCATCAGGTAGCGCAAGGCGGCGCCGGAGTGATGGTTCTGCTCCTGAGCAGTGGGCTTGGCACCTGGCAAACGCAGCATCACTCGAATGCCTATGTGACTGTTCTGGCTGCTTCGATTCTCCGGGACTTGTTCAATGATCCTCAAACGAGGTTTTCCCAGAACCGTGCGCCAACGACTTTTGGTTTGCCTGGGCGTGCGTTCATCGTAAATGATGAACTCAATATCAGCCCAAGGGACGCCCAGCTCAGATAACAGCCACAGGTACTCACGAGCACTCTGATCATCCCTACCGGGGTAGAAGCGCAGTGTCGTCTCGCTCGCCCAGCAGCGTTCCACGAAATCGTCCAGCACTCGACCAGCTTTGGCTTTATGCCGGCTGCTTAGCAGGCGATAGAGCTGATCCGCATAGGCCACCACCCCGGCCAGACCTCCGTGTTTAGGCGGTCTTGGGACAAGCTCAATTCTATGATCTGAGTCAGAAATTGCTGGACTCTGCAGGCGATGCTTGCCGAGGTGGCTAATGTACCTCGCCCGTTCCAGCATGGCCGACCGATCAGCTTCGGTAAACTCAACCCAGTCCATGTTGACCGACTGCCCCGATGCCTCCGCGTATGCCTCATAGGAGAGCATGGATGAGATTTCATTCATTCTCGTCAGTGCCCATCCACCCTCACTCGTCTGATGGGAAATCAGCGGACGCTTAATTTTTCCTTGGTTGCTGCGCCTATAGACCCGCATACGGCCGATGATTCTCCGCATGTGCCGAATCTCTGCATGCAGGCCTGGCGCAGGTAGGTCGTCCGGCTTGTTTGGCAAACTGACCTGGGCAATTTTCGCGATGACATGGCCAGGCGGCCAAAATTCAGGATTCCACTGCCAGCACAGCGCTGATAACCATGGCATGCAATGGATGTAGTGGAGCAGGGATATTTTGGGACTCGCATGCCCGAGCACAGCGCTGGTGATATGGATCACACGTCGAGTGGCGGACTCCGGGGAGTGAAGAAAGGCTCGATTGAACCGTTCTGTGTCCAGCAGCCATTTCATGGTTTGCGGATGCTCACCGAACAGCAACCCAGCCTCCTGACTAATACCGAATGCTGACGCGGCTAACTTAAACGTCAACCACGTCGCGGCCGAATGCCTCAGGTGGTGATAGTGCATATCGCTGCACCCAGTCACCCGGCGTAGTGCGTCATGAATAGCTGGCATCAGTGTTGACTCAGATACCCATCGAGTCTGGAATTCCGGGATACAGAACAAGAATTCCGAATATGGACTCTTCAGCTCTTCGTCATCACGTAGCTGGGCCAGGCGCTCAATGAGCTGCAACTCATCTGGCTCAAGCAACACGTGAAGTTGCAGCGTCCGTGTCGAGTTGCGTGTTTTTAACGCGCGCTGAGCATGTGGTCGAATAAGCAAGTTGATCGGTCGCTCAAGAACAGTAAATCGCTCAGGCGATAGCCGCTTGAGGTTCTGATGTCGACGCCTTACTGCAGCGGCTCGCGCATCAGGCAGCGAAGGCAATTGCAGGTCTCGACGCAGCAATTTCAGCGCCTCATTGCGGCGCAATCCCAGACGAAATCCGAAGATCATCATGGCTTGAGCAACGATGGCGAGACGTGGTGAGCGCAGGCTCAAAGGGCCTGTGGCTAAGTCCCGGAGGACCAGACGATATTGGTCCTCATTGAGGATCTGAGCATCGACGAACTGAGGTGTTTTCCCAATGCCCAGCGTGCTATAGGGGCTGATTGGCGGATACGCAAAAGTTTTCTGCAGGTGACCATGAAACTCCAACAATCCCCTGGCGAGATTCCTCCTCATAGACGAGGTGGGCTGAGCCTCTAGCATCAGCTCATAGAGCTCCTCAAGCGCATCCGGCGAAACTTCCAAGATCGAGTCGGCACAGAGCAGATTGTCCAAACCTACACCGACATCCCGAACATAGTTGGCAACTGTTTTGGGCTGTAACATGTTGCCGTAAAACGAGCGGCCGTGAAGCAGGAATGCCGCCCAGCCATTAATCAAAGCTTCAAGCGTCTGAGGTGGAGATAGATTCTCGACTGGTGAAATTTGCCGCTTGCGGAC
Organism: Pseudomonas sp. GD04058; assembly: GCF_029836855.1. NCBI lineage: Bacteria > Pseudomonadati > Pseudomonadota > Gammaproteobacteria > Pseudomonadales > Pseudomonadaceae > Pseudomonas > Pseudomonas sp. GD04058. Next base: position 12,445 of record NZ_JAOECN010000071.1, read on the forward strand.
TTTTCGGCACAACACAGTCAACCATTCGGGAACATTTTGTCGGGGCCTGCGAAACCGGTGCTTTTTCCGTTTCTGCTTCTCTTCGCTACTTGGTACCGGTGCACTACCGTTCAAATGCTGCCAAGAGTCCGACAAAACAGAATGCGACACAAAGTTGGATCTTGTAGCATAATTTATTGACAACTGTGGCAACTGTGTTTGACGCTCAATACGCAGCAACTCAAACACTCGTTCTAGAGAGGCTGGCTGGTTATCAGGGCAAATTTCTCCTTTGGCCAGCGCCGCTTGAATACACTTTAACTTCCCGCCCTTTCGATCCAAGTAAGACCGGTTCTCGGCTAGATCTGCAGCGCAGCGCGACAGAAGCG
>NZ_JAOECN010000072.1:0-11213 GCF_029836855.1 Pseudomonas sp. GD04058
CGACGACGGCCTGCTACATGGCTGCGTGTGGCAGGTCTTAAACAACTGAACTGGGCTAGCGAAGGAGTGGGGGCAACAGCAGCTGCGCTGGTAGACTTATCCACAGTTGCTGGTAACAAAATCAGCAATCCGCCCTGGGTCAAATTTCAATCGGCAGGGTGGGTCAATTTTCCATCAGCGCCAACACACTAAGCAACCATCAGAAAATTTTGACTGTACGCCAAAAAATTCGCATCTACCAGCATCTAAACAGGCGTTGTTGATTATCATAAAACACTGACACTGTATTATATAATCGTGCTTTTGTGTTATTTTTTTAATATTTACTGATTACGTACTTGCTTAACCACTCAGTTGCGCTAGAATTAATAGACGCGAAATTTAAATCTCTAATTTTCCAACACTTAGTAAAACCTCGTTTGCCATCCCACTACCATTGTAGGAGCAAATCAGGAGACATAAAAAATTAGCGGTAGCGTGCCTGGCCCTCTAGATAAGTATTGGAGACTGTAATGAAGTTTGAAAAGTCACAGACAGCAATCGACCACCTGACTCCCGAGCAACACCGAATTACCCAGGAGGCGGGCACCGAAAGGCCCTTCACGGGCGAGTACAACGACAACAAGGAGCCTGGCATCTACGTCGACATAGTGTCGGGAGAGCCACTGTTCGCTTCGACGGACAAGTTCGATTCGGGTACTGGCTGGCCCAGCTTCACCAAGCCGATCGTTTCGGCAAACGTGAACGAGGTGCGGGACAGCGCACACGGCATGGTCCGGACGGAGGTCAGGTCAGTACACGCAGACAGTCATCTCGGCCATGTGTTCCCCGATGGTCCTTCCGACCGCGGCGGTCTGCGGTACTGCATCAACTCAGCGTCCCTTCGCTTCATCCCGCGCGACGAGATGGAGTCCGAGGGATACGGTGAATATCTCGATCAAGTAGAGGAGGCTTAACATGCATCAGCGCGCTGTTCTCGCAGGAGGATGTTTCTGGGGCATGCAGGATCTGATCCGCAAGCGGCCCGGCATCATCTCGACCCGTGTGGGTTACACGGGCGGCGATATTCCGAACGCCACGTATCGTAATCACGGCACGCATGCCGAGGGGATCGAGATTGTCTTCGACCCGACAGTGACGAGCTACCGGAACATCCTGGAATTCTTCTTCCAGATCCACGATCCGACGACGCTGAACCGCCAGGGCAATGATCGTGGGCTCTCCTACCGGTCGGGCATCTATTATGTCGACGAGGAGCAGAAGCGCGTCGCCGAGGATACGATCGCCGATGTGGATGCCTCGGGGCTGTGGGATGGCAAAGTGGTGACCGAGGTCCAGCCGGTCGGCGAGTTCTGGGAGGCCGAGCCCGATCACCAGGATTATCTGGAGAAGCGCCCGGGCGGCTACACCTGCCACTTCGTCCGTCCCGGCTGGGTGCTTCCGAAGCGCCAAAAGGTTGACGACGTACAGCCAGCGGCCGGGACCGCGGCGGAATAGGCTTCACTGCCGTTGCCACTGCGCCGATCCGGTCCGCAATCTTCGTGACCGCGTCGTTCAGCGACGCGGTCATCGAACCCTACTTCAGAGTGACGGCTCGTTCCAGTCAGTCGCCATCGCAACACCAGGATCGCAGATTTATGCCAGACCTCTCGTCCTTTCCGATCACGCAGCGCTGGCCGGCATCTCATCCCGATCGCCTGCAACTCTACGCAGCCCCTACGCCCAATGGCGTCAAGGTCTCGATCATGCTTGAGGAGACTGGCCTGGCGTACGAGCCCCACCTGATCGACATCTCGAACAACGAGTCGAAGGATCCGGCGTTCGTGTCGCTGAACCCGAACGGACGCATACCGGCGATCATCGATCCGGCTGGCCCTGACGGTAGACCCATCGCCTTATGGGAATCCGGTGCGATCCTCCTCTATCTGGCCGACAAGACGGGTCAGTTCATCTCCACCGAACCAGGCCAGCGTTACGAGACCCTAGCGTGGGTGTTCTTTCAGATGTCGGCCATCGGGCCGATGTTCGGTCAGCTCGGCTTCTTCCTGCGATTTGGCGGCAAGGACTATGAGGACAAGCGGCCGCAACAGCGCTTTATCGACGAATCCACGCGTCTGCTGGGGATTCTGGATCGCCGGCTGGAAGGCCGCGACTGGATCGTCGACGACTATTCGATCGCGGACATCGCGACGCTCGGCTGGGTGAATGCGCTGGTGGAATTCTACGCTGCGGGTGACATCCTTGGCCTCAGCAGCTTTTCGAACGTCCGCGCATGGCTTGGACGCGGGCTGGCTCGACCGGCCGTCCAGCGTGGCCTCCACATTCCCGCGAGGCCAGCATGAGCATCATCGCCGCCTATTATTACAACGAAGGCAAGCGAGTTCGCGAAATCGCGCTCGATGAGCACGTCAAGTTGGGCGAGAGTCGCTCGGGCTTCTGCTGGATCGCGCTTAGCGAACCCACCCCCGAGGAACTACTCGCGATCCAAAGGACATATAATCTTCATCCGTTGGCGATCGACAACGCGATGCACCCGCTGTGCCCGCCCAAGCTCGAGGTCTACAACGATGAGTTGTACGTCGTCGCGCAGACCGCCGAGCTGGTCGGCGACCGGATCAGCTACGGCAAGATGGCGATCTTCACCGGTCACAATCACCTTATCACCGTGCGGCACGGCAATGCCGGAGCGCTGGGCAAACTTCGGGAGCAACTCGAGGCATCGCCGACGCAGTTCGGCAAGGGTGTCGACTATGTGCTGCACGCGATCTTGCATCGCGTGGTCGACCAGTATCTGCCCATCTTCGAAATGATCGAGGACGACGTCCTGGCGATGGAGCGACGGTCGCTGCACGATTTCCTCGGGCCAGAAGAGGTGGCGCGAATCTTCGAACTAAGGTCCGAACTCACGCGGTTCCAGCGCACGCTCGGGGCTATGGCCGAGCTGGTGCGAAAGCTCGTTCGCGGCCACTTTCCCTGCATCAGCGCCGAAATGACACCATATTTCCACGACGTCGCGGACCATGTCCACCGCGTGCAGTCCATGGTCGACGGCCTCCTGCTTGTCCTGTCCACGGTCTTTGAGGCCAGCAGCCTTCTTGAAGCGCAAAGGACGGGGGTGATCACCCGCCAGCTGGCGGCTTGGGCGGCAATACTGGCAGTCCCGACGGCGATCGCTGGAATATACGGCATGAACTTTAAGCACATGCCGGAGCTGGACACGGCCTACGGATACTTTGTCGTGCTCGGAGTGATAGCGATATCGTGCGTTTTCCTATTTGTGCGCTTCAAGAAGGCTAAGTGGCTGTGAATACTGCCCATCGTTTTCTTCGCCGTCATCTGACGGTTACAGCGGGCCTTATACGGAAGCTTGTCCAATCCAACTCAAGATGAAGGTGCGTCCATGACATAGCAGCTGACCGACGCTCTACAAGCAGTTCAGTCCTTCATCGCCAAGGGCTAAGACCGCGAATAGCGCGTCAAGGACAGCAATCTCGTCGATCTCGAGCCAGGATCAACCATCGGTCCGTGCGGCATCTGCGTCGACGCGGCGTTTCGCCTCGGAAGCGGTGATGATGGCGATAACGCCTCCACCCTCTACGCGATCACCGATCCGGCGACCGAGCATAAGGGCCTGTTGATCGACGTGTTCGATGAAATCTGCTACCGCGACCCAGTTCAAGAGTCGGGACCTCAATGTAGAAGAAGTTGACTAACGAGCATTCGCGTCATCCGATCAAGCAAGCTGGAGACATTTATGAAAGCCATTGGTTACAAGGTTCCGGGACCCATCGCCGCGGATGCCGCGCTGGTCGACATCAATCTGCCTCGGCCTGTCGCTGCAGGATACGATATCCTGGTTGAGGTGAAGGCCGTCTCGGTCAACCCGGTCGACTACAAGGTCCGCAACAGCACGCCGCCGGCAGATGGCGATTGGAAGGTGCTGGGATGGGATGCCGCCGGGATTGTGCGCGAGGTCGGCCCCGACGTCACGCAGTTCGAGTTAGGCGACGAGGTCTATTATGCCGGATCGATCACACGGCCCGGTACCAATGCGGAGTTCCATCTCGTCGACGCCCGGATTGTCGGTCACAAACCTGCGTCGCTCTCCTGGGCGGAAGCGGCGGCGCTGCCGCTGACGACGTTGACGGCCTGGGAGGCGATGTTCGACCGCCTGGACGTGGCGAAGCCCGTACCCGGTGCGGCGGAGGCGATCCTCATCATCGGTGGCGCGGGCGGGGTTGGGTCGATCGCCGTCCAGATCGCGCGACAGCGCACGGACCTCACCGTCATCGCCACAGCCTCTCGACCGGAAACCCAAGAGTGGGTAAGAGGGCTTGGAGCTCACCACGTCATCGACCATTCTCGTCCGCTCGCGCCACAGATCGCCGAACTCGGCATCGGTGCTCCCGCTTTCGTCTTTTCGACCACACATACCGAGCAACATGTCGCCGACATCGCCGAACTGATCGCCCCACAAGGACGGTTCGGACTGATCGACGATCCCAAGGCATTCGATATCATGGTTTTCAAGCGCAAGGCGGTGTCGATCCACCACGAGCTGATGTTCACGCGGTCGATCTACGGCACGCCCGACATGAATGAGCAGGGCGAGATTCTGGATGCGATGGCAGCGCTGGTTGACGACGGCAAAATCCGCACGACGCTGACCCGGCGACTGTCGCCGATCAATGCCGCCAATCTGAAGACGGTGCATGCACTGATCGAAAGTGGCGCGGCTAAAGGCAAGATCGTCCTCGAAGGCTTCTAACGACCGCGATCGCCAAACATCTTGTCCAACCTCAAAAAGCCGAACGGGTTATGCCCCAGCGATGAGAATCCCATGACCAAATCTATTGCCACCGCCTCGATCAACCGCGAAACCGCAGTCGCCCTCATCGACGCGGCGCTCGCTGCGGCCCGTGCCATCGGCATCCCGGCTGCCGTCGCCGTCGTCGACGCCACCGGTAACCTGCGCGCGTTCGAGCGCACCGACGATGCGCCGTTCCTTACCGTCGATGTTGCCATCGACAAGGCCTGGAGTTCCGCCTCGTTTGGGTTCCCGACCCATGTCTGGAACGACTATGTGACCAACGATCCAAAAGTGGCGCCGCTAGCCTATCGCCCTCGGATGGTCGCTGTCGGCGGCGGTTATCCGATTCTGGAGGATGGGAAGTTGATCGGCGGCATAGGCATCTCCGGAGGCAACTATCAGCAGGATCAGGATGCGTGCGTCGAGGCACTCATGAAAATCGGGTTCCAGTTGCCAGCCTGACGACTGTGAGGCCATCACCGGTGGTAATGGCCAACAGATCCAACCTTTGAGAGGCCTAATGATGGAAGCGTTCGTCGTCTTTACGCGGGAAGAAACCAGCGACCCACATGCACTCGCAACCTATTCTGCAGGCGTCGGACCATCGTTCGATGGTCACGACGTTACCTTTCTCGCCGCTTATGGCGCGATCCAGCATTTGGAGGGGCCGCCCATCGAAGGGGCCGTAATCTTGCGTTTCCCGACGATGCAGGCCGCTCGCGACTGGTATGACAGTCCCGCCTACCAAACCATCGCTGCTCATCGCTTTGCCGGTTCCCGTTACCGCGCCTTTATCATTGAAGGGCGGCGGTGACATACCGACAGAAGCACTTCGGCGCTGACCACGAGGTATCGGCGTGTGAACTCGCATCTTGGGAATCTGTGGGGGGGACCAAGACAGCGGCGCTAGGGGCTCATATCGTCGATCGGATCAGAGAGTTGCTCGGCGAGAATGGGTTATCTATTGCCGAGCTGACGGAGCGGAGCCGCCCTCTCCCAACGGATTGATTCAATCGTTGACGCTCCTCCTATCCGGATCCGGGTTTTCGCACGCTGATCAACAGAGTTACAGCGCGCAACGCCTGTAGTGGGCATCAGGGGATGGGTGGCAATCAGGATGATTGCCCACCTTCCAACGATTAACCTTGCTCAAGTTGCTTCACTAGTCGCTCCGCGTCGAGATGGAAGTCCGAGAAAACAATGCTACCGCCAGCGTCGATAACCGTAAACCACGGAGTTCCTCGTGTGCGGTAGTCTTCCATGAAGGTTGGAAACGGCGAGCCGGTCGGTTGCTCGTCGTGACCGAAAACGATAGGAAGCTCATACTTGAGCTGGTTCACGCGCAACTTCTCGAAGGTATTCTCATGCGTTCCTTCGAAGACGGTCTGGATCACTGCGAACCCCACGTCTTTTGAGCTCAACGCTGCATGCAACTTTTGTAGCGTCGGAAACCCATGCAAATGGCAACCTTGGCACCAATGCTGGAAGGCAAACAAGATTTTCGGGCCGGGCCCGATATCTGACAGTTTGAACGGCGCGATACTTTCCCCATCTTTGCCAATCCATTTTTGCACCCGCAGCTCAGGCGCTTGTCGTTCGATCTCGTTCATCTGATCCTCCAACCCCGATACAGAAGCTTAGTGGATGATCGCGCGTCGCGACGGTGCGCGAACGTCCGACCTTATTTTCCCTATTTCCTGAAGCCAGAATAGATCAGATCGACATTTCGTCCTTAATATACTCAAGCTGCCGGCGAGCGCGAACTGGGCAACCATGCGCTGGTGAGCCTTGAGCTTTGCACGCTGCCCATCCGTTTGAGAGCGAACCTGCAACTTCCGCTCCGCATACCGCAGATCAGCGTACGCAGCCTTGGGGTTATCTACCCTATAGCCATTGGGTATTGGGAATCATGCTGGCCTGACGCTATGTTCGATACGCGATTTTTTACGATGATAGAGCATCTGTATCTGATTTTTAGTCGATTGGCTTATTCGGCGGATGTGCGGGCAAATGCTTTACGCAGAGTACTGAAATGAAGGCCGGCTTCGGTCTGCCGTATCGAGCAAGAGGGGTCACTATGGTCACCAGAGGTTTCACCGGTCGCGGTTCAGGCGACCAGTCCGATCGGATTCCGCCAGGTCAGCATCTGGTGGAGGATTTCCCTGTTCTGTCGGCCGGCCCTACGCCGAGGGTAGAGCCCTCCGACTGGAAATTCACAGTCAAAATTGGTCCGAAGCCCGTCAAAACGTGGAATTGGGGCGAATTCAACACTCTACCAAAGACCCAGGTGACAAAGGATATTCACTGCGTCACCTCTTGGTCCAAACTGGATACCGTTTGGGAGGGTGTACTCATTGAAGACATCCTTGCAGATGCAGAGCTTGATCGGCCTACCGATTTCGTCTTGGCGCACTGCTACGATAATTATTCGACAAACGTCCCTCTGACGGATCTGCTTTCCGGGAAAGCGATGGTCGCCCTCAGTTATGCGGGCAAGCCACTTTCCCGCGATCATGGGGGGCCGGCGCGTCTTCTAGTGCCGCACCTTTACTTCTGGAAATCCGCCAAATGGGTGAATGCGCTGCAATTCACGACGCGTGACGAGGCCGGCTTTTGGGAGCTGCACGGCTATCACATCTACGGCGATCCGTGGCGCGAACAACGATACACCCATGACTGAAAACGAAGCGCAAGTCCGTTCGTGGCAATCATGCGTGATCGACGACATCATCCAGCAAACACCGAGTATCAAGAGCTTCTTCCTTCGGTTGAGCAAGCCGTTCGCGCACACCGCAGGTCAGCACGTCGATATCCGGCTGACCGCGCCCGACGGCTACAGTGCAATGCGCAGCTACTCGATCGCGTCATCGGCAGTTTCGACCCCGATCGTCGAGATAGCTATCGAGCGCATGCCGGATGCCGAAGTTTCGCCGTTTTTTCACGACATCGCGGCGATTGGTGACGAAATCGAAGTTCGCGGTCCGCTCGGTGGCCATTTCCTTTGGCCTGAGCCTGCCATAGATCCGGTTCTGTTGATCGGGGGAGGCTCCGGCCTCGTGCCGTTGATGGCAATGATCCGGCAGCGCCGCGCATTGGCCCAAGCCGTTCCGACAGCGTTGCTCCTGTCCGCACGAACCGCCGAGGACGTTCTCTTCTCAGAAGAACTTCATTGCATCGAAATCAGCGATCCGGCGTTCGTCCTGGCGCTCGCGATTACGCGCGAGAAACCGGTTCGCGCATCGGACTTTGCGCGACGGATCGACGGCATGATGGTCCAAGAAATTCTAACCAGGCTTCAGGGAAAGCCGACGCAAGTGTTCGTCTGCGGGTCTAACGGATTCGTCAACATCGCAACCGATAGCGCGCTGCTGGCGGGCTTGGACGCCTCCATCATCAAGACGGAGCGCTACGGGGGCTAGCGGCGCGAGCTATCTCACGTCGCGCCGATCGTAGACGTGCGCCCTGGGAAGCTTTGGCGATCAACGTGAACCGTTTTGCCGAACACAGTCTTCGTACCCCCCGGCCTCTAGAACGCCTTCGCTCGCGATACCTGGCTCGACATCAAGCTCAATTTGAAAGTTCCTGCACTATCCGTCGTCCTGATATGCTCGACCAGCATGATGGGCGATTCGAGCGGGACCGCTTCCGTCCCAATCGAGGCTCGGTTACCTTAGAGCATCGGCTCGGCGCTACAGGAGGCGCGTGCGGCCTCTGCCTGGCGGTGAAAGCACTTTGGGCCATGTCGCCTGGATAGCGGCCAATCGTCAGCATCTGCTCCGATGTCGGCCAAGGTGCAGTCGCCATCTTTGAACGCCGCGAATTGGAGATCAACGCCATGACAGCGATCCGCGTGCAACTGCCGGAGATGCAATATGACAACTGATGTATTGCTGTACACCACGAATTGGTGCCCGTTCTGCCGCCGAGCGAAGGCGCTCCTCAAGGAAAAGGGCGTGCGATGGAAGGAGCTCGATATTGAGGCGGATCCGGCTCACCGGCAGGCCATGGCGGAAGCGTCGGGGCGAAGCTCCGTGCCGCAGATCTTCATCAATGGCACCCTTATCGGTGGCTCCGATGAGCTATTCGCGCTCGATGTCAGAGGCGAGCTCGACAAACTTCTCGGGCGCAACCCGCCTGCCACCTGAGGAGGTGCGGCTTGGGGCAGCCAGCCCGCGAGCCTTCGCCGGTTGATGAATACAAAAGGAGAGTCCGTTGGTCTCAGCCATCTGGAAAGACACTACTATCGCCACAAGCGACGAAACAGTCATCGTCGAGGGAAATCACTACTTCCCACCGTCAGGAGTCGACCTGAGCCTGCTTGAGATGAGCCCGCACACATCTGTCTGTCCGATCAAAGGCGCCGCGCGCTTCTTTCATGTTCGCGCGGGTGACGCGCTCAACGTGAACGCCGCTTGGACCTATCCCGCCCCCACTCCGGATGCCGAGGGTATCCGGGATTACATCGCTTTCTGGAAAGGCGTGGACGTTGCCTAGCAGACTGGACGGACGACTTCGCTGATAGCCATGCGGGCGCCGACATCTCAATTATCCTGCCCACCCCGGGCCTCGTCGGCTGCAGGAATCTGCCCGGCACCTTAGCGCGACCCGGCACTGGCGGTCTCGCACCCGCCGCGCCTCTGTTCTATCAATAAGGATGGATGACATGGAGCATTCCGAGTTCGATGCCGCTTTCGCGAAGCTTGCGGAGGGATACAGAGAAGGGACTTATGAAGGCCGGCGTTTCAGCTTGATCGTCCGGCGATCTGGGGACGGACGTCGCAACAGTCTGTTCGCCAGGGAGTTGGACGGGACTGACATTGTCAGCTTCAACCTCTTCCGCGTTACATCAGATAGGACATTGTTGAAGCCGTGCGAAATGTCCGCCGAAAAGGTCGTAGCGTTCGTGCTGGAGTTCCGACCGGACACCTGACGGGCAGAAGAAGATCCCGGCCAACCGGCGCGCCTGCGACGGCCGGCTATCTAAGGCTGCGCAAGCCTATAGCCGCAGCTCATTGCACTTCGTCTGGCGAGGAATTCAACATCGATACGTCGCCATCCGCGGGGATATCGGTACAGGCGCCCGTGTAAGCCAGATTGAGAAATCCTAAGCGATGACTAACACCAATGACGCCACCCTTCCGACACATTCTATTCTTGAGGAATGCACAGCGATGGCTGTCGTCAACGCTCTGAAGATTATTCTGAAGAACAGCTACGCGATCTACCTTAAGACAAAAAATGCCACTCGGGCGCATCCCGCCCCTACTTCAGGGACTTTCACTTGCTTCTCGCTCTGTCACTCACAGCATCGGCACGCCCATGACGCATGGTATCCAGGCCTCATAATTTTCCCATATAACCTTCTTGTCTTTTGCGCACCCAGAAAGACTCGAGGCTTTAACTGGACAGATGAGCCCTCGAGGGTAGTGTTCACCTGATTGGCTTTCTCATATCTGATGTTGATTCGCACAGTGTGCCAACCAGGTGATAGTTTCAAAAAACCTGCGCTTCAGAGCGAATTAGACGATCTTCGATAAGAGCGATCCGCCTCAAAATCCAAAACATCTAACATTGTCCTAGAGCCATATTTGTACCTAGTACTATGGCGCTCCCATTAACACATTTGATGATGCACAGAAAACTTAGCTCATGATAGCTTTCAGCTAACAGCTATTCGGAAGCCCGAAAGGATTCAACCGTTTAAGCGTGAACCGTCGATTATAAATACTTTCGTAAGTTAGCTTTAAAGGACGCTTTTAGTCCTTGTAAATACGCATTACGACTCCACAGCTACCAAATCCATACGGCGCCAGCAACCATTAAAACACCCGACACTACTAAAACAATAGTAGAGGCGCGATTGCTGCCTTTCAAAGTATGACCAACACCCACATCCATAACTAGGTGTCGAATTCCGGCTACGAGATGATAAATAAATGAAGAGTATACCAACCAGAAACTAACTTTGCCGAAAGGTGAAGAAAAAATCTCCTTGACTTCATTAAAACCCTTTTCTGACTCCAACGATTTGCTCAGCATATACAGTATCAGTCCCAGAAAAATAAAGAGCATAATTCCTGAAATCCGGTGCAGAATCGATGTAAGCGCCGTGAGAGGAAGCTGAATGGTTCGAATATCAAGATTAACCGGCCGCTTTTTATTCATTTTGACTCCAGTCAACAATTCTAGTGGGGGATTTCAGTTTTCGATCTCATTCATCATAGCAGCTGTAACTAAGGCTGGCGGCGACAATAATGGAGATATTCGGGGCTTACGTTGCATTTTGAGGTCGCAAGTGCATGTGCGTAAATTGAAGCAAATTGCAAGGTTATGCCCAATAGGTAGCTAGCTTATTAATTTAACAAAAGTGACGTGTGTCGTTCTGCAGGGCATGCTGTTCCCC
>NZ_JAOECN010000073.1:0-10222 GCF_029836855.1 Pseudomonas sp. GD04058
GAGAAGACAAAGCGGGGAGGCCAAAACGAGTGCTTGCTCACGAGCGATAAGAGTTGTTCGATCGTGGTCACTTGGTCGGAGCGCTTCAGTCGGAAGAAGTACATACTGCTCCAGTCATCGCTGAAGTACTCCTTGAGATCTTGCGGATCCAGCGTCTCCGAAATCGGTCTTTCGGCAGGATCTTCTTCATCAAGCTGACTGGCATAGTTTTCAAAAAGTCGATCTTGCAGAAGCTCGAAGGCGTAAGGCTCCCATTTGAGCGAGGAGTCTTCATTTTCTGTGTCCGGCACTTCTGATGGGTCGAAAGCCAGCAAAAATCCGCGGAGGTATGCCTCCTCAATCGGCTTGCACTTCTCCGCGGCTTCGGCTGCTTGATGCCAGTTATCAAAACCAGCAGCTTTCGCTGTGATCTCAAGGGCTTCGTAATGCGGGATATCTTTTTCTCGCTTCATGCGACGAGCACGCTGCTTCAGGCGAGAGATGGCATTTTGCGAAACTAGGAAAATGCGTTGCATGTTGAGGCTCCTCTGTTCGCGGAGTGCCGGTGCCCACTGCCGAGATCCGCACAGGGAATCCCAAACGCATTAAGTAAGAAGAGAATCGTCCCATTCGGGTTTGCCAAGGTGGGCAGCAGGCTTCGATCCAGCCCGCATTGATCGTATAAGATTGTTCGCTACTTATTCAAGATAGCGAGTTGAGAGCTTCCGAAGGCAGTCATGCTTGAGGAAGCGTTTAGGACGAGACGATAAGAGCCACGGACAAGCATGACTTCGCCTGAACTTACTGGTGGTGCTGGATTCACCTACGAGGACGCGGTTACAGCGCAGTACCTCGTGGCCATGGTCGGTGATACAACGGCAGCCGCCCTCGGTGGGCGGGTTGTGCAGCGGGTCGCACAGCAGCAAGCTGACTTTGGCGAGCCGCTCGATGACGTAATTGTCGATGCGGCCTCCTTGGCGGACGGAACCGTCATGCGCTTATCGCTGCAGGTCAAGCGTTCGCTCACTATCTCGGGGGCGGAGACCAACACCGATTTCCGAGATGTTATCCAGCACAGTTGGCAAACGTTACAGAAGCCCGACTTTCGCGAGCACATAGATCGCGTTGGAGTGGTAACGGGTGCGGTGGCGGAAGAGACGTCCCGTGCTTTCGTGACCGTTTGTGAATGGGCACGTGGTTCCGATACAACCGCGTCCTTCATGCATCGGTTTGACGAGGACGGGAGTGCCTCGGCCACTCACCGTGCTGTAGTCGCGGCGGTTCGGATGATTGCTCTGAACAAAGGCACACTTCTCTCAGACGATCAGCTGCATCGCCTTTTTGCGCATTTAGTACTGATCCGATTTGACTTCCTTCACGTCGGATCGACGCACGAAGCGGAGGCAATTACCAGCCTGCAGCGTGCGCTCGTGCCTGGGCAAGTGGCGCGTGCAAATGATTTGTGGGACCTGCTGCGCCAGATTGCTCGCGATGGCGCAGGTAGCAGCGCCGTGCATACCCGTGCATCGCTGATGCGCGCATTGGCAGGCTGGCGTTTCACAGGCGCCCCCGCGTTTGTCGGCGACATGCAGGTTTTGCGTGAGAGTACGCGTCACTGGCTTGATCAACAGGCCAACGACATCGGAGGGACGCACCTGACTCGTCAGGTGCTACGCGACCAGCTCAGTGATCAGATTGCGGCCCACCGCCTGACGCTGATCAAGGGTCTTCCAGGCACCGGAAAGACAGTTCTGTTACGCGATCTTGTGCATGAGCTGGCCGCCGAGGGAACCACCTTGTTCCTCACTGCTAACCGGCTTTCTAGCCGCAGCTGGTCGGAGCATGCTCGCGCGATAGGCTTAACGACAACTTCGATTGAGCCACTGCTCATAGAGGTTGCGGCCACCGGCCATGCCCTGCTGCTCATCGATGGTCTGGACCGTATTGCTCCGGAACAGCGGTCTATTGTGACCGACTTGTTTGGCCAGCTTCTGACGAATCCGACGCTTTCTAATTGGCGCGTTGTCGCTACTGCTCGCGATGCCGGTATCGAGCCTCTGCGCAACTGGGTGCCTCCTGCGCTGCTCGCAGGTAGTGGTGTGGGCTATGTCGATGTGGAGAATTTGACGGACGAAGAGGCTAGCTCGCTCGCGGATTCGCTGCCGGCGTTGCAGCCGCTCATCATCGGCGGAAACGAGCGTGTGCGTTCACTTGCACGTCGCCCATTCTTTGCAGGTGTGCTGGCACGAGGATTCTTGCAGGCGGCCTATCCGTCAGGATTCGCGCCTCAGTCGGAGGTGGACCTCGTAGATGCTTGGTGGACTCGCGGTGGTTACGACGCACATGCGCCCCAGGCGCTAGCGAGGCAGCGGGGGCTGATTGAGCTAGCACAGCGCAGCGCGCGGGATTTGGGCCGCAATATCCGCATACGTGACCTTTCCCCTGCAACGCAAGAGGTACTTCCGGCGTTAGAGGAGGACGGCCTGGTGCAGCCGGTGCGCAAGGGGCATACAGCGCAGTTCAGTCACGACATATTCTTCGAATGGTCGTTTCTCCACTTGTTGCTTGATCAGGGGGATGACTGGATCCCAGCCCTGACCGCAGCCGGTGAGCCGCCTGCCTTGGCGCGGGTGGTAGAGCTGCTATCGCAGGCGACTTATATAATCCCTAATCAGTGGTCGCGCGAACTCCGCGCGCTTGAGCAGGCTCAGGTGCGGCCGCAGTGGTTACGTGCCTGGCTCGTATCGCCCGTGTTCAGTCCACGCTTCACCGAGCACGTCGATATGTTTGCTGCGACATTGGCAGCCAACACCCATCAGCTCTTCGGGAAACTCTTGGTGTGGATGCAGGCCGAGAAGACAACGCCCAATCCTATGGTGTTGTCCGGAACCCTTGGGGGCGATCTTGACGCTGCCGCACGCATTCGTATTGCGGATTCGCTAGGGTGGCCATCGGACTTCGCGGCATGGCGTCGCTTGCTGATTTGGGGCATCCAAGAGATCGACTCGATCCCAGATGCATACTTAAGCGACCTCGTCACACTGTTCGAAACTTGGCAGACCGCTTGCGCGGACTATCCCAACGCAGTGTCGCAGCGAATCGTCATGCAGTGTGCAACCTGGTTGAATGCAATTGAGGATGAAGAGGCGGATCGCTGGGGCAGGTACAGCAAGCCGACGAGCAATTCTGCGCCGCGCGCGCCCGGAGAGCTACAGACTGAGCTGCGAGCGTTGATCCTGCGCGCGGCACGGGCCTACCCGGATGTGGTGGCCGATTATCTTGCTAAGGTTGAGACAGTTGAACGCTGGTCCGACAGTGCGTACCGCGAGCTCATGACTTATGCGCCGGTGTTGGCAGAAACTCATCCGGCGCAGATCGCTCGGGTTGCTCGGCATTGGTTTCTGGAAGAATTACCTGATGATACTTCCGCAAGGTGGCGGCGCGAAGCGCTCGAACAGAGTCGCCAGCGTAGAGAGGTTGAGGCTACTCCCCCGGAAAGCAGATCTCGACTCGACGAGCTCATGCTCTCAAGTCCCCCGATGATGCCTAACTCCTTCTCCCACCACGATTGGGATCAGCTATCGATCGGCGCTGAACATCAAGGTTATTTCCCTGCTTCGCCTCTGCGCGAACCGTTCCATTCATTGCTGATTTGCGATCCAGAAGTGGCGCTCGCGCTGATCCGCGATCTGGTGAACCACGCCACCACGGCATGGAAACAGCTGCATAGACACTGGCATCGCAGTAATACACCATTACCGCTCGTACTGGAGTTTCCGTGGGGAAGGCACGAGTTCTGGGGAAGTGACCGGCACTACGTTTGGTTCCGTGGCCATGGAGGGCCGCAGGTTGTGGAATGTGCGCTTATGGCGCTGGAGAGTTGGGCCATCGCTCAGCTCAATGCCGGTCGCCCGCTGGAAGATGTGCTGCAACAGATCTTGGAGGGGCACAACAGTATTGGCGTTCTAGGCATTGCAGTGCACCTCGCTCTGCGAGCCAAGGAAGCTTCACCTACTACGTTGGCACTGATAAGCAGCCTCCGGCTTTGTCGGCTCGACTTGCAGCGCAAGGTTCAAGAGCACCAATTGCAGAGTGCTGGACTGATCGGCTTTGAGAAGGGAAGCATTGATGCAATGCACCGACAAGCTGTTGCTGACAACATGCAGATGTCGTCGCGCTCTTTGGAGCTGCGGGACCTGGTGCCGCTCTTCGTTCTTGGTGGTGATGCGGTGCTGCGGGATGCATGTCGTAAGGCTCTAGATGATTTTCCGAATAAGCTGGAGTTCGCTACTCAAGAGGCGGCGCAGGATCCCGAGCACGTGGCCGAACTGCGCCGTACGGCCGAGCTATGGTCTGAGCTGGGTCATATCGAGAACTACAAAGCTGAGCCGATCCCCGGCCGCAGCAACGTAGTCCAGATTTCGATGAGCAGTCCCCGGCACGAAGCTCCTGAAGTGCAAGAGGCTTTACAGCGCCATGCGCAGGCGGGGCGCGAGACGGAGTTGTGGTTGTGGGTGGAGAAGTGCTTCAGCTCACGTCAATGGGCGCCAGGATTCACTGCGGATGAGGCGGTCGAGCGTGCACTAGAACTAACTGAAGCAACTGCTGCAGGACGATCAATTTCGTTGATGCCAGGCAGCGGGCTCACTGAGGGCGCAATTGCAGGAACGGCTGCTGCCTTAGTCTGCTTTTCCGATGCGGGCGAGCATAGGGTTTGGGCTGACTCCACCATAGAGAGTTTCTGCCTCATGCGTGAGGAGGAGGCTGACGACATATTCTCCAGATCCGTAATTCCGTGGCACCCAAAGATCTTCGTGGCGCGTGCGTTGGCTGCGCGTATTAAATCGGGCGGCAAATATCCTGGTGACCACGAAGAGCTCTATCGCCTAATCGCCCACCCACTCGATGCGATCTCCTTAGTTGCGCTTGAAGAAGTCGCAGGCTGCTGGGAGTGCGATGCCCGCTTTGCCTGGTGCGGTCTGAACCTTGGGCTGCGGTTGGCACAACTCGTAAGGAGGCGAGACATGTACCGGTTCGACACCGATGCGAGGCGGCAAATGGAAATAGATCGCCGAGTCGTTGCACTAGCAGCTGCGCTCGATGAGTACAGGGAGCAAGGGCCATTGCCTGTTTGGGTACGCCCCATGCCTTCTTGGCAGCAGATCGTCTCGGATGCCGAGAGCTCGTCGGTTTTTGATGAGGACGAAGAAGACGGTTGGGCACCTACCGATGATCATTGGGATGGCAAATACGCCGCGAATGTCCTAAAGAACGTCCCGGTGGGGGCTGTCATGGAGAGCTCATATCGAGCGCATTATGTAGATGCCCTTGAGGCGTTCATCAGCTGGACGCTAGACACGATCAATCCGGCATGGCGAACCGAGCGACGTAGGGGGCGCGAGCGTGGCGATGGAAACCTCTATGAGTGGAAGGATCAGTTGGGACGGACGCTGGCAAGCGTTGTACCTCATCTTCCTGGCGACGAGACCTCGCGCAGGCTGCTACGGCCGCTCCTTGAGCAGCCCGATGAGATTGCAATGCGGCTACTCGCCCCGTTCACTGTATCGCTGGTTTGCAGTGAGGTTCTTGATGCGCTGGAGATCCGGAATGACACGTTACATTTGCTGCAGGTCGTGCTCGAACGAACGCTAGAGAGCGATGACCTGCGCCGCTCGCGGTATAACGATGGGCGCATCGGTGGGTTCGACCTGCCGAATCTGATCAAGTCACTACTCTTCGTGATTGTGGAACACGCCTCTGGGGCTGCTCGGTTTGCCAACGGCAATTGGGACGACGTTTCCCGTGTCATGCCATTGATCGACCGCATGGTGCGTGCCGCTGGCTGGAACCCCTACGTCATGCACCAGTTCATTACGTTATGTGAGCGTTCTGGTGCTACCTACCCGGTCGATATGTTCGCAGACCAAGTGCTCGCACAGATCGTTGACGGACGATTGCCTGCTGGGTGGAGGGGCTCCTCAGTGCCTGCCGCGCTTGCTGCCCTGGTGCAAGCACATGCTGATCGCTTACATCCATTGCCAGCGCCTCTAGCCCGTAAGCTGCTGCAGGTGCTTGATGCGCTGGTCGATCTTGGCGATCGCCGTAGCGCGGCCCTTCAGCAAAGCGAGTCATTTCGCGGTGTTTGTCTCGCTGAGGCAGTATGAGTCGATCTATGCGAGGACGGCGGAAACCCATACTGCGATGGAGGAATGCCAGCCTCTGGTTGGATAGGTCACTGAAGCACATCGAATGACGCCATGGAGGGCCTTCCTTGACACTGAGTTCACCTGCTTGAAACCGCTATGCCTGCATATTGATCAGCCTAGCCCTCGGCTTGATCTGTTGGAGATCATCACTGATGCGCCTGATTGGGATGGCCGCTGTTGGTATGGCTGGCATATCTTGGCGGGTTAGCAGTAGGAGTCCAAATAAGGCGTGCAGCATCCAGCAAGAGTTGAGAGGCAGAAGCGGTAAACCCCCTGCCGAAAGGCTGAATAAGGGTAACCGCCAATCGAGAGAGACGGTTAGGGGGCCTTTGATGGTGCCGCTACGCGTTACCATGCAGCCCTCAGGCTCCAATAAGTTGAAAGCATTGTCCCAATCAGCGCCTAGGATCAGCACAGGGTGCAAAAAAGTCGTCAGAATTTTCCGAAGAATGTTGATTACTCTTGCAGTCCAACCTCTGGCTTTGGGTGAAGCGCTCTATTCAATTTTGTTACAACCCTCTCGCGCATTACTTGAGTGAAGGACGTTAGCTCAGGGTAAATGAAATCCTTGGTCACTCCGTACAAATTCAACTCTCGGTGAATTTCAATGCCCAGTTCGCCAGGTATGTCAATTCTCAGGATGCCCTGCGTGTGATCCTTGCATTGCATGTGTCGTAACGAGCCGGAGCGGATGATTGTTGAATCTGAAAAACTTTCACTACGGAATGCTGGTTCATCCGGTCTGTTCGAAAAGAGAAAAACGCCTTGTTGGTTTTTGATTCTTGGATTTAATGGAAGCGCTTCAATTATGTAGTTGTATTGGTTGTGTACTACTACTGAGTTTATAGTTGCGCCAGTGTTTATAAGTGCTGTTTGTAGCTCGGCGAGGATACTCCCGAAATGTTTATGTTTGTGCTCGTGAGCAATTTTAAGCAGATGATAGGAGAGTAATTTTGGATGAATCATAATGGGGTGGCGAAGAAGTTCGCCGCTGGAAGTATGATGATTGATAATTTTGTGGATGTCGCTCAGGGTATTTGTACTATCCTGCCTCATCAGGTTGCTCTCGAAATACTCAGCTAGCTTCCGGATCCTAAATTGCTCGTCCGAAACTGATCTAGCGAAAGCTTCACTACTGGAGACGGTTACACTGTTTTTTTTCTCTGTGTTATATAGCATATATACACAGCAATCCTTTCCAGGCTGAGCGCGCTCAGTCGCAAAATATAGCGCAACGAGCGGATTCTTGCTCCAGTCGATCAGCCGAGTTTGTAAGCCGTAGTGCTGGGCTACCATTACCAGATCAAGGTCGTTTAACTGGTAGCTCTTTAGCGAGTGTATTTCTTCATAAGTTGGAATATTTTTTTTAAACTCATGAAAAAGTTCATTGGATAGTACGTGGGGGTAGTTATTTGGGCGTCTTTGAAAGTCGTTCTGGCAAAGGAGGCGATAGAATGATGAGCTTACATGGTGTTGGTTGTTACCCTGTCCCCTAAAAAAAGCTACTTCTCCGATTGGGTAGAAGTGTTTTACAACTTGCAGGAATGCCCCAACGCTATCGATGGGATCAAAGAAATCTGTAGTCATAATCAACGTCCTATGTTAGTTCTTTAGGCATATTGCTAATAGCAGATTCGATCTGGTATGTAATTGCCGTAATGCTCCATCACCCAATAAATCGTGGCGCGGTAAGTGCGCCTCGATATTGTTTTGATGATCTAGGCTGAGTCTTGATTGCCCAGGTATTTATTTGTTGGTCGTACAGCATCGCTTTTTTCATTATAGATGTTGTGGTTTGTTAGGCGGATGTACTTTGCTGATTCACCTTCATCGCGGAATGCGACAGCAACAATGAAAAGAATGAGGCCTCCCCAAATCCACTTGAGTGGCCACTCATAAAACCACGGGGCTGCCTCAATCTTGAGTACGATAATCTCTGCTAATGTAGGGTTGTCTATAGTAGAGAAAAAATACCCAAAGAGTGAAAGTGCGATTATGGATTGGCAGATATAGCGCAGAAAGGACAGTTCTTTCCTTTCTGCTAAAAAGTTTTCGTAGTCTTTATATGCTGCTGAATTTGAATTTTTAATAGCCCAGTTCCGAAGGTCGATGGCGCGAACATAATGGCACTTATCTAATTCGGCCTCAGGTCTTTTCCAATCGCCAAATGTATATGGCTTCCTGGTTAACTTGTAGATTATAGTGTCGATTAGGACTCCAATGGCGAGCTTTCCGACTATTCCGATGCCCGGAATTAGTAGCCCGAATGTGATGGTGAATAAGCCAATAATAATTGCCGATTCGGATAGGTCTATATTGCTTTTGGCCCAAGAAAGGCTTATTGAGCCTATATTCAGGCCATGCGCAATAATCATGTATGTATCTACAAACGTTAGTGATGCGATAAATATAAGAGCCCAGCGGGCTTCCATGGCTTTTTCTATGCCATGAATTTTTACGTTATTCGGATCCATGGTTCTAATTTCTTGGTTAAAGTTTGATGCCAATGGCAGATTGAATCAATTTTTGAAGGTCTTCATGCATGGGGGTGCTGGGCGTCTTCAACTTGCTAAGGCCTGAGAGTCTAGAGGTATCTGATTGAGCTCTGAATTTTTGAGTTGCAGCTTCATTTATAGCTTTAAGAAGGACTTTCCCTTTTGTAGTGGATGTGCCGAATCCACCAAGTTCCGCCCATCTTCGTGTTGGAAAGCCAACTTTATCTTTTGGTAGGCCGTTTATAGCTGCTTGGTATGCGGTATTAAAGTCGCGCTCTATAATAAGAGGGTCAAGCAGTTTAAGTGCTTCTTCCACCAAGGATTCAGCCTCTGCTTGGTTGAGGGAGAACACATTCATTAGGTGTTGGAGTGAACAGAACTCTGACTCAATGTCCGAGCCTGCAGGGGTCCAGAAGGGGATGTTGTGAGTGTGGTATTCCATTTTTATGCTCCACTGATCTTTGTCAGCGTCAGACATGAAGTCCCTATCTCTGTGGAGTACAACCTTAATGCCTAACGCTTCCCTGATCTTTTTTAAAGCCGCCCCTTGATGTAGTCCGCCTGAGCCAAATGTTGGCCATATTAATGTTTTTCTTGCTAAGTCAGGCCATTGATTAAGAATGCTTTTCATGTATTCCATATTGCCGTCTTCAGTGAAAAGAATGACGTCTTTGTCTAGAGCTCCCCAACCCATCCGCTGTCTGATTTTTTCCTCGGACTCAAGCTTGATTTTGCCTTCATTAATCCAATTGACCTTGGTGATAGCGCTACAGGATCTCACTACACTTGGAGAGTGCGTAGTAAGTAGAAACTGGGTTTCAGGGAAATTAGTGGCGGCTTCTTCGACCGCTTTGATTAGTAGCTCTTGTGTGCTGGGGTGTAGATGAGAGTCGGGCTCGTCAATTAGAAGAAGCTTGGGCTTGAAATAGAGTAGGTAGGCAAAAATCTGTACAACTTGCAGGAATCCTGTTCCAGCCATTTCAAGTGACCGCCACTGAGTATCTAGTCGCTGGCCAGGAACTATCATTTCGGGAGTTAAAAACTTGGCATCGATATGGATATCGCGGAGTCTATCGAATTTTACCCAGAATCTTGTGCCAGGAAAGACTTTGCCAACCCATGTGTTTAGCTCAAGCAGTTCCTTGGGCTTTGGTAGTGTTTCGATACCGTCTAGTCCAAGGCCCAGTAATATATGGCGTAGAACCGAGCCGCCCTCTCCTGAGGCTGCTTTGCGATGCAGTATAGGAGTGGCAAGAAGAGTCTCAGATTCTGCTAAACCCGCAAGGCCGGGGATATATGCTGAGAATTGTTTGTGAATGAAGCTAGATGCAAATGGCCCTTCAACCGAAGTCTTTGTGCCGGCATCATTTCTCGCAGAATAAACGCCGATCTTTGTGTCGCCGTTTTCTGCATGTAATGTCACGCTGATTCGGGGCGCCTTTTCACCACTTTGGAGCCTTTTTTTATGTGCAAGCTGAAGGAAGTCTCGGCTTGGCGTGTAGTCCATTTGCTCTAGGGTTGTTTTTTGTTTTGAGTCTCTAA
>NZ_JAOECN010000074.1:0-10135 GCF_029836855.1 Pseudomonas sp. GD04058
CTTATGCAGGTAGGGGTTTTGTCTTTTAGTAGAAGTACCAGGATTTCGCTGCGCCGTCGCTTGATGACGGAACGGCACACAGAATTTCTTGACGACCATAGAGCGTTGGAACCACCTGATCCCATCCCGAACTCAGTAGTGAAACGATGCATCGCCGATGGTAGTGTGGAGCTTCTCCATGTGAGAGTAGGTCATCGTCAAGATTCAATTCCGAAACCCCTGTCTGCATATGCAGACAGGGGTTTTGTCTTTTCAGGGCCTAGGTCAGTAGATTGCGCACGTTGTTCATGGCGTCGTCGGCAAACTTCTGCAGAAAGGCCTGAAACGCCGGGAGCGCCTCCGGGCCGCCCTCCCATGGCTCGCCCTGGATGGTCCATATAGCCCGGCTGCGGTTGTTATCCAGATCCTTAACCTCCATGGCCGCCCATAGATTGCCGATATTCAGGCTGGTATGAATCAGGCTCCAGGTCATGTACATCGCCTGCTCATCCCTCGAGTTCAGTTGCTCGATCACGAAGTTGTTGTCTTTGAAGAACTTCTTGCGGATCGAACGCACGCCAGTGCCCGTCATCTCGATGTGGCTGAGTGCCGGTATGAACACGGCGAACCCGGCGAAATTGCCAACGATATGCCAGGTATTGCTTGCCGGTGCTTCGATATCGACCTGGGACACGACCAGGCAGCCTTGCGGATTGCGGATCAGCGTGTCGGGTTTCAGTACTCGCATGATGTTGCCCTCTGGGTGGTGAATCAAATGAAGCGGATTTCCCGCAGGTAGCGGCAGCCAAGCTCAAGCAGGGCAGGGCTTTTCTCCGGATAGCGCTCGCCCATCAAGTGCACGCCATCGCGTGCATTGGCATGCTCGATCAGTGAGATGTCGCCGATGTCTTCCTCGAACCCGTCGAGATAAAAGCCGAGAACGTCAAACAGCGCGTTGTCGCGATCGACCTGCTGTAGTTGGCGCTGCCACTGCGCCACGCTGACCAGCTCGAAGCTTCGCCCGGCATCACGAAATGCCGCGACATAGCGCGCCCAGTGAAGTGGCTCCGGGTTATGAAGATGGAACACCGCTTGTCCAGCGCGATAACGGCTGCCATGGAAGGCGATGAAGCGAGCCAGGAAGTCCACCGGCATCAGATCGAACTGAAGATCCAGTGCCGGCACCTGGCCCAGCTGCAGTGAGCCCTTGAGCATCAGTATCAGACGGTTCTTGTGCGGCTGTGAGACGCCACTGCGGCTGTTGAAGGTGATGTTCCCCGGGCGAAACAGGTTCACCCAGACACCTTGCTCCTGCGCGCGCTGAAGAATGCGCTCGCCCACCCATTTGCTCAGGTTGTAGCCGTTGCGGATGTACAGCGGCGGAGTTGCAGCGGGCGGTTGTTCCAGCACGCGACCGTTTTCATCCCTGGCGCTGCAAGCAGACAGGGTGGAAACGAAATTGAAAATCTTCTTGGTTCGCCCCTCGCACAGGCGCAAGCACTCGAAGAGCGGCTCGACGTTGTCCGCTGCCAGCGCCGGGTAATCCAGCACGTGGTTAACCTGGGCCGCATTGTGGATAAGTGCACCGTAGCGACGATCCAGATCCTCATGGTCGGCCTCGCTCAAGCCCAGCTTCGGCCGACGCAAATCGGCTTCCAGCACGCGGATGCGCCGCCAGTCCAGGCCGCTGATGCGATTCTCGCTGACCGCCTGGGCAAATCGTTCGGTGGCACTTGTGTCTGGCCCACGTCTAACCAGGCATGCCACCTCCGTCGCGCCCCAATCCAGTAGCGCTGCGACAATATGCACACCGAGAAAACTGTTTGCCCCGGTGACTATCACTCGATGCACATCACCAAGCCTTTCCATCGGTAGAGCTTGTAATTCGATCGCACGGGCGGCATCTGCCAACGCTTGCGGATGGAGGGTGCTATTAACGCTCCGCGCCCCGCTGAGCAATGCGCCCAGGCGCTGCAGTGTCGGCTCTTCGATGAAGCGATTTATCGGAATGCCTTGACCGAAATGCTCACGAATCGCCAACAGCAGGCGCGACAGCAGGATCGAATGTCCGCCGAGGTTGAAGAAGCTGTCATCGGTGGAAATCTCCTCGACCGGCAACTCCAGCAGCTCGCTCCACAAGCCCAGCAAACGCGCCTCCAGAGCGCTGGCAGGAGGCCGACGCGGCCCGTTTCCTCCAGGCGCCACTGACAGACCCAACAACGCCCGACGGTCGATTTTGCCGTTGGCCGTGTAGGGCATCTGTGCCAGCTCTTGGTAGACCGATGGCCGCATATAGTCGGGCAGATGCTGTTCGGCATACGCACGCAGCCGTTCAGGTGCCTCGGCATCCATCGGCTGTGCGAGAAATGCCAACACCCGACGTTGCCCATCGATCACAACTGCTACCTGGCCGAAAAGACGGCTCCCGCGCAGGCAATGCTCGATTTCCTCGGGCTCGACACGGAACCCGCGGATCTTCACCTGGTTGTCCCGGCGCCCACAGATTTCGATACCTGTGGCAGTCCATCGGGCCAGATCGCCGGTGCGATACAGCTTGATCCGTTCGCCGTCGGGCAGTTCGAGACTAATGAAGCGTTCTTCGCTCAGCGCTGGATTGTTCAGGTAACCCAGGCCGACACCAGGCCCGCCGATACACAGTTCGCCGCGGCTACCCTCCGGTACCGGCTGCAGCTGTTCGTCGAGCAGGAACACCCGGCTGTTGCTGATCGGCATCCCGAGGTTGCGCACGTTGTCTCCCGGCGCGAAAACCCGCGTCGTGGCCAGCACCGTGGTCTCGGTCGGGCCATAGATGTTGTGGAAGCGAAAGCGCCCGGCCAGCCGCTCCACCACTGCTGGCTCGCAGACATCGCCTCCGGTGATTAGATGTTCCAGGCCGGTGCGCTCCAGCGTCAGCAGGCTGAGCAGGGCAGGGGGCAGGAATGCGTGGGTTACCTCCTGCTGCCGAATCAGCGCCTCCAGGCTCGCCGGATCCCGCCGCTGTTGCTCGTTCGGTACCACCAGTTCCGCTCCGCAAACAAATGTCGGCAGGATGTCGAGGAGCGAGGCATCGAAATTGATGGTGGAAAACTGCAACACGCGACTGTTCGGTGTGAGCCGCACATGGGCGCTGTACCAGGCCTGGAAGTGGCTGACATTGCCCTGGCTGAGCACCACGCCCTTGGGCTGGCCGGTAGTGCCGGAGGTATAGATCGCGATGCAGGGCGCATCGATGTCCGGCCTCGTACTGACCAGGCCGGCCCCTTCCGTCCGCTCCGGCAAATGGTCCAGATCCAGCGTCGGAACTGCACCGGCAAGTGCCGTGCTCGTTGCATCATGGATCAGCACGCTGGCCTGGGCATTGCTCAGGATGAAGCGCAAGCGTTCGACAGGCGTTTCCGGATCCAGCGGCAGATAAATCGCTCCGCAACCCAGTACCGCCAGCAAGCTGGCATACAGCTCCACTGATTTCGGTAGGCATACGGCAACCACCGGTGTTTCCCCGCTCAGCAACGGCAGTAACCGAGCCTGTATGGCTGACGCTTGCCCGTGCAGGTGGGCATAGCTGAAGCGCTGTCCATCGAAATTCAGCGCCGGCAGCCGCGCATGTTCCAACAGGCTTTGTTCCAGCCGCGCGGTCACTGGGGTTGTGCTTGCGAGCAGTAATCCATGTTCCAGGCCACGGTTGAAGACATGCATCCACGCCAGCTTTTCCAGCCAATCCAAGGCATGCTCATGGGCCTGGCGCATCGGCTCACTGGCCTGGATCTCGCGAAAATGATCCGGGTAGCGGGAGAGGCGACTGACATGCAATGCCACCCGCTCCTGCATTGCCTTCAGCGCCCTCATGCGCAGAGCCTGACCATTGCCTGAAACTTCCTGCTCCAGCGGCTGACGATCGATCAGCCGCTGTGCCTGCGCCGTACCGGCCCAATACAGCAACTCCAGCTCGGGCAGTTTTCCGGCGACCGGTATGCTGCTGCCAACCCGCAGGCCGAGAACTGCACAGCCGCCGAAGTCCGGCAGCTCAAGGCTGCCGTCTTCGATCACCAGGTCGGGCCTGACCGGGGTTCGGCCAGCAAGTGCCTCCCGACCGTTAATCAGCTGTACCACATGGCCATGTTCCTCCAGCTGCGAATGCAGCATGCCCAAGGCCTGACTGCTGCCGGCCAGCACAATCTCCAGGCGTTTCATGACGCCCTCCTTGCCGATGGCAGGTAGCCGGCCAGCGCTTCTTGCACGCACGGCGTATCGAGCAGTGAGCTGTTTCTGAAAAAACGCAGGATGTTTCCCAGCAACGGATGCTGATGACCAATCGGCCAAGCCATGCTGGCCACCTCCTCACGCAGTGCTGCAGCGACTGGCCTCGCGATATCCAGCGCTTCGATCAGTTGCAGGTCGAAGGACTTCTGAATCTCGTTGGTCAGGTACTGCGCAATGAACACCGGCAGTACTCCGGCGATCAGCTGGCGATCCGCTTCCGGCGCCTGGCCCCAGTAGATCCGGGTCAGGCGTGCCCAGAAGGTGGAATGACGCCCCTCGTCGAGCAGATGGTCGGCCATCAAGCCCTTGATCGACGGCTTGACGCTGTCGTCCCGGGCAAAGGCGGCGACGTCGTTGGTCAGGGTGTTTTCCGCAATGGCTACGCAGATCAGCTCGACGGCGTCGCGCAACCGCTCGGGGACCAGCGCCAGCGCGGCCGGAATGGCCCGGCTCAACTCGATCTCGGTCGGCAGGATCACCGGTTGGATGCCGGTCAGGGCAATGGCCTGCTGCATGAAGTCCATCGCCACCAGGGCGTGATAATCCTCGTCCACTACCACGGTCATGGCGTCGTAGCGACAGGCCGGGGGAAAGCGCACGGCGAAGCGGTCCTTGGCAATGGCGCGGGCGGTGCGGTCAACGATCTCGGTCTCGAAGATCACCACGTCGTTGATGAACTTGTAGAGCCCCTGTGCGAGGGCGAAGTCGCGCAGGTGCGCACATTCGTTCTGGAAGGTTGCGGTCAGTACCAGGGGGAGCCGGCTCAACGGATAGAGCAGGCGATGATCGTCTTCCACCAGGCGCCGGGGGCGAGTGCGGATGGTGGCCCGGTCCTCCCAGGTGTCGGAAAAAGACTGATAGTCGAGACTGTTCATACGCTGGCCTCGGCGACTTCCTGATGCATCGACAGACGCAGCCGATCCCAGAACGCCAATCGGCTTTCCACCGCAGCGATCGCCGCCTCGTACGTTTCCCGCTCGCGCTGGGGATCGTCGCCGACCAGGCGTGCCAGCAGCTGCCCGGCTGCCGGCCCGTGATCCTCCGAGTCCACCTCGATGTGCCGTTGCAGGTAATAGCGGAAGGTCGGCGCCTGGCTGCCGGTGATTCCCCAGTCATCGAGAATGCGCTGGAACATGGTGGGAATCACGCTCTCCCGTCCATGCAGGAAGGCTGCAGCCACGGCATGCGCCGGGGCAGCCAAGGCGATTTCCAGTGTCTGTCCGACGAACGCCTGAGCTGCCTCGCTGGCTCCTGCGTGGTGCAGTGCGGCGCGATGAGGCACACCCTCTCGCTGCAGCGCGACGAAACGCTCGATGCCGGCGGTGCAGGCGCCGACCTCGCGCATCGCATCCAGATATAACTCGAAATGGCTGTAGTGGCCTCGATCGAGGCGATCATCCGATTCCTCGCCCAATACGATTTCGTTGATCAGTCGCGCGGCCTCCGGATCACGCGGCGGCAGCCAGGGCAAGCGGATGCAGGTCAGCTCTTGCTGCAGGCGCTTGGTCAGCGACATGAAATCCCAGACGGCATAAACATGGGTTTCCATAAAGCGACGAAGTATCGGAAGCGAGTGGATTTCAGCGAAGATTGGATGTTTCGCCAGTTCGGTTTTCTTTTCATGCAACAGCGGTTCGAGACTGTTCATTGCAAGTTCCTTGAATGACCTGGTGGCAGCCGAAAGTTATGCGCTGATTGTTAACCCGGGCGAGGGGATGCCCTGGGACTTATAACCAGCAGGCTAGGGGGTAGATGCTCTCGTGCAGCCGGCTTGATGCCCGGCGAGTAGAAGCTAAGGCAACTTGAAAGTTTTTCGCAAGTTATTTGCGAATATAATATTTCCGCTGGTTTTCATAGGTTGAGCGCGTCCACTAAAACAATTGAAAGTTGTTTTATTTGGATGAAAGTTCCCGCTTCGGCTAATAAGCGCCAAAGTAAGTTGATGATGAGTGAATGCCTCACTCCGGGCACTTTCCGAAAATGAACGAACGGACTGGATGTTTTATCGGGGCGGTTGATCGCAATCGGCCCTCGCCCGGGCGCGCTCCTTCTGCTGGTTGAAATTCGTGCAGGCGACCAGGGCCGTGCCGCAGCCGATCGATCGGTCACTTGCTCGAACTAGAGTGTGCAGAAAACGCCCAGCCTGTCATGGCCGGGCGAAGCGGGCGTGGGAAGCGGGGGAGAGCAACGCTTACTGTGCGGTCTTGCCCAGATAGTCGCGAATGGTGCGCATCGCCTTGTCGAGGTGGCGGTGCAGGATGGCCACGGCGTCCTCGATGGCCCTGGCCTCGGCGGCATCGACCAGGCCGTTGTGATCGTCCTGGGTCAGCTTGCCCAGGCCCATGGAAGACAGGTGAAAGCGCAGGAAGCGCTCCTCCTGCAACAATTCATTGTCGATCAGGCGCAGCAGCTTTCGGTTGTGCGCCTTGGTGTACAGGCTCATATGAAACAGACGGTTCAGGCGTCCGATCTCGGCGTGCCGGGTTTCGTTCTCCAGCAATTGGATATAGCCGCGTGCCTGGGCGATGTCTTCAGGGCCGAGCAGGGGAATCGATTGGCGCAGGGCTTCGCTTTCCAGCATGGTGCGCAGCTCATAGGCTTCTACTGCGTCCTCGCCGATCAGCGGGGCGACTACTGCGCCCTTGTGCGCCACCACCGTCAGCAGCTCCTGGGCTTCCAACTGACGCAGCGCCTCGCGAACCGGCATGCGGCTGACGCCGAACAGGGTTGCCAACTCCTGTTGGCGGATCGCCATGCCCGGCGCCAGGCGTCCGTCGAGTATGGCGCTGCGCAAACGTTCTTCGATCACGCTGCGGGCCAGGTGCGCGGGGACCTGTTCGTTACCCAGGATGCTGCTGAGGAGTTTGGTTCTAGCGGCCACGCTGGTGTTGTCCTGCATTTCGTGCGGATTGGATCCAATCACGCTAGTGAGGGGTTCGCTGCTTGTCAAACCGTGCCGGCCATGCCGTTGGCAGAATCGTTTCGCCTCACGTGGGCAAGGGCCTGTGGCTGGACCGGCGCTAATCCTGAATGAACTTTAACGGGAATGAAAGTGGTGTGCCGGGCCGGGCGCCAACCGATTGTCGGACACCCTGAGAGGTGATGGCGCAATGATTGTCCGGCGCTGATTGTTTTTTCCGGGGCCTGGCGGCACCATCGTCCTTTCCAGGGATTTCGCGGACAGTCTGCCTTGGCGATACGTTGGGCCATTTTTCTGACCATGCGCCGGGTGGGATTCGCCCTGCTGCTTGGCCTGGCGTTGCTGGGCGGCTTGCGCGCGGACTGGGACTTTTCCCAGATCAGCCGCAAGGCCGCTGCCTTGTATGGCCCGCTTGGCGCGGGCCAGCAGCGCATCGACGCCTGGCAGCAACTGCTGGCAACGCAGAAGCAACTCGACGAGGCGCAGAAGCTGCAGGTGGTGAACCAGTTCTTCAACCGCCAGTTGCGCTACGAAGAGGATATCGACCTGTGGCACGAGGTCGATTACTGGGCCACGCCGATCCAGTCGCTGATCAAGGGCGCCGGCGACTGCGAGGATTACGCCATCGCCAAGTACTTCAGCCTGCGCCGCCTCGGCGTTGCCGCCGACAAACTGCGCATCACCTATGTCAAGGCCCTGCGCCAGAACCGTGCGCACATGGTTCTGACCTACTATTCCAGCCCTGACGCCATGCCCCTGGTCCTCGACAGCCTGATGGATGCGATCAAGCCGGCCAGCCAGCGTCCCGACCTGCTGCCAGTCTACGCCTTCAATGGCGAGGGCTTGTGGCTGACCGGCGCGACGGGAAACAAGAAAGTCGGCGATACCAAGCGCCTGTCGCGTTGGCAGGATCTGTTGAAAAAGATGCAGGCGGAGGGATTCCCTGCCGAGCCGGTCTACTGAGGAGCTCCGATGTCACTGTTCAAACAATTGTTGCTCGCCATCTGCCTGTTCCTGGTGGTCGCTTTCAGTGGCAGCTTCATGGTCAGCCTGGAAAGCTCGCGCAGCCAGTACGTCAATCAGTTGCGCTCCCATGCCCAGGATGCCGCTACGGCACTGGCGCTTTCGTTGACGCCGAACCTGGATGACCCGGCGATGGTCGAGCTGATGGTCAGCTCGATCTTCGACAGTGGTTACTACGCCAGCATCCGTGTGGTCGATCTCGGCTCCAATGCCGTGCTGGTGGAGCGCCATGCCGACCCTGACCCGGGTGGAGTGCCGCAGTGGTTCATCAGGCTGATCGGCCTGGAAGCGGCCGGTGGCGATGCCATTGTCATGCGCGGTTGGCAGCAGGCGGCGCGGGTCGAGGTGGTCAGCCACCCGATGTTTGCCCTCGCCAAGCTGTGGCAAAGCGCCCTTGGCAGCCTTGGCTGGCTGCTGCTGTGCGGGGCGCTGAGTGCAATCGCCGGCGCCCTGTTGCTGCGGCGCCAGCTGCGTCCGCTGGACTATATGGTCGAACAGTCCCACGCCATCGCCCGCCGCGAATTCCTCAGCCTTCCGGACCTGCCGCGCACGCCCGAGTTGCGTCGGGTCGTGCAGGCGATGAACCAGATGGTCGAGAAGCTCAAGGCGCTGTACCAGGAGCAGGCCGAGCGCAGCGAGAAGCTGCGGGTCGAGTCCTACCAGGACAGCCTCACCGGGCTGGCCAACCGGCGCTATTTCGAGATGCAGTTGAATGCCCGGGTCAGCAACCTGGAAGAAGCCCGCGACGGCTACCTGCTGTTGCTGCGCATGCAGGACCTCGCCGGCCTCAACCAGCGTCTTGGCGGCCAGCGTACCGACCAGCTGTTGCAGGCGGTCGGCCAGCAACTGAAAGGCATCTGCGCCAGCTTCCCGGAAACCAATAACCTGATCACCCGCAGCCGTGGTGGCGAATTCGCCGTGCTTGCGCCAGGCCTGAGCCATGACGACGCCATTCGCCTGGCGGAGGCGCTGGACGCCGGCCTGCGCGGGATTTCCGATGTCACGCCTTCGGCTTGCATCGGCCTGGCGCCGTTCAGCCCGGGTGACGAGCCCAAGGCCTTGCTGCAACTGGCCGATGAGGCCCTGGCCCGCGCCCAGAGCCAGCCGGAGCCGTCGTGGGTGTGCCTGGAGCAGGGTTCTGCGACCCAGGCCAGCGATACCCACCGGCAGTGGCATACGCTGCTGGACGATGCCCTGGCCCAGGGTCGCTTCGAACTGTTCTTCCAGCCGGTGGTGGACAGCAACCATCTCGATCGCGTGCTGCACTACAAGGTGCTCTCGCGATTGATCGACGAGCGTGGCGAAGCCATCGCCGCGGGCCGCTTCCTGCCGGCGCTGGAGCGCTTCGGCTGGGCAACCCGCCTTGACCTGCTGATGCTGGAAAAGGTGCTCAAGCAGATGCACGGGCATGACCGGTCGCTGGCGCTGAACCTGTCGGCAACCACCGTGGCCAACCCGGCCAGTCTGCAGAAGGTCTTCGACCTGCTTGGCCAGCATGCCAGCCTCGGCCCGCGCCTGACCCTGGAAATCGCCGAGGAGCAGTTGCCCGAGCAGGTGGTGCTGGAACAACTGACCCGGCGTCTGCGCGGCCTGGGCTTCAGCCTCAGCCTGCAGCATTTCGGCGGCCGCTTCAGCATGATCGGCAACCTTGCCCACCTCGGTCTGGCCTACCTGAAGATCGACGGCAGCTACATCCGCGCCATCGACGAGGAACAGCACAAGCGCATCTTCATCGAGGCGATACAGCGCGCAGCCCACAGCATCGACCTGCCGCTGATCGCCGAGCGCGTGGAAACCGAAGGCGAGTTGCAGGTGCTTCGGGAAATGGAGATCCAGGGCGTGCAAGGCCGCCTGGTGGGCGAACCGGCGCCCTGGCGCTGAGCACAGTCTTGTGGTCGGCTCGAAACCTGTGGGAGCTGGCTTGCCAGCGATGGGGCCGGCTTGAGCGATGAG
>NZ_JAOECN010000075.1:0-9163 GCF_029836855.1 Pseudomonas sp. GD04058
GTATGCAGGTAGGGGTTTTGTCTTTCCGGCCAGGAAAAACACCTGAAAACACGGGGCCATGTGGCCCCGTGAAAAGATTTAGACGAATGCCTGGGGTGCAACGCCTCGTGGCAGACGGCAACGATCGGGAAGAGCGCTCAGGCGCGCGCGCCAGTTGGCCTTGAAGCAGAAGGTGGCGGCTTTCGCTCGTGCCTGACTCACCTGGCGCTGCTTGCGCAGTTCAGCCAGGGACGGTGCTTTCTTCACCGGCGCGGCTTCCACCTTGGCCAGCGAGCGCTGGCACGATTTGCAATCCACTTCGGCCTCGACCGCGCTGATGCTCAGGTTGTTACCGACGCGACCACAGGCGACGCTGTCGCCGTTCGTTGAGTAATGCATTACCAAAACAGTACATCTCCATTCTTCGGAACAAAAAGCCGCGCATTTTCTCACAGCTGGGCAAAGAGATGCCGCGTCCGGTCGGCCTGTACTCATCTTGTTGCAATTGCCAGAGCGGACTCCGCACAGATAGAATTGATAGCAATTCTTACTTACATTAATGCCGTCTGCCGTCGGCGCCCAGTGGCCTCTATGTCTCTGACTGATCGCGCCTCCTACCCGCATATCCAGACCCTCTATTGCGAGCATCATGGCTGGCTGCACGGCTGGCTCCAACGCAAGCTGGGTAACACCAACGATGCTGCCGACCTGGCCCACGACACCTTCGTACGCTTGTTGACCCGACCGTCCCGCAGCTTCGGCAGTGAACCTCGGGCCCTGTTGACTCACATCGCCAAGGGCCTGGTCATCGACCGCTGGCGACGTCAGGATGTCGAACGGGCGTATCTGCAAAGCATCGCCCATTTGCCCGAAGCCGAAGTTCCCTCGCCAGAAACCCGCTGGCTGATCCTCGAGACGCTGCAGCGTATTGACGCCATGCTCCGCGAACTGCCCGAGCGCACACGCGAAGCCTTCCTTCTTTCGCAGATCGAGGGCCTGACCTACCCGCAGATCGCCAACCAGCTCGGCGTATCGTTGATCACCGTCAAACGCCATATGCGCGAGGCGTTTATCGCCTGCCTGAGCGTCGGCTGATGAATCCCGATATCGACCCGCTGATCCTCGGTGAAGCCGCCGACTGGCTGGTGCAACTGCAGTCCGGTGCTGCGACCGACGCCGATCACCGCGCGATCCAGCTGTGGTGCAAGCGCAGCCCGCAGCATGCATTGGCCTGGCAACGTGCCGAAGCCCTGCTCGGTGACTTGCATGCGTTACCCGGCAGTCTTGCCAGTGACACCTTTCGGCGCCTGCACCACAGCAAGCGCGTCGGCCGCCGCCAGGCCCTGCACCGTCTTGGTCTGTTCCTGCTGGCTGGTCCCGCATTGTGGATGGCGTATCGCGAGCTTCCCTGGCAGCAGTGGAGCGCTGATCAGCGCACCGCCATTGGTGAGCAGAAGTCCCTCGTCCTCCCGGACGGCACGCAACTGCTGATCAATACCGGCAGCGCCGTGAACATCGCCTTCAACGCCCGTGAGCGACGGATCAAGCTGCTGGAAGGTGAACTTCTGATCAGCACCGCCAAGGACCCGACCCGTTCCCTTGTTCTCGAAACCCGTCACGGCACCGCCCGGGCCCTCGGCACACGGTTCAGCGTTCGGATCGAAGGGCAGCAGAGTCATGTGTTCGTCACCGAAGGCGCCGTAGAAATGCGCCCGGCCCAGGCAAGTGGGGCACTGATCCTGAACGCGGGTGAACAAGGCAGTTTCGGCCGGGAAACCCTCAGCCCGGCCCAGCCCCTGGACACGGCAGCGCTGAGCTGGGAGCACGGCATGCTGCTCGCACGCACTATGCGCCTCGACGACCTGCTCGCCGAGCTTGGCCGCTATCGCCGCGGGGTGCTGCGTTGCCATGGCGACGTCGCCGCCCTGACGGTATCCGGCGCCTTCCCTGTGAAAGATACCGATGCCAGCC
Source organism: Pseudomonas sp. GD04058 (assembly GCF_029836855.1). Lineage (NCBI taxonomy): Bacteria > Pseudomonadati > Pseudomonadota > Gammaproteobacteria > Pseudomonadales > Pseudomonadaceae > Pseudomonas > Pseudomonas sp. GD04058. The sequence goes on from NZ_JAOECN010000075.1 coordinate 1,951, forward strand.
TGCGCCTGCTCCAGGACACCCTGCCGATCCGCATCAACAGCCTGACCCATTACTGGGTTGCGATCGAACCCCGCTGAAAAAAATCACACGCTGCCTGATACCTTTTTCCAGCCCCTTCGGTGAGGAAGTGAATCCTCACTTTCCTCTTTGCCGACAGGAGCTTCGCATGACGTCCAGGCTGTTGCAGTCCGTTTCCCGAGTCAGTCCTCCGCGTATTGTCTTGAAGACGTTGAGCCTGGCTATCGCCCTCGCAGCCCTGGTTCCGCCGCACAATGTCAGCGCCGCCGAAGCGCTGCCGAACAGCGTTGGCCGCAGCTACAGCATCGCCCCCGGAGCCTTGGGGGATGTACTGGCCCGGTTCGCCGTGATTTCCGGCGTGCCGCTGTCCTTCGATGCGAAGCTGCTCAATGATCGGCATAGCCCTGGTCTGCAAGGCAGCTACAGCGTCGAGGGCGGCTTCGCACAACTTCTGCAGGGTAGTGGCTACGTGTTGCAGAGCCTTGGCAGTAATGGCTACACCCTGGCCCCGGCCGCCAGCGGCGACGTGTTGCAACTGGGCGCCACCAATGTCAATGCTACAGGCGACTTCGCTGACGATACCTATGCCGGCGGCCAGGTCGCACGCAGTGCCCACCTCGGTGTGCTGGGCAATCGATCGATCACCGATGTGCCTTTCAGCGTTGTCAGCTATACCGCCAAGGCCATCGCCGACCAGCAAGGCCGTACCGTTGGCGATGTCCTGCTCAACGATGCCGCTGTGCGCCAGTCGGCGGGTTTCGGTAACTTTTCCCAGGTTTTCACCATCCGCGGCCTGCCGTTGCAAAGCGACGATATCGCTTTCAACGGCCTGTACGGTGTTCTGCCTCGGCAGATCATCAACACCGAGGCGGTGGAGAGGGTGGAGTTGTTCAAGGGGCCCAATGCCTTCATCAACGGCGTCGCCCCGCAAGGCAGCGGTATCGGCGGCAGCGTCAACCTGGTGCCCAAGCGCGCCGGAGACACTCCGACACGTAGCGTGACCCTGGACTACACCAGCGACGCCCAGGTTGGCGGCCACCTCGATCTTGGCCAGCGTTTCGGCGAAGACAACCGCTTCGGCGCACGGATCAACCTGGCCCAGCGGGGCGGAGAAACGGCCATCGATGACGAGCGCAAGCGCACTTCGCTGATCGCCGTCGGCCTCGACTACCGTGGCGAGCGGCTGCGGCTTTCTACCGATTTCGGTTACCAGAAGCAGCGCATCGACAATGGTCGCGCCGTGGTCTACCCCAATGGCACCAAGGTGCCCCATGCACCCTCGGCGAAGAGCAACTACGCCCAGGACTGGAGCTGGTCCGAGCTGGAAGACACCTACGGCATGCTCAATGGCGAGTACGACCTCAACGACAACTGGACCGCCTACGCCGGTATCGGTGCCAAGCACACCCGGGAGAACGGTATTTATTCCTCGTTGTATGTGGGCAACGACGGTAGCGGTCGCACGGGCTTTCTGTATCCGCCCCATGACGAGGACAACAAGAGTGCCGTCGCCGGCCTGGATGGTCGGTTCGACACCGGCCCCGTCAGCCACCGGATGAACCTGGGCCTGTCCGGCATGTGGGGCGAGCAGCGTTCGGCGTATGAAGCGATCCTGGTGGCGAACCGGCCGGTGGGCAACCTGTACCAGCCGATCCAGGTGCCACGTCCGACCAACACCTATTTCGGCAGCGATATCCACGACCCGCGTGTCGTCGGCAAGAACCGCATCAAGAGTGTCGCGCTGTCCGATACCTTCGGTTTTATCGACGATCGTGTGTTGCTCACCCTTGGCGTACGTCGCCAGACCCTTGAAGTCGACGCCTGGAACACTGCCAGCGGTGCGCGCACCAGCAACTACGACGAGTCCATCACCACACCGGTCTATGGCCTGGTGATCAAGCCCTGGGAGCACGTGTCCTTCTATGCCAACCGCATCGAAGGCCTGGCCCAGGGGCCGACCGCCCCGCTGACCAACGTCACCAACCCTGGTGAAGTCTTTCCGCCCAAGCGCAGCAAGCAGACCGAGGCCGGCGTCAAGCTGGACTGGGACAGTTTCGGTGCGACCCTGGGTGTTTACCGCATCGAGCAGCCGAACAATTCCACCAGCTACACCCCCGGCGTAGCCCTCGGTACCTTCAATGTCGATGGCGAGCAGATCAACAAAGGGGTCGAGCTGAACGTCTTCGGCGAGCCACTCGACGGCCTGCGGGTGCTGGCCGGTGCCACCTGGATGGACACCGAGCAGAAGAACACGGCCAATGGCGCCACCGACGGTAATCGCGCTGCCGGTGTGCCTCGCTTCCAGTTCAACCTTGGAGGCGAATGGGATGTGCCAGGCATCCAGGGCGCTGCCATCAGCGGGCGCCTGCTGCGCACCGGGGGTGAATACGTCAACGCGGCCAACACCCTGAGCATTCCGGCCTGGACGCGGGTCGACCTCGGTGCGCGGTATGGCTTCAAGGCCGACGATAAGTACATCACCCTGCGCGCCAATGTGGAGAATGTGGCGAACAAGGCGTACTGGGCCTCGGCCTCGACGGCGAACAACTATCTGACACAAGGGGAGCCGCGCACCCTGAAGCTTTCCGCCACCGTGGATTTCTAAGCGCCCTTTCGGCGCAGCCTTTTTCACCGATCGCCAGCTCCCGTCCACCGGTGGAGATTGGCGATCAGCGCCCGCCGCTTCGCTTTTATTTACATATCTTCCAATCGCCGCCCCCGGCCCTCTGCTTTACTTCTCCGCGCAGCTCGCGCCGTTCGTCGATTTCCGAATCGACCAGAAGGAACTTTTCATGTGCCTGCCTTGGTTTCGCTTGCCAAAAAGGAAATGGCTATTGAATTCATATAATTAATAAATTTTTCCCATGCGGCGTGCAGTTTTAAAGTTCCACCATTGTCGGCCGCGTCACCAAGGGCCGGTCTGCTGAGGAAAAAGGAGAAAGCAGCAATGTCGAACCAAGGTAAGTGCCCGTTCCACAACACATCCGGCGGTGGTACCAGCAATCGTGACTGGTGGCCGAATCAATTGCGCGTGGACCTGCTCAACCAGCACTCGGATCGTTCGAACCCGCTCGGGGAAAAATTCAACTACCGCGAAGAATTCAAGAAGCTCGATTACTCCGCGCTCAAGGCCGATCTGAAAAAGCTCCTGACCGACTCCCAGGACTGGTGGCCTGCCGACTGGGGCAGCTACGGCGGCCTGTTCATCCGTATGGCCTGGCACAGCGCCGGCACCTACCGCACTGTGGACGGTCGTGGTGGCGCCGGTCGTGGCCAGCAACGCTTCGCTCCGCTCAACTCCTGGCCCGACAACGTTAGCCTGGACAAGGCACGCCGCCTGCTGTGGCCGATCAAGCAGAAGTACGGGCAGAAGATCTCCTGGGCCGACCTGATGATCCTCGCCGGCAACGTCGCGCTGGAAGCCTCGGGCTTCCGTACTTTCGGTTTCGGTGCCGGTCGTGAAGACGTCTGGGAGCCGGACTACGACGTGAACTGGGGCGACGAGAAAGCCTGGCTGACCCACCGCGACCCGGAAACCCTGGCCAAGAACCCGCTGTCGGCCACTGAAATGGGCCTGATCTACGTGAACCCCGAAGGCCCGAACGCCAGTGGCGACCCGGCTTCGGCGGCGGCGGCGATCCGCGCCACCTTTGGCAACATGGCCATGGACGACGAGGAAATCGTCGCCCTGATCGCTGGCGGTCACACCCTCGGCAAGACCCACGGTGCCTCTGCAGCCAGTCATGTGGGTGTCGATCCGGAAGCCGGTGGTATCGAATCCCAGGGCCTGGGCTGGGCCAGCGCCTACGAAAGCGGCGTCGGTGCCCACGCCATCACCTCCGGCCTGGAAGTGATCTGGTCGCAGACGCCGACCCAGTGGAGCAACAACTTCTTCGAAAACCTGTTCAAGTTCGAATGGACCCAGACCCGCAGTCCGGCGGGTGCCATCCAGTTCGAAGCGCTGGACGCACCGGAGATCATGCCCGATCCGTTCGATCCATCGAAAAAGCGTCGTCCGACCATGCTGGTGACCGACCTGACCCTGCGTTTCGATCCGGGCTTCGAGAAGATCTCCCGTCGCTTCCTCAACGACCCGCAGGCATTCAGCGAAGCCTTCGCCCGCGCCTGGTTCAAGCTGACCCACCGTGACATGGGGCCGGTGGCGCGCTACCTCGGTCCGGAAGTGCCGCGTGAAGAGTTGATCTGGCAGGACCCGTTGCCCCGCCCGGTACACAACCCGAGCACGGCGGATATCGCCGACCTCAAGGCGAAGATCGCCCAGGCCGGCCTGTCGGTGGGCGAACTGGTTTCGGTGGCCTGGGCCTCGGCCTCGACCTTCCGCGGTGGCGACAAGCGTGGCGGCGCCAACGGGGCGCGCCTGGCCCTGGCGCCGCAAAAGGACTGGGCGGTGAACGAGATCGCCGTCGGCACCCTGGAACGCCTCAAGGCGGTTCAGCAGGCGTCGGGCAAGGCATCGCTGGCCGATGTCATCGTGCTGGCCGGTGTGGTCGGTATCGAGCAGGCGGCGCAGGCGGCCGGCGTCAACGTCCAGGTGCCGTTCGCACCGGGTCGCGTCGATGCGCGCCAGGACCAGACCGACGTCGAGTCGTTCGAATACCTCGAACCGCTGGCCGACGGCTTCCGTAACTACCGCCGCAGCACCAGTGCGGCCACCACCGAATCGTTGCTGATCGACCGTGCGCAACTGCTGACGCTCACTGCGCCGGAACTGACCGCGTTGGTCGGCGGCATGCGGGTCCTGGGTACCAACTTCGATGGTAGCCGGCATGGTGTCTTTACCGATCGTGTCGGCGCGTTGAGCAATGACTTCTTCGTCAACCTGCTGGACATGAATACCGTCTGGAAAGCGGGGGATGACAGCAACGAAGTCTTCGAAGGCCGTGACCGCAAGACTGGCGAAGTGAAATACACCGCCACCCGCAACGACCTGGTGTTCGGTTCCAACTCGATCCTGCGGGCCTACGCCGAGGTCTACGCCAGCAGCGACGCCAAGGAGAAATTCGCCCGGGACTTCGTCGCGGCCTGGACCAAGGTCATGAACCTGGACCGTTTCGACCTCGCCTGAGGGATCTGCCGAAGTAAAGGAGGGCCCGGTGAAGTTCTGCTTCACCGGGCCTTTTTTCGTCCGTGCTTCCGGCTACAATGCCGCCCCCTCGATCCCTTTGCATACCCAGGTGCCCATGTCCGGCAATGCTCTCTACACCGACCTGTCGGGCTACTACGACCTGATGTGCGCGAATATCGACTACCGCGCGCAAAGCCACTGCGTGCAGCGCCTGCAGCAGTTGTTCGGCAACGGCGGCAAGCGCCACCTCGACCTTGCCTGCGGCACCGGTCCGCATGTCCGCCACTTCATCGATGCAGGTCATCAAAGTGCCGGACTGGATATCAACCAGCCGATGCTCGACAAGGCGGCGTTACGTTGCCCCGAGGCGCATTTCTCGCTGGGCGACATGTGCGGCTTCACTGTGGCCGAGCCGGTGGACCTGATCACCTGCTTCCTGTATTCGGTGCATTACAGCGGCTCTGCTGAACGGCTCAAGGCATGCATCGCCAGCGTACACGCGGCGCTGGAGGAGGGCGGGGTGTTCTGTTTCAACAGCGTGGACCGGCGGCGGATCGACAACGGCTCGTTCGTCTCCCACACCGCGATTCTGGATGATGCCCGTTTCACCTTCCGCTCGGCCTGGAATTACCCGGGCGAGGGCGAGCGGCAGGCCTTGCGGCTGAGTATCGAGCGCACGCTGGCGGGGCAGACCCAGGTCTGGCATGACGAGCACCCGATGGTAGCGGTGAGCTTCGACGAATTGCGGGAACTGCTGGAACCGTATTTCGAGGTGCATGTGCTGGAGCATGACTACGAAAAACTGGTGCCGTGGGATGGGGTTTCCGGGAATGGGTTGTTTGCCTGCGTAAAGCGCTGATATCTGCGTTATGACATTGCGGTGGCTTTATCGAAGTGGCATGTAGATATATCAGTCAGTTCCTCAAGGATCTCTTGATGGCCTCGATCACTCGTTACCTCAATTACCACCTCAAAGCTTGTGCCAGCCGAGAACTGGAACGATTGGCTGAGGACGGTCAACCGCCTTTCACCAAGGATGAAGAGAAGCAATTGCTCGCCAAGACCCGACACAGACTCGCTGCCCCACAGCGAATCAAAGTTGATCTAAAGGATCTGTAGAACACCTAGCCTTCCAAGCTGCACTGCTGCATAGAAAGCAGTTCTACAGCACAACGCGGCCCCTGTGGGAGCTGGCTTGCCAGCGATTGCGGTAGTGAGCCCACCATCGTAATCGCTGGCAAGCCAGCTCCCACAGGGGCCGCGCAGTGCCTTCATTTGGCAGCTGACTTCAAAACCGCAAAACCCGCCCCACCCACCCGCGCCGCCGAGTTTCCTGTGGCTCTGGCCCGACCTCATCCAGCACCACCGGCATATCCCGCAACCTTACCCAAGGCTCGCTTTGCCAATACAACAAACTCACCACCCGCTCGCCACCCCAGCGCATCTGCCCCAACCTCGGCCCATCATACCCAGCCGCTCCCTGCCCATCCCGCAACACCGCCACCACCTCATGGGTCAGCCAGTGCCGCAATGACCGGTTCTCCGGCACATAGTGATGCGCCAGCAACGTATAGGCCCCGGACTCACTGACCATCAGCGCCTCTACCTCCCGCCCATAGCGCAACAGCCTCAGCGTGCGCCACTGATCCGGATCGAGCCGGCCGATGCAGCGCTCATCCACGAACCGGCCCATCAGGCGGCCGAGTTCGCGGGCGCAGAACCAGGCCTGGGATTCGAGCCAGAGGGTGTGGAGAGGGCGGTTGTGGCGGGTGAAGAGGGTGGGTTCGTAGAGGTCAGTATGGCTGGCCTCCGAAATGTTCAGGCACATCGCAGTAGCGAAAGGCCAGTAAGTGTCTGCTTTTATGGGCATTTTTATAGACCTCTACGTGTTTTCAGCTTTCTTAGGGCTGGGTGTCGGGAGCTAAGAAATCCCACGTAGCGGACCGGACGTATTCCCCTTCCGGGTCTTGTATTAGTCCACTCCCGACATAACACGTGTTTTCTGCGCGCAGGAGTAAACCACAGGCACAAAAAAGCCGCATCTGTCGGGAGCGGATTTGCCGCTACGTGAAGGCGTTTCTTAGGCGCCGAGGGTTAAGTTAGGCAGGG
>NZ_JAOECN010000076.1:0-9013 GCF_029836855.1 Pseudomonas sp. GD04058
CACCTCCTATTTGGGCCTCATTATGAGGCTTGGAGGTGTCTACGAAACCAGGGGCGATTCAACTTGCTGATTTCGGTGGGTACATCTGGCGTAGTCATGCCGGCAGCCGGTATTCCAGATATGGCTCTGGCGGCCGGGGCAACCGTGATCCATGTGAACCTTGACGACGTGGGGATGGACGGGGCGGAAGAGATAATGCTCGTTGGGCCTGCAGGGGTGGTATTACCCGCTTTGCTTCAAGCCGCAGGAGTTGCAGGTCCGTTGCAGCTTGATGGTTTTACTTAAGGAGCCAAGCCAGCTCTCCAATCCGCAGATGCTGTGCACATTTTTTTGCACATATCTCACGCCACGATACCCCAGTAGATTCAGGCTTTTCGCAGCCTTTGCATAGGTGAGTCGCGATGGATTTCTACACATCTCAATGAGGAAACCTAAGCTCCGTTTTCCACGTATTCCTCCGCTACAGAACGCTTTTCTGCGGTGTGTCCCCTGACATTCGCTTTTCAGGGCGAGCTATGGGGGCCACTCAAGACGGCTATCTTTTGCCTGGCACCAATGAAAAGGCCCTCAATATTGAGGGCCTTAAATTCAATGCGGATCCGTCACGCGGGCATTTTTTGCAGCTGTCGAACTCGATCATGGACCACAAATTTAATGATTCCTTTGACATCGTTGGTGCAGTTTTCAAAGGCAAGGCGCGATACCACCTGGCGACCCTCCTTCAGAATCAGCGCCCCGATCAACTCGTCGACGAAGGACTGAGTGACATCGTTCCCAGCGAAATCTATGACAACGCTCTCACCACTGCTGAGCGAGCGTTCGATTTCGGTACGGTAGGGGATCGCTGAAGCTCGCATTCCGTACGTTCGGATAGAACTATCCCTACTTAATCGAATTTGAGTTTGCATGTCGTAACCCCTTGTATTGCATAATCCTTTTTTGCAGCCCGAGAGTTTCAGTTGACGCTGAATCTCCCATTTACCGCTCCTTGCATGATCGACTCTAGCCCTCGAGCTATCAAAAAGCCAGAGCTAGCGGAAATTCAGATCTAGGTCGAGATCGTCGTCAACCTGTCCTGCATCGTCCTTCGGCAGCAAGTCACTGATCGAAATGGTGGGCAGCAGCTCACGGGTACAGCTAAACGCGATCGATACACCATTCCACAGCGCATCATGCAGCTCCTGAGACTGCCGACGCTTTGTGTCATGTATGCCATTGCCGCTCACGATGATCAAACCACCGCCCGCCGCGTCTGCAATTTTTGCGGTAGTTGTTAACCCGATACCTTGGTTCTCGCTACCCAGGATCTGGGCCATCGCACCCCGGTTGCAGCTCACTCGCGGTTTGAGTGCCGCCTCGATCGCGTGCAAATGCGTGCGGTCATGAAGCTCAGGGTGATTCCTCAGTGTCGCGAGAAACCCACACCCATTATCGACGATGGCCATGCGTACAAGGTTCAATTTTGGATAAAACTGACAGGTCAGCCAAACGGCGGCGTCACCACGTCCCTCTCTGCGGGCGTGAGTAAGCGAGTTTTCCAATAGCTCCTTGAGCGAATACTCCAGAGGGCCCCGGTAGGAGTCAAACTCATTCCGTCCCGTGTGCTCGTCGACTGGGGCATCCGGGTCCGATTGAGTCAACCTTCCCGTAATAGCTCTAGCGAGGCGAGAGGCTGCAGCCTCTGCTTGATGGTGTTCGCTGATTTTGGTGATTTCCACCAACGAGGTGCTTCGGTCGTTTCGACGTCCTACCCCCGATAGATCTACACCCTCTACATCAATGTCCTTGAAAAAATCCATCCTGGCCAGGTAGGAGGTCAGGTCTCTGCTCAAAAACTGCATCGAAACTCGCTTCTGGACCAACTGGTTTTCAAACAACGCTCGCAGCGTGGCCATCCCTAACGGATCGATATACGAGAGGTTGCTAGCGTCTAAAACGATGTCACCAGGGCAGTTAATGATTTCTGCGCACACAGAAAACAGGTCATGGGGCGATCTTGAGCCAAGCCCCCAAGGAAGAACGATCGCGTTTTCAATATCGATGGCCTGCATGCAATTCCCTGGCAACGGAGCTAACCCTTTCGGATAGATATAGGGCTCGATAGTAGCCCATTGCCTGCCGGGTAAGCACTCACCTATTTTTTGACGAGTAGTGCCGGCATAGAATTGGCGCGCGGCAGTAGCGGCCTGTGGATGGTGGATCGCGCTCGCCTTGGGCTCAACACGCACGAAGAAAACACGGCCAACGCCCTGCCACGGGTCAGCCATTCAAGCAAAGATGGCCAGATCAAAGCCTTGTGCGAGAGCACTGGAGCAGGTTTGTGAGTCCGCCGAGCAGTTTCATCTCCGACGTCTGCTGTGGGCAAAGGCAAAGCTGGAAGGGGAACAGCGAAGAGTGACCCGATCAGCGCTGTACCGCACCGCATGTATCAGGTCTGGGGCTTGAGCTGTTAGATCGCATAAGGCTACCTTGGCCGGCAACTGGAGAACGAACTGCACCTCGTCTTCCAATGCGTTGGCGTGGAAGTAACTGAGGAAGTACTCGCTTTGACGGAACTGGTCAGAAGCGATCTCCTCCAGGCGTTACAGCCCACTGGGCAGGCCTTCCTGACAGGCCTGGTAGAAGGGGTCGAGCAAGTATAGGCCGTCCAGGCAGGAAAGCATGGACGGCGTTCCCCACCGGGAGCCGGCGTCGTACTCCTCCAGCGGCTTGGGCACTCCCTCGCCGGGGTACAAGGCAGCCAGCGCATTGTCGAAGGGCAACCACTGGTGCAGCAGCAGGATCAGCAACCTCCAGAAATGATCTATGCCATGACGCTACACCACAACAATAATCGACACGCTTACAGGAGCATTGATTGGCGTCACAGCTGTTCAAGGAGATGTTGTCTAGGCTGGACAATACGGCAGCGGCCGATATTTCCCACCCAGCTTGGGAGTTGATCATGACGGAGCCCATCGCCGTGGTACAGATCTGGCAATACCTTTTTGGCGGACTAAAGGCGGTATTGCACTGATCATGCTGGCCATATTTGGCCTGTTTTATGTGGCTCGTGCACTATGGCCACCTGTCACAGGCACTACAGTTATTTAATTTTGTTGCTCTGTCCGCTGACGCAACTCTTCGGGCACAACCATGGCGGGTATTCTCACCAGAAGGGTGAAAACTCGTCCAAACCGGACAACAAAGGGAACTACTTCATGCACACCGAATCGTGCCAGCATGACCATGACCATGACCATGACCACTCGCACCCGCATGAGCAACCGGATGGTAGTCAGCGCGATTTGGTATGCGGTATGACGGTGCCACCGGATAGTCGCTACTTCGAGCTATACGAGGGAAGGACATACCGCTTCTGCAGTGAAAAGTGCCTGACGAAATTCCGCGCAGCGCCTGTGCATTATCTTAGCCCTCCCCAGGACCAAGAACACGCGGGCCATCTCCACTCGGCTGCCCCGCAGCCAAGCAACGCGGCGGACGCCGAATACACTTGCCCGATGCATCCCCAAATCCGCCAGCGTGGGCCGGGCAGTTGCCCAATCTGTGGCATGGCCCTAGAGCCGGTAATACCGGAGCTTGAGGAAGACGAGAACCCGGAACTCAAGGACTTCTCCCGCCGCTTCTGGTGGACCTTGCCCCTGACGGTCATCGTGACCGTGTTGGCCATGACTGCCCACCAACTCCAATTGCTGCATGGTGCCACACAGAATTGGGTGGAGTTGATTCTGGCCACTCCCGTGACACTATGGGCTGGCTGGCCGTTTTTCGTGCGTGGGGTCGCATCGATTCGTAATCGCAGCCCGAATATGTGGACCCTGATAGGTTTGGGAACGGCTGCGGCGTACCTATACAGCGTTGCGGCCACAGTGTTCCCGCAGGTTTTCCCGACGACTTTCATGCAGGATGGCCGCATCGGTGTCTACTTCGAAGCGGCTGCAGTCATCATCTCATTAACGTTGCTCGGCCAAATGCTCGAGCTCAAGGCGCGCTCACAAACCTCCGCCGCCATCAAGTCGCTCCTGGGTCTTGCCCCCAAGACGGCCCGTCGCATCGGGGCCGATGGTCAGGAGGAAGATATTCCGCTCACCCACGTGCATACGGGCGACCACCTGCGCGTTCGCCCTGGCGAGAAGGTGCCGGTCGACGGGGTGGTCCTGGAAGGCGAAAGTGCTATCGATGAATCCATGCTGACAGGCGAGCCCGTGCCAGTGATGAAGAAAGCTGGGGATGCACTCATCGGTGCCACGCTGAATACCCACGGCAGCCTTGTGATGGCGGCGCAGAAGGTCGGCGCCGAGACAGTGCTCTCGCAAATCGTGCAGATGGTCGCGCGGGCTCAGCGCTCGAAAGCCCCGATGCAGCGGATGGCGGACACCGTGGCCGGCTATTTCGTCATGGGGGTGATTCTGGTCGCGCTGGTCACGCTCTTCGGCTGGGGGCTTTTCGGACCGGAGCCTGGCTGGGTCTTCGGCCTGATCAATGCGGTCGCGGTCCTGATCATTGCCTGCCCCTGCGCGCTCGGCCTAGCCACTCCCATGTCGATCATGGTCGCTACCGGGAAGGCTGCCAGCAGTGGCGTGCTCTTCCGAGACGCCAGTGCTATCGAGAACCTCTGCAAGATCGACACGCTGATCGTCGACAAGACCGGGACCCTCACCGAGGGCCGGCCAGTGTTTCATAGCGTGGTCGGTACCGGGCAGTTCATGCCACCCGAAGTCTTGCGCCTTGCCGCCAGCCTGGACCAAGGCAGCGAGCATCCGCTGGCACATGCGATTGTCGATCATGCGCGAGCGCATGGACACAGCTTGTCCAAGCCAGAGGCGTTTGAGTCGGGCTCTGGGATCGGTGTACGTGGCCAGGTGAACGGCAAACGGCTGCAGCTTGGCAACACGACCTTGATGGAAGAGGCTGGCCTCGACACCAGTCCGTTGCGAGACCGCGCCGAGCAGCTGCGTCTGGAAGGCATGAGTATCATGTACTTGGCCGTCGATGGCGTGCTCGCTGGCCTGCTAGCGGTGTCCGATCCGGTCAAACCCACCTCCAAGGAGGCGGTAACCCGGCTACAGGCAGAAGATGTGAAGGTCATCATGGCCACCGGCGACGGCCTGACTACGGCACGTGCGGTCGCGAAACAACTCGGCATCGAGGAAGTCCACGGAGAAGTGAAACCCGAGGACAAGGAGCAACTGGTGGCGCTCCTGCAGGGCGATAAGCGCCGGGTTGCCATGGCAGGAGATGGGATCAACGATGCCCCTGCGCTGGCCCGGGCTGATGTCGGGATCGCCATGGGAACTGGCACCGATGTTGCCATGAACAGCTCCCAGTTGACGCTGGTCAAGGGCGACCTGATGGGCATCCTGCGGGCCAGAACACTATCCGTGGCCACGGTGAAGAACATGCGTCAAAACTTGGGCTTCGCATTCTTCTACAACGCTATGGGCATACCGCTGGCGGCAGGTTTGTTCTACCCGCTTACCGGCCATCTATTGTCACCGATGATTGCGGCATTGGCCATGAGCGTAAGTTCGGCTTCCGTGGTATTCAACGCACTGCGGCTGAAGCGCGTAGTCACAGACTGAAATGGGCACACCGCAACCTATGAGAGGAAGTTCCGCCATCAGCGTTTCAACGCCTGATCCATATGACTGACTGTCTAGGGCTTTGGCCTTAGCGGGTATGTCCGCGAGTTCGGCGCCAATCTGGTCCTGATGGAGGACATCGGGCAACTGCGACGTCCGCCATCTTCTGCCAAGATCGTAAGGGACAATTGTGATGCAGCAGGGGCCGCCGCCAGAGGAGTTGGACAAGATTTCAGGGCGAAGATAAATCCTTTGACCGGGCCTTGACCTTGTCATCGTGTCAAGGTTGAAGCTGTAAATGCGGCGAGAAAAGCCGTACCAGCATGAGAGGCCCGCTATGTTCGTTTTGGAAGTTTCCGGTATGGGATGTGGCAGTTGTGTCAACAAGATCACCAAGGCCATCCAGGCTGCCGATGGCGACGCGAAGGTGATCGTTGATCGTGCTGCCGGTACAGTGAGTGTCCAAAGCAACATCGAGGCGGAACGCGTCGGTGCACTGGTCCAGGCGCTTGGTTACCCAACCAAAGTCAGTCGCTAAGTCTCGTTACCGCTCAGATGGCAAGCCGCCGTGCCATGTTTCATGGCGCGGTTTCTTCATATACAGCCTGATGTCGACTGACTCCGGGTCGGGATAGCCAGCAATACTCCCCAAGAAATGGACGGCCTTCGATCACCCAGTGCCGAGTCAAGCTGTGGACGTTGACGCTGATCAAGAAAATGCTTCGCGATTGGTGTTTATCTTGAGTAAATGTATAGGCCAGCCTGGCTCACATACCCCGGCCCCTCGTTGGAGCTCATTCACAATGATGACTGCCAAGCGGTTTAGTTCTATGGCCTTGGGGATATCCCTGCTCATCCCTCTGGGGCTGGTCATGGCAAACCCTACGGGTAACGTCTACACGGCCAATGAACGGTCCGCTTCCATTAGCCAGGTAAATCTTGCGACAGGTGATGTGAGCACGGTCGCCTTGCCGATCGCACCCCACAACCTACAGGTTTCGCCCGACGGCAGCTTGCTTCTGGTTGTTGGAGTGGCTGGACATGCGGGGCATTCGAGCGGTGAAAAGCCCGGTGGGCAGTTGCTGGTGTTCAGTACCAGCGCGCTGGACAGGCCACCGTTCAGCTTCCCGGCAGGCGATCACCCGGCTCATGTGGTCACCGACGTCACCGGGCTGCGAGCTTTTGTGACCGATTCCGCTGCCAACCAGGTGCGAGTATTTGACCTTGAGCAGCGAATCGAGTTGCCCGGTATTCCAACTGGGCGTTATCCCCATGGGCTGCGCTTGAGCCCTGATGGCCGGACACTCTATATCGCGAACATGAAGAGCGACAGCGTATCGCTTATCGATGTCGTCACACTCAAAGAAACCGCGCAGATTCCCGTGGGCAAAGGCCCTGTCCAGGTCGGCTTTGCCCCTGACGGTCGCCTGGCATTCGTCTCGCTCAGTGCGACAAATCAGCTTGGCATCATCGACACGGCCAGACGCAAGGTGATCAGCAAGGTTGATGTCGGCCGCACGCCAATCCAGATGATGGCCACCGTTGACGGTCGCCAGGTCTATGTCGCGAATCAGGGCAGTGGCCAGAATCCGGACGACCGAGTCTCCATCGTAGATCTCCAGACGCGTAGCAGCCTGGGCACCGTGACCACCGGCAAGGGTGCCCATGGTGTGGCCATCAGCAGCGACGGCGCTTATGTGTTTGTCAGCAATATTGAAGCGGGCACCGTATCTGTCATCGATACGAGCAGCCGAAAGGTCGTTGCTACCCATAAGGTTGGCGCCGGGCCAAACGGGATCAGCTTCGAGCCGCCGAGTGCCCAATAATAGCCCGTCGGTGTACAACCCGAGCACGACGCGAAAAATGAGCATTCACGCCGGCGCAGTAATTTGCTTGTCGTGCCAGGTGAGGCCTAGCGCCCAGACCAAGGCATCCGGCTTTAAAACAGTGCTAAGGAGATGATGATGAACAACGTTCGAAATTTACTGATCGGACTTTGTTTGGCCGCAGCGTCCGTGGGCGCCATGGCGCAAAACACCGATGAACACTCGACACATCACCCGGCCGATGCGCCAAGCGCGGCGGCTACCGAGAAGACGCCTTCTCAGCCAATGGACAAAGGGCAAATGGCGGCGATGGACCAGCAAATGAAGGCCATGCAAGCCATGCACGAAAAGATGGCTGCAGCCAAAACGCCGGAAGCCCGTCAGGCGTTGATGGCCGAGCATATGGCGCTGATGAAAAATGGCATGGCCATGATGAAGTCCATGGAGGGTGGCATGCCTGAAATGGGGGGCATGCATGGCGGCATGGGCGGGGATATGGCCGCCCGCCACCAGATGATGGAAAAGCGCATGGACATGATGGAGTCGATGATGCAGATGATGATGGACCGCATGCCATCTGCTGCATCGAAGTAACCCATCTCCTTTCCCAGGAGTCGCTATGAACCCTCACTTCGATGAAAACGGCTCACCACACAGTTTCTGGCGTTCACGCTATGCAATCGGCCTGGTGGTAATCGGTGGGATCGCCGTCTACTTCCTGCTCACCGAGCACCTTGCCCATGTCGTTGGAGCCCTGCCTTATCTGTTGTTGCTCGCCTGTCCGCTGATGCATGTCTTCATGCATCGAGGACATGGGGGACACCATCACCAGGGCCAGAGCAAACCGGCCCCCTCCGATAAGGCTGATATCCATAAGCCGGGAGATCCATCATGAATCATGGTGAAAGCGCGTATGGCCTCTGGTCGCTGGTTTTCATCAACTCCGCGATCTTCATCATGTTTGCCTTCAGTTTCTTCAAGCCGGCAACGGCGAGAGACTGGAGGAGCTTCGGTGCATTCTCGGCCTTCATCGTTGCCCTGTTTGTGGAAATGTATGGCTTCCCCCTGACGATCTATCTGTTGTCAGGCTGGTTGCAGGCCAGGTTCCCCAACCTCGATCTGCTTTCCCACGAATCCGGCCATCTGTGGTCGACGTTGCTCGGTGACCAGGGCAACCCACACTTCAGTGTTTTGCACATTGCCAGTTACCTATTCCTGGGTTTCGGCTTCTATTTGCTTTCTGCCGCCTGGAACGTGCTATATCACGCGCAACGCCGCCGTTCACTTGCAACGGTCGGGCCCTATGGCTGGATCAGACATCCGCAGTACGTGGCATTTGTGCTGATTCTTCTGGGCTTTCTCCTTCAGTGGCCGACGCTGCTGACGCTGGCAATGTTCCCGGTGTTGCTGGTGATGTACGGGCGTTTGGCGGTTTCCGAAGAGCGGGAAATGCACAAGCAGTTTGGCGCTGCCTACGAAGCTTATACCCGCGTTACGCCTAGGTTCGTTCCGCACCTGCGCGAAAGGTTGGGTGGGGGTCATAGAGGCTGAAGCGTAGGACGAAGGAGCTACATGCCAGGAGGGTTTCAGCGGCAGTGTTTCTAG
>NZ_JAOECN010000077.1:0-7465 GCF_029836855.1 Pseudomonas sp. GD04058
GTCACCGCGCAGCAGGTCGGCAATCGACCAGAGAAAGGCGGCGGTCTGGGAATGGTTTTCCGTGTTCACGCAGCTGCTCCTTGAAAGGCGTGCAAAGCGCCGAGTGTAACTGAAGAGGGGCAGGCGAAATCACTTCGAACCCAAAGCCGTTGGCGTTTAAAGCGCTGATGCGTCCAGACCTATCTACAGAGGCAAGTCAGCCGGCGGCACCTTCCCGATTTGTCCTGACCGTATGCACTCCCATATCGACGTGTCCAGAGCTGCTCACCAAGAAGGCAGCATGTCTAGTGCCTGTTCTATACCACAATCTCAGAGTAATTATGTCGGTCTAAAATAGCGGACAAACCAGCATCAACGCGCGAACGATGAAGATCAGTCAGAAGATTGTCGTGCACATATCGGTTGACTAGATGAACATAGTATTCAAGTGTAGTTCTAACATCAGTGTGGCCCAGCATTTTCCTGAGATCTTCGTCGAGCGCTGCATCGTAAACAAAACTCCTTCCAAGTCTATTCTGGGCTTTCAACGCCTCATAAACAAAATATGTCGCACAGGTGTGCCTGAGCATTCGTGCATTGAATCGTATGGCTTTAAAATCAGTAGCGCTCTCGGAGTTCTTCGCTGCAGAAACCACCTTGCTAAAGTTATAACCAAGCATTCCATGAGTAACAACATCACCACGAGCGGAAAGAAACAAGTCGCTATTCCTTGGTGGAATGCCATGCTTAGCCTCATATAGCTTCGCTCGTTGCCGCCTTAAGGGTAAATAATACTCGCAAATAACTCTCCACAGCTTCCCTGGAAAGTCTATGGAGCGCCATTTTCCCTTGGACCTAAAATAATAATAGATCGCGCCATTATCTAACCCTTCTGGGTACTCACCCTCATCATAAGGAATGAATCCATAATTTTCATTTCTCCCTCGGTAAGGCAATTGAAAAAGATCAATCGGTCTAAGCCCGGTAATTCGTATGATCGCTGCGATAATTTGATAAACAGGATCATTCAACACGCTGAGAGCTATTTCATAATCAGTTTGCCTTACAAATTTCTGCATTTCTCGTTGATGCATTGCTGGTCTACCACTGGGCAGATTAAATCCCAAGGTAGTAACTTTAACCACTGGGTTGATATGGGCCAGGAGTTTCTGGTCTTTCAGCATGTATCGGATATCAGTCCTACTGATATCCAAATAGTGTTTATAGCCCTGCTTTTCGGCCCACTGATAGAAGCTCCAGACCCTTGCCGCAATGTGATACATGGTTTTGTGAGACGGACCATCAGGAAGCGCATCCGTTGGAGATGCTATGTGAACAAGGAAGGCATCAAAAACATCCTCATCCACCAACTGCCAGTTCTGCGCGCCAAATACAACTTCAGCCCCTTCGATTGGGCTATCGTCCAACCACTGCAAAAACCTTCTCAGGATATTCGCATAGTTTCTTGTCGTTTCATCACTCCTTGAACGTATCTTCGAGACAGCCATCGCCCACATGGTCGGTGCTTCAAGGACGTTATGATTATCATCAAAATAAATCCCTACGCGCTCTCGCATATAGCCAGAGTGGCTGGCCAAACCGTTTCCAAAATGAAGGATACACATAACTATTTTGGCCTCGACAAGGGGTACACCACAAGCGAATTAGAAACTTCATTTAAATAGTCATTAAACTTACAAAGCGAAGCAGACAAATCTCCTAACCGCTGCTCTAATTCTTCATCATGAGTTAAACCATTTTGGTGAGCACAATTGGCATCCGCACTGCGCCCATAAAGAACACCATGCGCTCTTAATTCGGACTCAAGATCACGAAGCAGAGTTACTACCTGTGAGTTTTGATAAATTATGCTTCGCTGAATCCCACACGCTTCAACCAGCTTTACTCTTGAAAGCCTAGTCATATCTGCTGAAACGAAATCAGCCCAGTCTCCCATGCGACGTCGCTCTTCAACAAACGATTGGAAACGCTTTAGACCATTCACTGATTTCAAGCCAAGATGATTGAGTCGAAATTTTCGCTGAATTGTATTTCTTCGAACCGCGCAGCCACAACTTTGATGGATGAAATATTCAATTCAAGAGCCGCACCATTGAACTGTTTTTCGGCCCTAGAGATACAGGCATCAAGGCCTAGACTAAATCGAACACAGTGCACAGGCGCGTTAAATTCTTTCCTAACCCTAGAAACTAACAAATTCCGAGTTGAAACTGTATCACTTGCCCCACTGACATATAAGGATACGCCTGGAGTAGGTGGCTTGTGATTATCAATCCAAGATGACTTGCCGCACATTGGAAGACCACACATTATGTAGACTGCGGTAACAAGTGAAGATCGATTCTGACTAGATAACGAATCCAGTTTCTCCAAAAAACTCAGAATGGCCTCAGAATCTGAGCCTGCATTAGGCACTTCCAAAATAATCTTTGAAGTGATAAATCCTGATACCGCAGGAGTTAATGATTCAGCAAGAGCCGCCTTGAGATCTGCACGTAGGATTGCGTTCTGATTCTTCTGATGAGTTAGCTCTTGAAGGAGCTTAGCCTTCTCAACTTGCTTAGCAGGCTTTTCACTAGCCAACGCAAAGTAATATTGTACCCTGTCGATCAACTGATTATATGTGGTGCTAGCGCGCTCCCTTAGTAGGGCTAACTGCTCCTCCAACTCTTTCAGTCGATGATGTATTTCTTGAGTATTTTTGAGTGGCTTTTTGACATCCTCACTTGAATCCTTTGTATAAACCCCAGAATGAGTTGTTCCTTTTATGACTTCTCTGACCTTCACCCAGTCAGGATCATGCTTTTGATTGATTGTTGCACGACCGACACCAGATAATTTAGAAACTTCCATCACTGATAACTTTTTTCGGCCGTCGCTTTGGAGCGCTGAAATAGTCGCATACACCCGATTGAGGAGATCCTGCTTAGCCATGCGCTACCTGCTTTAGGAAATTATGTGCTTCATCCCCTACAACCTCGTGAAGTCGCTTAAAGGCTTCAGCGATACGCCTCTGCGAATATTCCTTCTGAGTCGCTCCACAGTACCTATGCTTAATCATATTATCGTGGAAAATTATCTCATTTTTTAATGATGGAACATTGGCCTCGACAAATGCAGCATATCTACAATTATATGGGTCACACGCAAACAAGTTTGGATGAAGCCTCGACCCAGGGCTATCATTCTTAGCATCACAAGGTGACTCGCTGGAAAGACCCGGCGTTCGCATACAGATTGCAAGATTCGTTCTATGCAGAAGCTTCACACCTTCATCAAGCAAAGAGGCGACATACTGACTTAAACTCTCTTTTCCCGCGTTTTGCAATTTAGCCCTGAGTATTGGAGACGAATTAGCAGTCTTGGCCAACCTTTTGCCGCCAATGCCCCCAATTTGACCAGAAATTACACCTTGCAAAACCTCGACGAGAATTTCCGTATTTTCTTCAATCAACGTAGCTTTGACTTCATCGTTCATGCCTGGTAAAGAAAGGATGTACCTTAACGTCATTTTTAAGCTGCGGTGAGAAAAGAGGCGTTTAATAATTTCAAGATTCCGCGAATCTTGATGAATTATATAAAGGGCAAGTGACTTCCGAAAACGATGTGGGTGTACTCTATAATCAATACCCAGGTTGTTTGCCACTCGATTGCAAGCTCGCTCTACCACAGTGGACTGCGGAGTGTTTCCAAAACTTAACTTTGGTATCTTGACAAACAGATAGTCGTGATTACCGTAAGCACGAGCATCCCGCCCTATTTCAATTATTACTTCAATTGCGTCAGCAGCAATTTTTGGGATAGGTATTGTTTTAATGTCGCCCTGTGACGAAATGGAGGTTTTGAAAACAGTATAAGTAAGCCAATAACCCTCAGACTTAAACGAAAGACAATCCACCTTAAGACCAATGACCTCTGATCGGCGCATCCCAGTAAGACATAGAAGAAGCACGATACACGCATCGATCAGAGAGACAACAACGCTAATCACAGCAGTTTGATTTATATACTCCCCCTCATCATTCTCATGCGTTCTTTCCTTGATTTCTATTCCCCACCAGGGAATACCGCTATCTAGTAACTTAGGTTTATAAGCCCTAAATCTTTTAACTCCCTCAACGGACGCCGTTGACACACCAATATTCATCGCGGCAAGCTTTCCGGGGTTCTCAAAAGCACCTACTATGGTTGGCGCAAAATTTTTATACAGCCAAAGGACGTCATCACTATAGTTTTCAACAAACCCCACACAGTATCTAAATATTTCTGCATAGTCATCGAGCGGAATGGGTTCGAAAGGTCGAGAGGACTCGTCGTATTCTCTTCTATATTTGGCGACAAGCTCTTTAGTTACGTATGAATCGTATAGTGAGTACTCTGACGGAAGCATACCCATCGATGACACGCCCTGCCAGAAGGACATTAAGTAACAGAATTCCCACTTAATCCCAGATGTGGGCAGCGACTCTATATAGTGCTCCACACTCGACTTGGCCAAATCATTCACCGTCCTAAAATCTGGTGAATTTTCCGAACCTAAATATAGACCTTCGGCTTGAAACAACCCGACAAGTCTTAATACTTTTGTTTTATCTGACTCAAGAGATGTATAAGCATTAATGCGACCATGAATTCCGAAGTGCGGTACACGGTAAAATAGTAGCGCCCTAGCAATATTCACCCAATGTTCGTGACCTACTCCACAAACATTCACGCCATACATATTCACATAATCAAAATTGATACGTATGGGAAATCCATTAGGGGAGGGGTAATCCCCAAAATCCCAAACCGGATCGCCGAAAGAGCTTCTAGGACTTACCCTAATATAACTCCACTCGTTCTTATCAATTCTGGAAAGATTGAGTAAATTTATACTATCGCAAATGATCCCAAGTGAAGAGTCGCCACTCAGAATCTCATCATCTTCTTCAGTAGCGATAGGCTCTGACTCTTCCTCGTGACAACCCAGTCCATTCCTTATTTCTTCTAAAACGGCTTTTATTTGGTCACGTGTTGGAGTTGTCATGAGAGCCCTATCATTGTCAATGGCAGTGCAAAATCGTTATGTACTGATCGATCTATTGCCTCAGCAACCTCAATCGGATCCCCCCAGCCCTCTAGAACCCCCTTCCACGCTAAATACTCAGCGCGATAGCTTTTCTCCCATTCTAAGGGATTTAACCGCTCCCTCAGACCGTCAAGGTCGGAAATTCTTCTTGCAATAAAAGGTAATGCTTCTTTGAAGATCACACACTGTGAGCATAACGGGCAACGATTGAAGTAGTTGCAAGGCGTATCCGTCCTAAGAAAACTTTCAGCGCCTGGCCAATCTGGTCGTCTTGAATTTAGACAACTTGCAATGAATGTCTGACCTTCCGGAGAAAGCAACTGTATTACCGAATCTTCAGAAGAATTCAGCCTGCCGACTAATGGTGCAACAACTGACCGTAGTTTTTCTTTGCTACCGCAGCGTAGAGTGGCTTCACGCAGCTCAACCAAAGACACATCTGTAAGAAGATTTGCTGAGTAACGCCTAAAATCTTCTTCATGCTTTCTCTGAATCTTTCTTAGACGCCCATTTAATATTTCTGCCGACCCCCAGTCACTATCATAATGATTCACTGTGGTATCGATATCCGAATGCCCCATCATTGTCGAAACTTCGTCTATATCTAAACCCTGTTCTCTCCGTCGAGTTTCGTAAGTAGTTCGAAGACGTTTCGTTTCAATTCTGGGGGATTTGGTATCCGTATCCAATTTTATGCGGTGGCGATGTAGAAACTCCGTTGATGCGTGCCCAAAATTCGTAGTGGTCACCGGCGTGCATAAGCGGCCAAACTTATTCCACAGATTCTTCGAAATGACACACTGAAATAATTTACCCTTTAAATAATGAGGCGACGAGAAATGCTTGGTTACTTCAGCGGCAACAAAGCGCAAGATCTGATACGTGCCAAACTTATCTCGCTTGTTTGATCTATGCATTTGGCTTTTGTTGGACCGTCCCTTGTACCCATAAATAATCACATAGTCATCATCCAGAAGGTCCTCCTCAATGTGGTCGTCTAGGTTATCGCTTATCGATACCACGACCTCAAAGTTCCAGCCCGTCTGCAACATCACGAAGAGAAAGAATGGGAATATAGTTCCCATTGTGAAGGCTACTCTGCTGAAGTATGCCATTTGACCTACTTCATAGGGTAGGTGCTCTGGCCCAACCTTCATATACATCAAGGCCGACCGTAATCTTTTTTCCAGCGTAGAATATTTTTTGTTTGTTCCGTGAGCGGTGTTTTTACTCCACTCAGTGGAAAAGAGATGTCCAGCTTCCTCGAAGCTCACTTGCATAGGCCAATCAGGATAAAGTCTTCCTACATTTGCAGTTGCAATTCGCCCAGATTCTTCTCGATCACAGCCATACACCATCCCCCGTTCACTGACCTCAGTACCAACTACAGGGCGACCTTTAGCCGCCAGTTCATGGGCGCGGGCTCGGTAAATGCCCAGAAACCTCTCTATACTTATTCCATTTGCCCGTATGTATTCTTTAACATCTCCAGTGGAGCGTATAACCCACTCAAACCCTTTAATGTGTGTCGCCTTGATTGACCCGTTGGATCTTTTAGTTTGCTCTTTTACAACCAGATCAAACATCAAGTTTTCTAATGAAAGATCGTATGCCAGAATTGGCTTCTCGCCTTCCACTACACTGTTGTAACTCTCCATCCACTTCATAATAAACTTAATATCGATCAGGCATCCCTCCACAAGCTTATTATGAATCTCCCTGCTGTATCCTTCTGTTATTTGCTCGTTCATCCCCGGTCCAGTCGGCCATTCAAACCCTTTGCCGACCCAGCCCTGCCCTTTATATTTATTTTTCAACGAAAGGAAGATATTTTTTAATGCGCCGTATCTTTTTCTATTTACGGTGCGACCTGGATACGAACGAATTAGAAATGACCTAAAATTCACGCATACCTGCCCATCGACATCAGCAACACCTTTGACTGATTTATTGATCGGCTCAGCGCTGTTAAGAAACAGCACAAACTCTTGAATTGAGTAATAGATGTCTTGATGGGATTGATATGTGATCAATCTCTTTGCGGAATGGAGCTGCGCACCTATAAGTAACTGCTGGACAATTAATTTATGGTGCGGATACTCAGTGACAAGATCTGTGAAGTCACGGACGTATTCCCTTGTGCCAGTAGTCTTGTTTCGGACAAGCAACCCTTGAGCTGAAACATCGACTTGTCCCCTAGCAGTGCTTCTTTCTTGAATCGCTTGGGGGGTGTTTTCTGGGAGCTTTCGCTGGAGGGTCGGTCGTTCTCGCGACTCAAGTGCAGACTTGGAGAAAGGCTTGCGAGGCATCTGACGTCCATTTGGATGGGTCTCTAGCCAGCAGTATCAAGGATAGCTAGACACTCTGGCCATACATTTCTTTGTCAACGATAAC
>NZ_JAOECN010000078.1:0-7264 GCF_029836855.1 Pseudomonas sp. GD04058
TACCGCCAAGCTGACCAACCCGGCCGGCAGCGACATGACCGTCAGCCTGAGCAACGGTTCGACGATCAATATCGCCAAGGGCCTGAGCGAAGGCACCGTCACCGTCGATGCGCCGAAGAACAGTGTTTATGTGGACGCCACCAATGTCAGCGCCACCATCACCGGCACCAGCGGTGGCGATTTCGAGAAGCTGGCGATCAGCTCGACTCCAGCCGTAACCGCAGTCACCGATACCATCGACACCTCGACCGTGACCCTCAGCGCCACGCCGAGCGTGACCGAGGGCGGCGTAGTCACCTACACCGCCACCGTCAGTTCGCCGGTTACCGGGGCCCCGCTGGTGATCAGCCTGCAGAACGGCCAATCCATCACCATCGGTGTCAACGAAACCAGCGGCTCGGTCAACTTCACGGCACCGAACAACGTCTACGCCACCAATACGGCACTGACCAACAGCATTACCGGCATGACCGGCGGTAACTTCGAGAAGCTGGTATCGACCGGCGCCCCGACTACCGTGGTCAACGACAACCCGTCGAACCTGGACACCACCAACATCACCCTGAGCGCCACACCGTCGGTGGATGAAGGCGGCCAGATCACCTACACCGCCAAGCTGTCCAACCCGGCCGGCAGCGCCATGACCGTAAGCCTGAGCAATGGCTCGACCATCTCCATCGCCAAAGGCATGAGCGAGGGCACGGTGACCGTCGATGCGCCGAAGAACAGCGTCTACGTCGATGCCACCAGCGTCAGCACCACCATCACCGGCACCAGCGGCGGCGATTTCGAGAAGGTCAACGTCAGCAGCACTCCGGCGATTACCTCCATCACCGACACCATCGATACTTCGACCGTGACCCTGACCGCCACGCCAAGCGTGACCGAAGGCGGTGTGGTCACCTACACCGCCACCGTCAGCTCGCCGGTGACCGTGGCACCGCTGGTCGTCACCCTGGCCAACGGCCAGTCGATCACCATTGCAGTCAATGCCACCAGCGGCTCGGTGGACTTCACCGCGCCAAACAACGTCTACGCCACCAACGCGCCGCTGACCAACAGCATCACCGGCGTGACCGGCGGCAACTACGAGAAGCTGGTGACCGCTGGTGCGCCGAGCACTGTGGTCAACGACAACCCGAACAACCTCGACACTACCGGGGTCAGCCTGACCGCCTCCGGCACCGTCCAGGAAGGCGGGCAGATCACCTACACCGCCAAGCTGACCAACCCGGCCGGCAGCGCAATGACCGTCAGCCTGAGCAATGGCTCGACCATCACCATCGCCAAGGGCCTGAGCGAAGGCTCGGTGACCGTCGATGCGCCGAAGAACAGCGTGTATATCGACGCCGGCAATGTCAGCGCGACGATCAGCGGCACCAGTGGCGGCGACTTCGAGAAACTGAATATCAGCAGCACGCCCGCCGTGACGGCGGTCACCGATACGATCGACACCTCGACCGTGACCCTGACCGCCACGCCAAGCGTGGTCGAAGGCGGCGTGGTCACCTACACCGCCACCGTCACCTCGCCGGTGACCGTGGCACCGCTGGTCATCAGCCTGGCCAACGGCCAGTCGATCACCATCCCGGTCAATGCCACCAGCGGTACCGTGACCTACGTCGCGCCGAACAATGTATATGCCACCAATACACCGCTGACCAATAGCATCACCGGCATGACCGGCGGCAACTACGAGAAGCTGGTGAGCACGGGCACGACCACCACTACGGTGACCGACAGCCCGTCGAACCTGGACACCACCAATGTCACCCTCACTGCGACCAACACCGTGCAGGAAGGCGGCCAGATCACCTATACCGCCAAGCTGTCCAACCCGGCCGGCTCGGCGATGACCGTGACCCTGAGCAACGGCTCGACCATCAACATCGCCAAGGGCCTGAGCGAAGGCTCGGTGACCGTCGATGCGCCGAAGAACAGCGTGTACGTCGATGCCACCAACGTCAGCACGAGCATCACCGCCACCACAGGCGGCGACTTCGAGAAGGTCAACGTCAGCTCGGCTCCGGCCGTGACCTCGGTCACCGATACCATCGACACCAGCACCGTGACCCTGAGTGCAACCCCGAGCGTGATCGAGGGCGGTACCGTGGTCTACACCGCTACCGTCAGCTCGCCGGTGACCGTTGCGCCGCTGGTCATCAGCCTGGCCAACGGCCAGTCGATCACCATCCCGGTCAATGCCACCAGCGGCTCGGTCAACTACACCGCACCGAACAACCCGTACACTAGCAACCCGACGCTGACCAACAGCATCACCGGCGTCAGTGGCGGCAACTTCGAGAAACTGGAGGCCTCCGGCACGACCACCACCACGGTCACCGACGGCCCGATCGACACCACCACCGTGAGCCTCAGCGCCACCGGCTCGGTACAGGAAGGCGGGCAGATCACCTACACCGCGACCCTGACCAACCCGGCAGCGTCGCCGGTAACCGTGACCCTGTCCAACGGCTCGACCATCGTTATCGGCAAGGACCAGCTGTCCAGCAGCATCACCCTGCCGGCGCCGGCGGACACCCCGTACATCGACGCCAGCAGCATCAGCACGAAGATCACCGGTGCCAGCGGTGGCGGCTTCGAGAACCTGGCCTACAACGCCACGCCAGCGGTCACCCAGGTCACCGACACCAATACCCCGACCACCATCAGCATCAGCGGCAGCACGCTGGTGGCCGAGGGCGCGACCGGCAGCTACACCATCAACCTGAGCAACCCGTCGCAGTCGGCGGTCACCGTCAAGCTGAGCTATTCCGGCACCGCCACCAATGGCTCGGACTACACCGGCGTGACCACCGTGACCATCCCGGCCGGGGCGAGCAAGGCCGACTTCACCATTCCGACCATCAAGGACCTGGTGACCGAAGGCACGGAACAGTTCACCGTCAAGATCGACTCGGCCACCGGCGGCAACTTCGAGAGCGTGGTGGTCAGCCCGACCCAGGGCAGTGTGACCACCTCGATCTTCGAACCGGCACCGGTCCTGGACCTGGACGCCAACAACTCCAGCGGTGCGACCGGTGCCGATTACCAGGTGACCTTCACCGAAGGCCAGCCGGGCGCCGGCGTGTCCATCGGCGATATCGACCTGAACATCACCGACTACGACAGCACGTTGATGACCGGGGCCACCGTGACCCTGACCAACCGCATGGCCGGCGATGCGCTGAACCTGGGCAACAGCGTGGGAGGCATCAGCATCAATGCGGTGAGCACCAACGACAAGGTCACCCTGGTTCTTAGCGGCCCGGCGTCGATCGCCGATTACATCCAGCGCCTGAAGAACATCACCTTCATCAATACCAGCGATGACCCAAGCAGCACACCGCGGGTCATCACCGTGACGGTCACGGACGGGGTCAATACCTCGAACGTCGCTACCACCACGGTCAACGTGGTACCGATGAACGATGCACCGACCGCCGCCGGTGGCGAGATCACCGGCACCGAGGACACCGACCTGGCCCTGACCTGGTCCAGCCTGGGCGTCAGCGACCTGGACAACCTGCCGAGCGCGCTGGGCATCACCATCACCCAGCTGCCGGCCAACGGCACCCTGCAATACAAGGACGGGGCAACCTGGAAGACCCTGACCGCCGCCGATGCCGGCAAGGTGTTCAGCAAGGCCGATATCGATGCGGGCAACCTGAAGTTCGTGCCGCAGGCCAACCAGTCGGGCATCAGCGCCAACGGCGGCTCCGGCGTGGGCAACCAGCAGGCCGACTATGCGCAGATCAAGTTCAAGCCGTACGACGGCAAGGACATGGGCAACGAAGCCACGCTGAAAGTCGATATCACCCCGGTCGCCGACCAGCCGACCCTGACCATCGGCAGCAACGCCGTGGCCTCGATCGGCCTGACCAAGGAGATCTACACCGGGCTGTCGGGCCTGGGCACCGACGGCAACGGCGCCAATGCCGCAACCCTGAAATCGGTGATCGACGCGGCGGCCGGCAAGGCGCAGTCCACCACCATCGCCACCAACGCGGCGGAAACCTCGGTGACGGCGGGCGTTGCCTCGAAGACGTCCGGCCTGATGTACATGGAGGCCGGCAGCACCTACAAATTCACCGGTACCGGTGACGACAGCCTGGCAGTGGTGGTGGGCGGCAAGGACGTGGCCAGCACCACCTGGGGCGCCGGCGGCCAGCTCAACGGCACCTTTACCCCGACCAAGAGCGGCTACTACACCGTCGAGATCTACCACTACAACCAGGCGGGCCCGGGCAGCTACGACGTCAACCTCTCGGTGAACGGCGGCGCGACCATCGACGTCAGTCAGGCCGGCACCGCGCTCTACCCGAGCGTGGCAGCCCTGGCGGCAGCCGGCGTCACCGTTTCCGACCTGCACGGCAGCGGCGGCAAGGGCTATTACGACGGCTACAAGCTCAATGAAGGCGGCGAGAACGGCACGGTCAAGCTGGTCGGCATCAGCTCGGCCCTGACCGACACCGACGGCTCGGAAACCCTGGCGGTCAAGCTCGGCGGCATCCCGGCCGGCTCGGTAATCAGCGACAACGCCGGCCACAGTGTCGCCGTGGGCAGCACCCTGGTAGACGTCACCGGCTGGAACCTCAACGCCCTGACCATCAAGCCACCGGCGTACTACTCCGGGACCTTCAACGTGTCGGTCAGCGCCATCGCCACCGAAAGCGTCAACGGCAGCAGCGCCACCACGCCGGGCAGCATCAAGGTCACGGTGTATGGCGACACCTACGCCACAGCGGTGAACGCCACCGCCGACAGCGACACCTGGACCGGTACCGACGGCAACGACCTCATCGCCGCCGACATCAACGGCCTGCACGTGGTCGCCGGGCAGAACTACAACCTGGCATTCATCGTCGACACCTCGGGCAGCATGAAGGACTCGGTGGACGCGGCGCAGAAAGCCCTGCAGTCGGTGTTCACCACCCTGTCCAACAGCGTTCAGGGCGCCAGCTCCGGCACGGTGAACATCCTCTTGGTGGACTTCGCCACCCAGGTCAAATCCACCGTGTCGGTGAACCTGGCCGATAGCGGCGCGCTGCAGACCCTGAAAAACGCCCTGACGTCCATGTCGGCCAACGGCGGCACCAACTACGAGGACGCCTTCAAGACCACTGCGAACTGGTTCCAGGCCCTGAAGAACGCCGGTGTCACCGCGACCAACCAAACCTTCTTCATTACCGACGGCCAGCCGACCTACTACCAGACCGGCGAACGGGTGAACCCGACGCTGATCACCTACAGCGGCAGCAAGGCCAACCTGACGATGGATACCTACCTGTCGTCGATCAACTACAAGATCGGCCAGGTGGTGAATACCAACCTGGACAACAACAACTACCTGACCATCGACAGCAGCGGCAACCTCAACCTGTACAAGAACGGCAGCTGGTTCTCGTCGCTCAGCGGCACCCTGCATGCCCAGGGCGACGGTACCTACGAGCTGTCGAGCCTGGCCGGCCAGGGCAGCTATGCCGACACCGACACCATCAACAACTCGAAGAGCGCCTTCGCGGTACTCAAGGCGTTGTCGCCGAACATCGAGGCCATCGGTATCGGCAGCGACATCAATACCAGCGACCTGAAGCCATACGACTCCGACGGTGTGCCGCAAACCAACATCGACGCCAACAACCTGGCCAACGCCATCCTCGGCCACACCGAGGCGACCCTGCCGGGCAACGACACGGTCAATGCCGGCGATGGCAACGACATCGTGTTCGGCGACCTGATCCTGTTCCCGACCGTGTCCGGCAACGGCGTCGAAGCCCTGCAAAGCTACGTTGCACAGCAGAAGGGCATCGATGTCAGCGCGGTGGACAGCAAGACCATGCACCAGTACGTCACCGAGCACATCAGCGAGTTCGACATCTCGCGCACGAGCGATGGCGACGACAAGCTGTTCGGCGGCGACGGCAACGACATTCTCTTCGGCCAGGGCGGCAACGACACGCTCGATGGCGGCAAGGGCAATGACATCCTGCTCGGCGGTACCGGTAACGACACCCTGCTCGGTGGCGAAGGCAACGACCTGCTGTTCGGCGGCAAGGGCAACGACACCCTGACCGGCGGTTCGGGTTCCGACACCTTCATCTGGCGGGCGGGCGATACCGGCAACGACATTATCAAGGACTTCAAGCCGGCCGAAGGTGACCGTCTCGACCTGAGCGACCTGCTCCAGGGCGAAAAGGCCAGCACCATCGACAATTACCTGAAGATCACCACGGTGAACGGCGAGTCGACCCTGCAGGTCAGTAGTGAAGGCAAGCTCAACGCAAGCGGCGGCATCGCCAATGCCGACGTAACGATCAAGCTGGAAGGGGTGAACTGGTCCAATACCTCGATCAACTCGTTGATCAGCGGTGCGGATCCAACCATCAAGATCGACCACAACAACAGCTGACAGCGGTTCCGACGCCGGCTCTGCGGAGCCGGCGGACGACAGCCGTTTTGCCTGATGCGTCGCGGCCAAGCATACTCATGCGCCGCGCGCTGCGCGCCTGGCCTAAGCTGCTGACGAGATGGATTCGACGAGACGAGGTAAAACCATGTTCTACGTGCAACGCGATGCGGCGGGCCAGTTACTCCGGGTCGAAGCGGTTGCCTTTGCCGAGGCCACGGAAATGCTGCCGGCCGATCACGCCGAGGTCCTGGAGTGGTTCGCCGACGATGTGGTGGAGAACAGCCTCAAGCAGCTCAAACAGAGTGACCTGGACATGATCCGGGTCCTGGAGGACTTGATCGATGTGCTGACCACCAAGGGTGTGATCAGCATCACCGACCTGCCACCAGGCGCCCAGGCCAAGCTGCTCAACCGCAACACCGCGCGGGCGGCACTGGGCGGCCTGAACAACCTGATCGATGAAGACGAGCAGGGCGGGTTGATCTGACTCACCGCGGTCCCTGTGGGAGCTGGCTTGCCAGCGATTTGGCCAGGCCTGACAACCTCATCGCTCAAGCCGGCCTCATCGCTGGCAAGCCAGCTCCCACAATGTCCAGGTCAGGGCTGGGTGCAGTGTTCGGCCGAGATTTCGTTGGGGCAAGCCAAGGTGATATAGGCTGGCCCAATCCCTGTGTGAGCTGGCTTGCCAGCGATTTGGCCAGGCCTGACAACCTCATCGCTCAAGCCGGCCCCATCGCTGGCAAGCCAGCTCCCACAATGTCCAGGTCAGGGCTGGGTGCAATGATCGGCCGAGATTTTGTTGGGGCAAGCCAAGGTGACATAGGCTGGCCCAATACCCTGTGGGAGCTGGCT
>NZ_JAOECN010000079.1:0-6254 GCF_029836855.1 Pseudomonas sp. GD04058
GGGGTTTGGGGAGCAATGGAACCAAAAACCAACGTAAGCTCTGAATCCCACCGTAAAGGGGCTTTCCGATCTCCAGCTCACCCGCCAGGCATTACTCTCTGATCAGTGCCTCGATGATCGGGCAGATCGTTCCGCCGTCTCCCGCATCACATTGCTGCACCAGTTCGCCTAACAGTTGCTGCATGACGACCAAGTCGGCCATCTTCTGCTCGATCAACGCGAGCTTGCGTGCAGCCCGTGCTCGCGTTTCGGCACAGGCGCACGACTCATCCAGCGTCAGCAGTCCACCGACTTCCGAGAGCGTGAAACCCAGCGC
Organism: Pseudomonas sp. GD04058; assembly: GCF_029836855.1. Lineage (NCBI taxonomy): Bacteria > Pseudomonadati > Pseudomonadota > Gammaproteobacteria > Pseudomonadales > Pseudomonadaceae > Pseudomonas > Pseudomonas sp. GD04058. Next base: position 317 of record NZ_JAOECN010000079.1, read on the forward strand.
CTGAGCCCGCTTGATGAAACGCAGTCGCTTCACCATGTCCACCGGATAGCGCCGATGGCCACCCAAGGGTTTGGCTGGTTCATCCAGCAGCCCGCGTCGCTGGTAGTAGCGGATCGTCTCGACGTTCACCCCGGCGGCGTCTGCCAGCTTGCCAATGGTCAGCTCTGTGGCCATCACTTTCTCCTTGATTCCGTACTTTGGTACGGAGTTTAGAATAGCACCTAGGCAATCAGGCTCAGGAGATGGGAATGGGGATGCAACTCACCGGGAAAGGCTCGCTGGTCGCGAGTTCGCTGACCGCCATCGGTGCGTCGGTGTGCTGTGTCGGGCCACTGGTGCTGTTGGCACTCGGTGTCGGCGGTACGTGGGTGGGCGCTCTGACCATGATGGAGCCACTACGCCCCCTCTTCATCGGGTTGACTCTACTGTTCCTGGGATTGGCATTCCGCAAGCTCTACCTGGTGCCACAGGTTTGTACGCCAGGTACACCCTGCGCCGATCCGCGCACGCTCGTGCGACAGCGACTCGTGTTCTGGATCGTCAGCGTGCTGCTGCTCGGCCTATTGGCCGTGCCGTGGCTCGCCCCGCTGTTCTACTGAAGGAGATTAACCATGCGCAAACTGCTGATCGCCGTGCTTTTCGCCTTGCCCTTCGTGGCGCTGGCGGCTCCCCCGAAAACCGTCACGCTCGACGTGCAGAACATGACGTGCGGACTCTGTCCGATCACGGTCAAGAAGTCGCTGGAGAAGGTGTCCGGCGTGAGTGACGTCCAGGTCAATTTCGACCAGAAGACGGCGACCGTCACCTACGATCCCGATAAGGCCCAGCCCGAGGCACTGACTGAGGCGACCGCGAACGCGGGATACCCCTCCACAGTGCAGAAGTGAGGTCACGATGAGCGCCATTGTCCTTGAGTCCGTGCTGACTTGCCCGCGCTGCGGCTTCGCCAAGCCGGAAACCATGCCCACGGACGCCTGCCAGTTCTATTACGAGTGCAGCAACTGCAAGGCGCTGCTGCGCCCCAACCCAGGGGATTGCTGCGTTTTCTGTTCGTTCGGCTCGGTGAAGTGCCCGCCGATCCAGCAGCAGCTTGGGTGTTGCTCATAGCGTTTAGGGGGATCACAGGTCGTCGTCTGGATTACGCAGTGGCCGCAGCTCGCCGCGCGCAACTTCTTCCGGTACCGCAAAGGAATACCGCCCGAGCATGTTGATGTGCTCGTAGATCAGCGGCGATAGCCGGGCCAAATCCTCTTCCAGCACTGGATAGCCGTGCTGCTTGAGCCGTTCCACGGCCGCCGTCATGTAGAGGGTGTTCCACAGCACGATGATGTTCACCACCAGGCCCAGAGCACCGAGCTGGTCTTCCTGGCCTTCGCGGTAGCGCTGGCGGAGCTCGCCGCGTTTGCCGTGGAACACGGCGCGGGCCAGGCTGTGCCGGCCTTCGCCTCGGTTCAACTGGGTCAGGGTGGCGCGGCGCTTGGACTCGTCGTCGATATAGGTCAACGTGTGCAGAGTCTTTTCGATCCGCCCGAATTCGGCCAGCGCCTGGGCCAGCCGGGTGGGTCTATCTCCCGTTTGCAGCGTGCGCATGATGCCAGTCGCCGGCACCCGGCCGAGTTTGAGCGAGCCGGCCAGGCGCAGCAGGTCGTCCCAGTGCTCGGCGATCAGGTCGAGTTTGACCGACTGGCGGGCCAGCCCGTTGAGCTTGCCGTAGTCCGCGTCCGGGCGCGTGCGCCAGAAGCGGGTACCGCCGACATCGGCCAGCCGCGGACTGAAGTGGTAGCCAAGTAGGCGGAAGAGCCCGAACACCACATCGCTGTAGGCCCCGGTGTCGGTCATGATTTGCGTCGGCTGCAACTCGGTCTGCTGTTCCAGCACGACCGCCAGCAACACCAGGCTGTCGCGCAGCGTGCCGGGCACGGTGATGGCGTTGAGGCCGGAGAATTGGTCGGAAATCAGGTTGTACCAGGTGACACCCCGGCCGGTGCCGAAATACTTCGGATTGGGGCCGGCATGCACGGTGCGCACCGGTACGACGAAGCGCATGCCATCGGCGGAGGCGACCTCGCCGCCACCCCAGACTTGGGCCAGTTCCAGTTGGCTTTGCGCTCCGACCAGGATGGCGTTAGCCGCTGACAGGGTGTCGTCGCGGATATAATTCTGGCTGACCCAGGACAGCCGGTCACGGCGCAGCGCCGGGTTGTCGGTGCGGATCAAGGGCTCCAGGCCGGTGTTGCAGGCCCCGCCCAACAGCACCGCGCAGAGGCTGGTGACCAGGTTGTCGGCGCGTGCATTGCGTTCGGAGACATGGGTGAAGGCCTCGGAAAAGCCAGTGCGGGCGGCGATTTCCAAGAGGATTTCCGGCAGATCGACACGCGGCATCAGGTCAGACACGGCCGCCCGCAGTTGCAGCAACGAGCAGGGCTCGTCCAGCTTGTCCAGCGCCCCGAGCGACAGTTCGGTCTTGCCCTCGGTGTTCTCGCTCAGTTGAATCGCCGGGTTGTCGGGCAGGCGCGCGGCTACTGCCAGCCAGGTTGCATCCAGCTCGACGGACAAGGCGTCCAGGGTGGTTTTGGCGTCGATGGTCAGGCCCAGTGACCGGCAGATGATCGGTCGCGCCGCCAGCCATTCGGCACCGTCGAGCAGGCCAAGGCGCGGGTCGGCATAGCGCCAACTGGGCGAGACGAAGACATCGCGGCGGCGCAGGGCCGTGCGCAGCGCATCGAGCGTGCAGAACACATAGGCACCCATGTCGAGGGAGCCATCTTCGCGGGTGATGTGCTTCTGCCAAGCCTTGGCCACGATCTCCTGCGGCGCGTCATCCTCTGGCTTCCGGCGCGGCAGGTTCAGTTGCAGCCACTCCAGACTAGCCGCCACGCCCTTGCCGGCCGGGCTGAAGCCGAAGCGGATGTGCTTGAGCAGGTCGGGCAGGAAGCGGCGCACGCTGCGGTAGCGCGCTTCCAATGCAAGAAAATAGACGTCATCTACCGGGCGGATCAGCGCGTTGACCTCTTCCAGGGCCTTTTCCAGGGTGGTCCTCGGCAGGTCGTTGAACAGCCGGGCGCGCACGTTGTCATCGCTGATCGAGCTGTCCAGCACGACCTTGCACGCGGCGGCGAGCGTCGCGGCCGACCGATCCAGGTCTTTCAGGCTGCGCATGCGGGCTTTCTTGTCGGCCTTCTCCGCGTTGCTGAACAGGTCGCGCAGCAAGGCCTCCAGGACTTCCAGTGCGTCGTCGTGCGCAGTCGCCTCCAGGCAGAGTGCGAAGGCCACCAGTGTCGCCATCCGCCGCGACGCCGGCAGCCGATTAATCGCGGTGACCTTGGCCGTGTTGGCGAAGCGGGCCAGGGCGGCGATACGGCTGGGAGGGATGTGCGCCGCCGCCGGCAAGGTGATGCCGATGCCGCGCACGTCATCGAGCCGGCGCAGTGCCCGAATCAACGCGGGGCCACTGACCATGACCGGGCCGGAGCGCAATTGATCCAGCCGGGAGCTGCGGTTGCCTTCGGCCACCGTCAGCAAGTCTTGCAGTTGCAATCGCTGTTCCTCAGTCACGCTGCGGCCCAGCGTAAACCAGAGGCGTTCTTCGACCCGACTGCGCAACTGGGCGATAAAGCGCTCTAGTTGAGACACACCAGGCAGGAGGACTTTCTGTGTGAACAGCCACGAGGTGGCTCGCTCAAACAGCACTCCCGGCCGGTCGGTGCCCGTCCAGCAGAGGGCATACAGCCAGCGGCTCAAGCGAAAGCCGATGCCCGGATCGGTGAAATGACGATAGCCAAAGCGGTTCTGAATATCGGTGGCATGTATCCAGCGGCGATGATCGCTATAGCGCTGGAGGCAGTCGGGGTCTGGAATCGCCAGTTGTCGGCAAAGCACCTGCAGGACTTCCACCGGCACGGCGGCGGGCTTGTCCGGCAGAACGCCAACGAAGCGGACGGTGGTCAGCAGAACGGCATAACCCAGACGGTTATGGTTACCCCGCAGCACCTGGATGGCTTCACGGTCTTCATCGCTCAGGTGGAAGTAACGTTCCAGCTCTTCACGGCTGGGCGAATCAACATAGCGGCCAAAACCGTCGCGTTGCTCTTGAGTCAGAAAACCGACCGGCATTGATCACAGCACCTCGACGCAGAACACGGCGGGCGTGACGATCCGCGTGCGTTCGATGTGCCCGCGTTGCAGCAGGCCGGCGCGGCGATCACCGGTTACCAGGTAGTCCGCATCGCCCGCCAAGGCCATGGCCAGCAAAAACGAGTCATCCGGATCATCGGCTTCGACCTCGATGGTCAGGCGCTCCAGTACCACAGCCCGTTGCAGGTTATTGATCATGGCGCCCACCTTGGCGGGCTGTAGGATGGCCTGAAGCTTGGGATAGCGGCTGGCTCGACGAATTTCATCGAGTTGCATCCGCGAGGTCACCACCTCGAAACGCGCCGCCCGCCAGGCACGGTAGATCGCATCGGGCGCGCCATGTGGCGAGATCAGGGCGCTGAACAGGATGTTGGTATCCAACACGACCCGCATCAGCGCTTACGTGCCCAGTCGAGCGCTTCGTCAACCGCGTTGGTCAATTCTGCCTCACTCAGATGGGCGTTAGCGGCCTTGGCCTGCTCAGCGCTCAGCTCCAGGATGTGTGCCCGTACCGCTTCTTCGATGAAGCGCGACAGGTCGCCCTTACGGCCGCCGCCCTGGCTGGCCAGAAACATCCGAAGCGACTGGTCGGTGTCGGCCGAGACGGCGACATTCCAGCGAATGGTATTCATAGCGTTCTCCGCTAATAGGTGTTTGTGTGTTTATACGCCAATCACAAAGGGCGATGCAATGGTTCGACAAAACGAAGGTTTTGCCGAACTCTATCGAGGAATGGCTCGGTTCGTTAAGCTCCCCGCGCTACGGTTCAAATAACTGGTACGCTTAATCAAAGTTCAACTATTACTAACGTAGTCGAGTAAACAGTACTTTTGATGAAGATCGGTTATGCGCGAGTGAGCACTCGGGATCAGAAAGCCGACCTACAAGTCGATGCCCTGAAACAGGCCGGGTGCGAACGCATCTACCAAGACATCGCCAGCGGCGCGAAAAGCGCCCGGCCGGAGTTGGACAAACTGCTGGCCAACGTGCGGCCGGGTGATGCCGTGGTGATCTGGAAGCTGGATCGCCTTGGGCGTTCCCTCAAGCACCTGGTCGAGTTGGTCGGCGAGCTGGCAGAGCGCAAGGTCGGCTTACAGAGCCTGAATGACCCCATCGACACCACCCACGCCCAAGGCCGCCTGGTGTTCAACCTGTTCGCCTCGCTGGCGGAGTTCGAGCGCGAGCTGATCCGCGAGCGGACTCAGGCGGGTCTGTCGGCCGCACGGGCGCGTGGCCGGATCGGTGGCCGTCCCAAGGGCCTGCCAGCCAAGGCTGAGGCCACCGCCATGGCGGCCGAAACCCTCTACCGCGAAGGTCGCCTGAGCGTCAGCGCGATCGGCGAGAAGCTGCACATCTCCAAGAGCACGCTGTACAGCTACCTGCGCCACCGTGGTGTCGAGATCGGCGCGTACCAGAAGAGCGCCAGGTCACGCGACCAGCAGCCTTCGGCCGCGTCGCCGGCAGAGCCGCCCGCCGCCGAGCGGGTGGCCACCGTCACCCTGCGCCTCGCGGTGGTGAATAACAGCAAGTTCGTGCGCGGCCGGAAGCGGGCCACGGAGAACATTGAGCGCTACTGCCTGGAGCCCTATGGCATGAAGCGGCTGGATGCCGGCCACTATGAGTTGACCATTCCGTATCGGAGCGACGATGAGCTGGACAAGAGCGTGCATGACCTGCTGACCGAGATCAGCCAGGAGGCCGACATGCGCAACTGTTTTGTCGAGATGGGCGCCTGGGAAGAAGACACCGAAAAGCGTTGGTAGGGCTTACGTTGGTTTTTGGTTCCATTGCTCCCCAAACCCCT
>NZ_JAOECN010000008.1:0-212467 GCF_029836855.1 Pseudomonas sp. GD04058
GGAAACTGCACGGGTCAATAATTTAATTGTAGGATTTTTCCCAAATTTAAGGCCTTAACTCTTTGGCGATATCTGCTGCTCTACGAAATGCTGCATCTTGAACTACCCATTGCACAGCTGATCGATAAAAAGCCAGTCCTGCCAACATAAAATCTATACGGTTACCGTTGGTCCCGAAGCTGATTTTTTGGTTTGGGAACTTTACGGGGAGCTCAATGTAAAGCTTTTCTAGAGGAACGAAATTTACATCAATTTCAGAAAGCTTATTTACACATCGCGCCATTTCTTTAAGATCACCGTCGTTTATTGAGGTGTCGGGTTTGTGCGCTAGTTTATTCCTGATGGCGTTTATCTGATGAATCACTCTAGCCAAGGGTAAAGGCAGGCCGAGGGCTGTGGCTATAGATAGCTTAGTTCCGAAGTCTCGAGGTTCTTTTACATATTTTGAGATCTCACCTTGTGTTTTTTCTGAAATATAGAAAGAAAGTATGCTTTCAGTCGCAAGGTGAAATCTCAGTACAGAGCCCAGTTCGTCATCGGTCTCGGCAGCCATGGTCAATATTGAGATGTTAGCCAGTGCGGAGGTATCTATGTCCCAAGGTGAAAATCTCATTAGTTTTGACCTCCATTTCGTTCTCCGTTTCACTCAAGTAATAAAAAAGGCTGCCTATCGGCAGCCTTTCATTTTCACTCAATCCCAGCTCAACGCCCCACCCGTCTGATACTCGATCACCCGCGTCTCGAAGAAGTTCTTCTCCTTCTTCAAGTCCATGATCTCGCTCATCCACGGGAACGGGTTGGTAGTGCCTGGATATTCTTCCTTCAGGCCAATCTGCGACAGGCGACGGTTGGCGATGAACTTGAGGTAGTCCTCCATCATCGCGGCGTTCATGCCCAGCACGCCGCGTGGCATGGTGTCGCGTGCGTATTCGATTTCCAGTTGGGTGCCCTGCAGGATCATCTGCGAGGCTTCTTCCTTCATTTCGGCATCCCACAGGTGCGGGTTTTCGATCTTGATCTGGTTGATCACGTCGATACCGAAGTTCAGGTGCATGGATTCGTCACGCAGGATGTACTGGAACTGCTCGGCAACGCCGGTCATCTTGTTGCGACGGCCCATGGAGAGGATTTGGGTGAAGCCGCAGTAGAAGAAGATGCCTTCCAGGACGCAGTAGTAGGCGATCAGGTTGCGCAGCAGTTCCTTGTCGGTCTCTACGGTGCCGGTCTTGAATTCCGGGTCGGAGATCGAGCGGGTGTAGCGCAGGCCCCAGGCGGCCTTTTTCGCGACCGACGGGATCTCGTGGTACATGTTGAAGATCTCGCCTTCATCCATGCCCAGCGACTCGATGCAGTACTGGTAGGCGTGGGTGTGGATCGCTTCCTCGAAGGCCTGGCGCAGGATGTACTGGCGGCATTCGGGGTTGGTGATCAGGCGGTATACGGCCAGCGCGAGGTTGTTGGCAACCAGGGAGTCGGCGGTGGAGAAGAAGCCGAGGTTGCGCATGACGATGCGACGCTCGTCGTCGGTCAGGCCTTCCGGGCTCTTCCACAGGGCGATGTCCGCAGTCATGTTGACCTCTTGCGGCATCCAGTGGTTGGCGCAGCCGTCGAGGTATTTCTGCCAGGCCCAGTCGTACTTGAACGGGACCAGCTGGTTGAGGTCGGCGCGGCAGTTGATCATGCGCTTTTCATCGACCGCGACACGGGCAGCGGAGCCTTCCAGCTCGGCCAGGCCTTCGGCGATGTCCAGTTCGTCCAGCGCAGCCTTGGCGCGGACCACCGCAGCCGAGTCGTTGGCGGTGACGGCGCGGGCTTCGAGGGCGGCAGCGCCACCGGCGCTGTCCAGCTTGTCGATGCCGGCAGCAGCGGAGTGGCCGGCAGCGCCGGTCTTGGCGACGGCTTCGCCGTCTTCTTTGTCGAATTCGTCCCAGCTCAGCATGGTGGGGTCTCCTGCTTGAGGGCCATGTTCAAAGTATGGCCGGTGGATCTTGGTTGCGTTGCTTGCGTCGGGGTACAGCAGTGCACGCAAAATCTGAGTGCCGAAGCGCAGGCTTCGGTTTTGTTGTTTCTGGCCCAGGCAACGAGGCGCCCCGCAGGACGCCTCGATTCACCTTACTGGCAGGCCTCGCAGTCCGGCTCGTCGATGGCGCAGGCCTTCGGCACTGGCGCTGGAGCCGGTTCTGCCGCCGGTGCGGCCTTGGCCTGGACCGGTGCGCTGCTGTCGCCACCACTGGACACGGCGTTGAGCTTGCCGGTGGTGATGGTCGACTTCTCGGTGCTGGTCGCGGCCAGGGCACGGAGGTAGTAGGTGGTCTTCAGGCCACGGTACCAGGCCATGCGATAGGTCACGTCGAGCTTCTTGCCCGAAGCGCCGGCGATGTACAGGTTCAGCGACTGTGCCTGGTCGATCCACTTCTGGCGGCGGCTGGCGGCGTCGACGATCCACTTGGTTTCCACTTCGAAGGCAGTGGCGTACAGATCCTTCAGCTCTTGCGGGATACGCTCGATCTGCTGCACGGAACCGTCGTAGTACTTCAGGTCGTTGATCATGACCGAGTCCCACAGGCCGCGGGCCTTGAGGTCGCGAACCAGGTACGGGTTGATCACGGTGAATTCGCCGGACAGGTTCGACTTCACGTACAGGTTCTGGTAGGTCGGCTCGATGGACTGCGATACGCCGGTGATGTTGGCGATGGTCGCGGTCGGCGCGATGGCCATGATGTTCGAGTTGCGGATACCTTTCTGCACGCGCTCGCGGACCGGTGCCCAGTCCAGGGTCTCGTCCAGGTTGACGTCGATGTACTTGGCGCCACGGGCTTCGATCAGGATCTGTTGCGAATCCAGCGGCAGGATGCCCTTGGACCACAGCGAACCCTGGAAGGTCTCGTAGGCGCCGCGCTCGTCGGCCAGGTCACAGGACGCCTGGATGGCGAAGTAGCTCACTGCTTCCATGGAACGGTCGGCGAACTCGACGGCCGCGTCGGAACCGTAGGCGATGTGCTGCAGGTACAGTGCATCCTGGAAGCCCATGATGCCCAGGCCGACCGGACGGTGCTTGAGGTTCGAGTTGCGAGCCTGCGGCACGGAGTAGTAGTTGATGTCGATCACGTTATCCAGCATGCGCACGGCGGTGTGCACGGTGCGCTGCAGCTTGGCGTGGTCGAGCTTGCCGTCGACGATGTGGTTCGGCAGGTTGATCGAGCCCAGGTTGCAGACCGCGATCTCGTCCTTGTTGGTGTTCAGGGTGATCTCGGTGCACAGGTTCGAGCTGTGGACCACGCCCACGTGCTGCTGCGGGCTGCGCAGGTTGCACGGGTCCTTGAAGGTCAGCCATGGGTGGCCGGTCTCGAACAGCATCGAGAGCATCTTGCGCCACAGGTCCTTGGCCTGGATGGTCTTGAACACCTTGATCTTGTTGTACTCGGTCAGGGCTTCGTAGTACTCGTAGCGCTCTTCGAAGGCCTTGCCGGTCAGGTCGTGCAGGTCCGGCACTTCCGATGGCGAGAACAGGGTCCACTTGCCGTCTTCGAAGACGCGCTTCATGAACAGGTCAGGGATCCAGTTGGCAGTGTTCATGTCGTGGGTACGACGACGATCGTCACCGGTGTTCTTGCGCAGCTCGATGAATTCTTCGATATCGAGGTGCCAGGTTTCCAGGTAGGCGCAGACCGCGCCCTTGCGCTTGCCGCCCTGGTTGACCGCGACAGCGGTGTCGTTGACCACTTTCAGGAACGGCACGACGCCTTGCGATTTGCCGTTGGTGCCCTTGATGTAGGAGCCCAGCGCGCGCACCGGAGTCCAGTCGTTGCCCAGGCCACCGGCGAATTTCGACAGCATGGCGTTGTCGTGGATCGCATGGTAGATGCCCGACAGGTCGTCCGGGACGGTGGTCAGGTAGCAGCTCGACAGCTGTGGACGCAGGGTACCGGCGTTGAACAGGGTCGGGGTCGAGGCCATGTAGTCGAAGGACGACAGCAGGTTGTAGAACTCGATCGCACGGGCTTCACGGTCTTTCTCGCCGAGGGCCAGGCCCATGGCGACGCGCATGAAGAACACCTGCGGCAGCTCGAAGCGCACGCCGTCCTTGTGGATGAAGTAGCGGTCGTAGAGGGTCTGCAGGCCGAGGTAGGTGAACTGCTGGTCGCGCTCGTGGTTGATCGCCTGGCCGATGCGCTCCAGGTCGAAGCTGGCCAGGGCCGGGTCGAGCAGCTCGTATTCCACGCCCTTGGCGATGTAGGCCGGCAGCGCCTTGGCATACAGGTCGGCCATCTCGTGGTGGGTGGCGCTCTCGGCGACCTCGAGGAAGCCCAGCGCTTCTGCGCGCAGGGTGTCCATCAGCAGGCGGGCGGTGACGAAGGAGTAGTTCGGCTCGCGCTCGACCAGGGTACGGGCGGTCATCACCAGGGCGGTGTTAACGTCCTTGATGGCCACGCCGTCGTAGAGGTTCTTCAGGGTTTCGCGCTGGATCAGGTCGCCATCGACTTCGGCCAGGCCTTCGCAGGCTTCGGAAATGATGGTGTTCAGGCGGTTCATGTCCAGTGGCGCAAGGCTGCCGTCGGCCAGGGTGATGCGGATGCTCGGGTGCGGCTGCACCACGGCGTCGCTGCTGCCACGGTTGGCGCGCTCGCGGGCGCGCTGTTCGCGGTAGATCACGTAGTCGCGGGCGACTTTCTGCTCGCCGGCACGCATCAGGGCCAGTTCGACCTGGTCCTGGATTTCCTCGATGTGGATGGTGCCGCCGGACGGCATGCGGCGCTTGAAGGTGGCGGTGACCTGCTCGGTCAGGCGCGCGACGGTGTCGTGGATGCGCGACGAGGCGGCAGCGGTGCCGCCTTCAACTGCGAGGAACGCTTTGGTGATGGCAACGGTGATCTTGTCGTCGGTGTAGGGAACGACAGTGCCGTTGCGCTTGATCACGCGCAGTTGGCCGGGGGCGGTCGCTGCCAGATCCTGGGTCGAATCGGCGGCCTGCGGCGCCTTGGCCTGCGGGTTCTCGCGAGTTGTGTCGGTGTGCATGGGTGTCTCCACGTTCTCTATGTTTATTCAGGCGCCGGATAGGCACCCACCGTTCCATCCAAAGGTCCGACAGGCATCTGCCGCAGGCGTGCCTCGAAAGCACTCGCGCCGCGACAGGGCGTGCACCCGACTTCGGGACGGATCAGGAAAAAGGGGCATTCGCATGCCGCTCCCTGGCCGAAGTCAAAAGTCTTGGGTCGCCGACCCAAAATCTGTTGCTGTGCGGATGCGCGGCACTGGCCGGCGCCATCCATACCCGGAACAACGCCCTCTGAGGGCTTGCAACGGTCGCCTCCGCAGGAGCGGTTTGGCTGCTGAAATCACCTAAAGTTCAAGCAAAAAAAACAGCCACTGAAAGGCTTGAGTTCGATGCTTGACTTGTGCTTGGGATTTTGATGAAAACCCAAGATGTAGTGTTTTGCTGTGAGTGAGATACAAGATAATGCGGTATCGACCCTATTGCAAGGCGACGATCTGTGGATAACTTGTGTGTAGTTTGTGAGTGAAACTGGACAAAACGCTGTAGGCCGCGTCCTATCGGGAGAAGACCGCCTGTCATCCTTTTTTCATGTAGGAAAAGGCGACAGAGGATTTTTTGCGGGCGCGAACCCTATCACAAAAAGCACCCTCCACAGCGATCGCTGGCAGGCAAATTGCGTGCCCATTGCAAGCGGTTGGCAGTGCCCGGGGTGCCACGTAGTATCCGCTGCCGATGTTGCCTTTTGGCGACGGGATTCCAATAACAACGAAACGCAGGAGTGGGGCCGTGGAGCAGCGAAGCTGTCAGGTATTGATCGTCGAGGATGACCAGCGTCTTGCCGAGCTGACCCGCGAATACCTTCAGGCCAACGGTTTCAGCGTCGAGGTCGAGGGCGACGGGGCCAAGGCCGCCGCGCGCATCATCAACCAGCAGCCGGACCTGGTGATCCTCGACCTGATGCTTCCCGGCGAAGACGGTCTGAGCATCTGCCGCAAGGTGCGCCAGCGCTATCCGGGGCCGATCCTCATGCTCACCGCACGCAGCGATGACCTCGACCAGGTCCAGGGCCTCGACCTTGGCGCCGACGACTATGTGTGCAAGCCGGTGCGCCCGCGCCTGCTGCTGGCGCGGATCAACGCCCTGTTGCGCCGGGCCGAGCCGCCTGCGGTCGAAGAACAGTTGCGCAGCGTGCAGTTCGGCCCGCTGCGGGTCGATAACACCTTGCGCGAAGCCTGGCTGGGCGATGCCGTCATCGAGCTGACCGGCGCCGAATTCGACCTGCTCTGGCTGCTGATCAGCAACGCCGGGCGCATTCTTTCCCGGGAAGAGATCTTCACTTCCCTGCGCGGCGTCGGCTACGACGGCCAGGACCGTTCCATCGACGTCCGTATCTCGCGCATCCGTCCGAAGATCGGCGACGACCCGATCCATCCACGGATGATCAAGACCATCCGCAGCAAGGGCTACCTGTTCGTGCGCGAGGCCGCCGAGACGCTGGATCGCAACCCATGAACTCGATCTTCCTGCGCATCTACGGCGGAATGCTCGCCGTGCTGGTGCTGGTGGCGGTCCTCGGTACCCTCAGCCTGCACCTGCTCAACGAAGTGCGCGCCGGACAGTACCGCGAGCGCCTGGCCCACGGCACCTTCACTCTGATGGCCGACAACCTGGCACGGATGAACGGCGTCGAGCGTACCCGTGCCCTGGCCCTGTGGGAGCGCCTGCTGGGGATTCCGCTGGCCGTGCAGACCAGCGCCGATGCCCATCTCGATGGTAGCCAGCGCACCCGCCTGCAACGCGGCCAGGTGCTGGTGGAGCATCTTGGTCCGCACCAGGCCCGGGTGGTCAGCCAGCTCAAGGGCCGTGACCTGGTGCTGACCGGCGAAGTGCAGCAGATCAGCGAGCAACTGGCCCGGGCCACCATCTACCTGCTGGTGGACGAACTGGTGCGCTACCCGGTGGCCGAGCAGGCCCGGCGTCTGGCAGAACTGAAAGAGAGCAAGGGCTTCGGGTTCGACCTGCGCCTGCTGGCGCAAGGCAACGCGGATATGGATGACGACCAGCGTCGCCGGGTCGAGGAGGGCGATACGGTGATGGCCCTGGGCAAGGACGGCGATTCGATCCGGGTTTTCGCCGGGATCGCCGGTACGCCCTGGGTCCTGGAAATCGGCCCGCTGTACCAGATGAACCCTTATCCGCCGCAACTGCTGGTGCTGATCGCCGTGCTCGGGTTGAGCCTGATCGGCCTGGTCGTCTACCTGCTGGTGCGGCAACTGGAACGGCGCTTGTCGCAGGTCGAAGTGGCCGCTACCCAGATCGCCCAGGGCAGCCTGGACACCCGGGTGGTCGCAGAGGGTGCCGATTCGGTGGGGCGCCTGGCCGAGGCTTTCAATGGCATGGCCGAACACCTGCAACGCTCGCTGACCATCCAGCGCGAGCTGGTGCGTGCCGTTTCCCATGAGCTGCGCACCCCCGTGGCGCGGCTGCGCTTCGGCCTGGAAATGATCGCCAGTGCCAGTACCGAGCAGGCCCGGGACAAGCACCTGGCCGGGATGGACAGCGATATCCAGGACCTCGACAAGCTGGTGGACGAGATGCTCATGTACGCCCGCCTCGAGCAGGGTGCGCCAGCCCTGCATTTCCAACGGGTCGACCTCGATGCGTTGCTCGATCAGGTGATTGCCGAGCTGGCCCCGTTGCGGCGTGAGGTGCAGGTACTGCGCGGTGCCTCACAGGGCAGCGGCGAGGGCGCCTGGGTGGAGGCCGAGCCGCGCTACCTGCATCGGGCCCTGCAGAACCTGGTGAGCAATGCCATGCGCCACGCCGAGGCGCAGGTCGTCCTCAGTTATCAACTGGGCCTGCAGCGCTGCCGCATCGATGTCGAGGACGACGGCCCGGGCGTGCCGGAAAGTGCCTGGGATCGGATCTTCACCCCCTTCACCCGGCTCGACGACAGCCGCACCCGCTCTTCCGGCGGGCATGGCCTGGGCCTGTCGATCGTCCGGCGGATCATCTACTGGCACAACGGTCGGGCCCTGGTGGGCCAGAGCCAGCGGCTTGGCGGCGCCTGTTTCAGCCTGAGCTGGCCGCGAGAGCAGCCGGGGCCGGGCGGAGAATGAAGATCAGACCGCGATCAGGCTGAGTACCTGATCGCCCATGCAGCAGAACTGGCCATGCATTTCGCGGCCGTGGTGCCAGTGCTCGGACAGGTTGGCGAGCAGGCGCAGGCGGGCGGAGCCGTCGTCGGACCATTCCAGCACTTCGGCGTGTTCGAAGTAGAAGCGCTTGAGCACCAGCGGATAGAGGGCCTTGAACAGGCTTTCCTTGAGCGAGAAGGTCAGGGTCACGCCCAGGCTCTGGCGGGCCGGGTCGAGACGCTGGAGTTCGTCTTCAGTGAGGATTTCCTTCGCCAGGCGTGCGGCGCGCTCGTTGTCGAGCAGGGTCTCCTGGTCGAGGCCGAGGCCCTGGCAGTCCTTTTTGTGGGCGACCACGGCGGCGGCCCAACCCTTGCCATGGGTAATGGAGCCGGTGATATCGGCGGGCCAGATCGGCGCGCGGTCGTCGCCGGTGGGCGGCACGTAGAGACGCCCATCCAGATGCTGCAGGGCGGCGCGGGCGCAGGCCCGGCCGGCCAGGTACTCGGCCTGGCGCTTGGCGACCGAGCGCTGCAGGGCGGGCGTCTGTTCGATCGCGGCGCGCTGGAAGTCGTCGGCGCGCAGGGCGGCCGGGTCGAAGGTGCAACTGACCAGTTGCGCGCCGGGGACCGGGCGGGGCAGGGGCCAGTGGTGCTGGAGGGGGGAGCAGCAGGCGGGGAGTCGGTTCATGGCGGGTATTGTGCCGTGGGCCATGCTGGCTGGATAGGCCGATACCTAACCCTGTGGGAGCTGGCTTGCCAGCGATAGCGTTCGACCAGACACAGATGTTGTCACTGATGGCCTCATCGCTGGCAAGTCGGGGCGCCGAACCGCAGCTCCCACAGGGGTTGTGGTGTGGCTAAGATCGGGGTCGCTCAGAAGATCTTCTTGAAGAACGCCTGCAGATCCGCCCACGAACTTTCGTCCGCGGCCTTGTTGTAGCCGATGTCCGGCCCGCCATGTTCGCCATGGCTCAAGCGATCGGCATCCGGATTGGTAAATCCGTGCTTGGCCCCCTGGATGCTGACGAACTCATAGGTCGCGCCGGCTGCGTCCATTTCCTTCTTGAAGTCCAGCACCTGCTCCGGGGTGACCATGCTGTCCGCCGCGCCATGTTCCACCAGGATCCTGGTCTTCACGCTACCGCGCGTCGCTGGCGTGCTGGTCACCAGCGCACCGTGGAAACTCGCCACGCCGGACAGCGATTCCCCGCGCCGTGCTGCGTCCAGCACCACCTTGCCGCCGAAGCAATAGCCGATGGCAGCGATCCGCGCCTTGTCGGTTTGCGGTTGCAGCTTGAGCAGTTCGACACCTGCATCGAAACGCCTGGCCGCCGCCGCCGGGTCCTTGAGCGCCGCCTGCATGAAGCCCATGGCATCCGCCGGGTGCTCGGTGTTCTTGCCGTCGCCATACATATCGATGGCCAGTGCGCTGTAGCCCAGGGCGGCGAGGTCGCGGGCGCGGCGCTTGGCGTAGTCGTTCAGCCCCCACCATTCGTGCACCACCACCACGCCCGGCACCGGGCCCTTCACCGCATCGTCGTAGGCGTAATAACCGATCAGGCGCTTGCCGTCGGCGTCCTGATAAGGAATCTCGCGGGTCTGCACGGCGGCCTGGGCCAGCCCGGCGGCGCCCAGCAGGGCGGCAGCAAGCAATAAACGCATGATCGGTACTCCTGTTCTCTGAATCATGGATAAGCGAAACATCGATGACGTTCAGCCCCGGTTCAGGCGGGGTTCAGCCGCGGTTCAGGGCCGGGTTCCTACTCTAGCCTCCACACCTCAACCGCGCATCACCCTGGAGAACATCATCATGAAAAGCCTCAATACCCTGCTGGCCGCACTGACCGTCCTCGGCGCGAGCATGAGCGTCCAGGCCGACGATACCTTCGCCGGCCTCACCTATGGCCAGACCAGCGACAAGGTCCGCAAGTCCAGCGGCCTGGAGCAGAACCTCGGCAACCAGAACACCGATGGCATCATCGGCAAGGACGATACCTGGGGCGTGCGCCTCGGCCGGATCAACGACGACGGTCGCTACTACGCCACCTACGACAACGTTTCCGGCACCCACAACGGCCTTAAATTGCGTCAGGAGAATCTGCTCGGCAGCTACGATCTGTTCTACCCGCTGGGTAGCAGCACCAAGCTGTTCGGCGGCGCCAGCGCCGGCCTGACCAAGCTGACCCAGGACTCTCCGGGCGCCAGCCGCGACAGTGATATCGGTTATGCAGTCGGCCTGCAGGGCGGCGTGCTCCAGCAGGTCAGCGATAACGCCTCGGTGGAGCTGGGCTACCGTTACCTGCGCAGCAACGCCAGTACCGACCTGGGCGAGCGCGGCGAGAGCAAGCAAGGGGCGCTGCGCCTGACCAGCAGTGCACAGACCTACCTCTCGGCCAACTACAGGTTCTGAGCCCATGTTGCCTGAGCCGGCCCCATCGAGCAGGGCCGGTTCGCTGTTATGCTGCGTAACGCATTGCCAAGGGAGAAACCGATGAAATTGCTGGTGGTCGAGGACGAAGCGCTGCTGCGCCACCACCTCCAGACCCGCTTGACCGAGAGCGGCCATGTGGTCGAAGCCGTGGCCGACGCCGAGGAGGCGTTGTACCAGGCCGGGGAGTTCAACCATGACCTGGCCATCGTCGACCTCGGCCTGCCGGGGATGAGCGGCCTGGAGCTGATCGGCCGCCTGCGCGCCCTCGACAAGACCTTCCCGATCCTGATCCTGACCGCCCGCGGCAACTGGCAGGACAAGGTCGAGGGATTGGCTGCCGGGGCCGACGACTACCTGGTCAAGCCGTTCCAGTTCGAAGAGCTGGAGGCCCGCCTCAATGCCTTGTTGCGCCGCTCCAGCGGTTTCACCCAGGCCACCATCGTCGCTGGCCCGCTGCGCCTGGACCTCAACCGCAAGCAGGCGGTTCTGGACGAACAGCCGCTGGCGCTGACCGCCTACGAATACCGCATCCTTGAATACCTGATGCGCCATCACCAGCAGGTGGTCGCCAAGGAGCGGCTGATGGAACAGCTCTACCCCAACGACGAGGAACGCGACCCCAACGTCATCGAAGTGCTGGTCGGTCGCTTGCGGCGCAAGCTCGAAGGCGATTGCGGCTTCAAGCCGATCGATACCGTGCGGGGCCTGGGCTACCTGTTCACCGAGCGCTGCCGGTGATCCGTTCCCTGCGGGTGCGGCTGATGCTGGCGGCGGCGGTGCTGGCGCTGCTGTTCATGCTGGCGCTGCTGCCGGCGTTGCAAAAAACCTTCAGCCTGGCCTTGCAGGAGTCCATCGAGCAGCGCCTGGCTTCGGACGTGACCACGCTGATTTCCGCCGCCCGGGTGGAAAACAATCGCCTGAGGATGCCGGTACTGCTGCCGGACGAACGCTTCAACCTTCCCGACAGCCGCCTGCTCGGCTACATCTATGATCGCGACGGGCGGCTGGTCTGGCGCTCGCGGGCCACCGCCAACGAAAACATCAACTATCAGCCGCGCTATGACGGGCGTGGCAACGAATTCGCGCGAATCCGCCAGGACGACGGCGAGGAATTCTTCGTCTACGACGTCGAGGTCAAGCTGCTCGGCGGCAAGAGCGCCGCATTCAGCATCGTTGCCCTGCAGCCGGTACGTGAATACCGGCAAACCCTGGATGGCCTGCGGGAAAAGCTCTATCTCGGTTTTGGTGCCGCCCTGCTGGTGCTGATGCTGCTGCTCTGGGCCGGATTGACCTGGGGCCTGCGCTCGCTGCGGCGAATGACCGTGGAGCTGGACGAGATCGAATCCGGCGCCCGTGAAGGGCTCAGTAGCGAGCATCCACGTGAGCTGCTGCGCCTGACCCGTTCCCTCAACCGCCTGCTGCGCAGCGAGCGCGAGCAGCGCGGGCGCTATCGCGACTCGCTCGGCGACCTGGCCCACAGCCTGAAAACCCCGTTGGCGGTATTGCAGGGCGTCAGCGAGGGCATGGCCCAGCGTCCGGCGGACCGCGAGCAGGCGCGGGTCCTGCAAGGCCAGATCGAGCGCATGAGCCAGCAGATCGACTATCAGTTGCAGCGCGCCAGCCTGCGCAAGAGCGGCCTGGTGCGTCACCAGGTGCACCTGCGACCGATGCTCGACAGCCTGTGCGGGACGCTGGCCAAGGTCTACCGCGACAAGCAGGTCGCGGTCGGTTACGACATGCCCGACGATGCACGGGTGCCGATGGAGCAGGGCGCCTTGATGGAATTGCTCGGCAACCTGCTGGAGAACGCCTGGCGCCTTTGCCTGGGCCAGGTGCGTATCGGCCTGCGCGAAGTCGATGGCGCGCTGGAACTGAGCATCGAGGACGATGGCCCCGGCGTACCGCCGGACCAGCGCGAGCGCATCCTCCAGCGTGGCGAACGGCTCGACCGCCAGTACCCGGGGCAGGGTATCGGGCTGGCTGTGGCCAAGGACATCATCGATAGCTACGACGCGCGCCTGACCCTTGGGGACTCCTCCCTCGGCGGCGCCGCCTTCCGTATCCGCTTCACTTCCGACTGACGGCGGGCGGATATCCGCCAACCTGGCCTGGCGAAATTCCGCCCCGGGCGGAAATCCGCCAACTCATGCCCATCGCGTGCCACCTGTTTGTGCGAGAAAGTCCCGTAAATGCGGGCGTTGCACCGCAAAAGCGCAAATTGGCATCGGGCTTGCTATGAAGCTCGCAGAGTTCTGCCACGCAGCTCGACACAACAAATCCCTCCAATGCAGGAGGGTTCGCGATTCAGGTACCCCGCGTCCTGGGAAGGACCGGCCGGTGCCCTTGAGGAACATAGCCATGACGACAGCCCGTCAGCCACTGTACAAATCGCTTTATATCCAGGTGTTGGTAGCGATCACCATCGGTATCCTCCTCGGCCATTACTACCCTGAAGCCGGCGTTGCCCTGAAACCCCTGGGTGACGGCTTCGTCAAACTGATCAAGATGGTCATCGCCCCCATCATCTTCTGTACGGTGGTGAGCGGTATCGCCGGCATGCAGAGCATGAAATCGGTGGGCAAGACCGGCGGCTACGCGCTGCTGTACTTCGAGATCGTTTCTACCATCGCCCTGATCATCGGCCTGGTCGTGGTCAACGTGGTCAAGCCGGGCGCCGGCATGCACATCGACGTGTCCACCCTGAACGCCAGCAGCGTGGCCGCCTACGCCGCCGCCGGTGCGCAGCAGACCACCGTCGGCTTCCTGCTCAACATCATCCCTGCCACCGTAGTCGGTGCCTTCGCCAACGGCGACATCCTGCAAGTGCTGATGTTCTCGGTGATCTTCGGCTTTGCCCTGCATCGCCTGGGTTCCTACGGCAAGCCGCTGCTGGAAATGATCGACCGCTTCGCCCATGTCATGTTCAACATCATCAACATGATCATGAAGCTGGCCCCGATCGGCGCGTTCGGTGCCATGGCCTTCACCATCGGCCAGTACGGCGTGGGTTCGCTGGTGCAACTGGGCTACCTGATGGCCTGCTTCTACATCACTTGCGTGCTGTTCATCCTGGTCATCCTTGGCGGTATCGCGCGTGCCCACGGCTTCAGCGTCCTCAAGCTGATCCGCTACATCCGTGAAGAGTTGATGATCGTGCTGGGTACTTCCTCCTCGGAGTCCGCCCTGCCACGCATGCTGACCAAGATGGAGCGCCTGGGTGCGAAGAAATCCGTGGTTGGCCTGGTGATCCCGACCGGCTACTCGTTCAACCTCGACGGTACCTCGATCTACCTGACCATGGCCGCGGTGTTCATCGCCCAGGCCACCGACACCACCATGGACATCACCCACCAGATCACCCTGCTGCTGGTGCTGCTGGTTGCCTCCAAAGGTGCTGCGGGCGTTACCGGTTCGGGCTTCATCGTCCTGGCGGCAACCCTGTCGGCCGTAGGTCACCTGCCGGTTGCCGGCCTGGCCCTGATCCTCGGCATCGACCGCTTCATGTCCGAAGCCCGTGCCCTGACCAACCTGATCGGCAACGCCGTGGCGACCGTGGTCGTGGCCAAGTGGGTCAAGGAACTGGACGAAGACAAGCTGCACAAGGAACTGGATTCCGGTGGTTCGCCACTGGTTGAAAGCCGTCCGGTCGACGACCTGGGCGTAGCTGAAGGTCCTGCCGTTCGCTAAGCCTTCTGCTTGACGCAAAAAAGCCCATCTTCGGATGGGCTTTTTCATTTGTGCTGTCCTCTCGGCCCCTATCGCTGGCAAGCCAGCTCCCACAGGGTCAGCACAAACCTTGAGACTTGTGCAGTATCTGTGGGAGCTGGCTTGCCAGCGATGAGGCCCTCATTCCACCCTCACTTCCCCGGTGAACACGAGGGTCTGCCGGCACCGCCGACACAAATATCGCCGTCCCTTGCGCACCAACCCATGGCGCTGCGCCGAGAACGGGAAATCACTCCCCGCACACGGACACCGGTAGATATACCGGGTCACCGTGCGCCGCTGCACTTCATAGTTGTGGCAACGATTCGGCGGCAGTTCATACACGCCACGCATGATCAACTGCCATTCTTCGCCATGGGGCTGGATACGGTCACCGAACAATTGATGGGCAACCAGGTGCGCGACCTCGTGGGCCACGGTCTGGCGCAAAAAGTCCTCGGCATTCTCGCGGTACAGCTGCAGGTTGAAGCGCAGCAGGTTCTCGTGCAGGTGGGCGACACCGGCTTTCTGCCCGCGCAGCTTGAAGCTGACCTCGGGGCGTTGGAAGGGACGTTTGAAAAAGGCTTCTGCTTGCTTGTAGCAGTCTTCGACGCGGGTTTTGAGCAGCTCTGGCATGCGTGACGGTACTCCTGAGGCGGCCGATTATGCCGCAACCGCCGAAGCGCTGCCGAGACCGCCCGTCTGCACGCGAAAGCGGGCCGCCCGAAGGCGGCCCGCGGTGTTGCCCCTATGCTGGCATCTTTCTAATTGGTGTAGACCGGTCCCACCCCCAGTCCCCAGGTGATCACGGTAAAGGCCATGATGGCGACCAGCACCACCAGCCCCACCGCCAGCACCGAGCTGGAGAACAGGAAGCCTTCGTCCGACGGAATGTTCATGAAGGTCGGCAACCCGACATACAGCAGGTACACCGTGTAGCAGATGGCTGCCGTGCCGACGATCATCCCCAGCCACAGGTGTGGATAGAGCGCCGCCAGGCCGCCGATGAACAGCGGGGTGGCGGTGTAGGTAGCGAACGCGATGCATTGCGCCAGGCTCGGGTTGGCATCGTAGGTGCGTGCCATCCAGTGGATGAACGCGCCCATGACCGCGACGCCGGCAAGCATGGCGATGTACGACATCAGGGTCATCCACAGGGCGCTGTCCATGGTCAGCATGACCGGTGCGCGCTCGCCGATGACCCAGCCGACCTGGGTGGTGCCGATGAACGCCGATACCGCAGGGATGGCTGCCAGTATCAGGGTGTGGGTGAGGTACATGTGGCTGATGGTTTCTTCTTCGCCACGGATTTCCCGCCATTCCTGGTCAGGATGGGTGAACAGCCCAACAACGTGATGGATCATGCCAATCACTCCTACGCCGTTTCCAATCGCCCCCCAGTGGAGCGCTTGCTAGCCCGCAAGGCACGGGCCGGACAGGACAGGCCGCTATCGTTGCGGTCTTATGTCGCAGTATAGGAAGGCGTTCGTCGCACAAATCCGCTTTTTTAGAGCAAATCGCGCTCTAAGCGCCGTGCTTGATTTCCTTGCAGTCTTTATCGGATGGGTCTGTGTCGCGCGGCGGTTTGTGCGTAAAATACGCGCCTTTTGTCACACCTCGCGGATTCAAGCGCCATGGGCACCCTTTCGGTCAATCAGAACAAGCTGCAGAAACGCCTGCGCCGTCTCGCCGGCGAAGCCATCACCGACTACAACATGATCGAGGATGGCGACAAGGTCATGGTCTGCCTGTCCGGCGGCAAGGATAGCTACACCATGCTCGACGTTCTGCTGCACTTGCAGAAAGTGGCGCCGATCAAGTTCGAGATCGTGGCGGTGAACATGGACCAGAAGCAGCCCGGCTTCCCCGAGGAAGTGCTGCCGGCCTACCTGAAGACCCTGGGCATCGAGTACCACATCGTCGAAAAGGACACCTACTCGGTGGTCAAGGAGCTGGTCCCGGAGGGCAAGACCACCTGCTCGCTGTGCTCGCGCCTGCGCCGCGGCACCCTGTACACCTTCGCCGACGAGATCGGCGCGACCAAGATGGCCCTCGGTCACCACCGCGACGATATCGTCGAAACCTTCTTCCTCAACATGTTCTTCAACGGGACCATGAAGGCCATGCCGCCCAAGCTGCGGGCCGACGATGGCCGCAACGTGGTGATCCGTCCGCTGGCCTACTGCTCGGAGAAGGACATCCAGGCCTACTCGGACATGAAGGAATTCCCGATCATCCCGTGCAACCTCTGCGGCTCCCAGGAAAACCTGCAGCGCCAGGTGGTCAAGGAGATGCTGGTGGAGTGGGAGCGCAAGTCACCCGGGCGGACCGACAGCATCTTCCGCAGCCTGCAGAACGTGGTGCCGTCGCAACTGGCCGACCGCAACCTGTTCGACTTCACCAGCCTGCGCATCGACGAAACCGCGGCCCCGCGTTTCCTCGACGTGCTGAATATCTGACCCATGCGCGACTATCAATGGCTGCATGAGTATTGCCTGAACCGCTTCGGCTCCGCCGCTGCGCTGGAAGCGTACCTGCCGCAACCGAAGACTTCGGCGCAATTGCGCGCGATCAGTGACGACCGCTACCTCTCGACCCTGGCCTTGCGCGTGTTTCGTGCCGGGCTCAAGCACAGCCTGGTGGACGCCAAGTGGCCGGCGTTCGAGCAGGTGTTCTTCGGCTTCGACCCGGAGAAGGTCGTGCTGATGGGCGCCGAGCACCTGGAGCGGTTGATGCAGGACACCCGCCTGATCCGCCATCTGGGCAAGCTCAAGAGCGTGCCGCGCAATGCGCAGATGGTGCTGGATGTGCAGAAGGAGAAGGGCAGCTTCGCGGCGCTGATCGCCGACTGGCCGGTGACCGATATCACCGGGTTGTGGAAGTACCTGGCCCGGCATGGCAACCAGTTGGGCGGGCTGTCGGCGCCGCGGTTCCTGCGGATGATGGGCAAGGATACGTTTATCCCGACCGACGACATGTCGGCGGCGTTGATCGCCCAGGAGGTGATCGACAAGAAGCCGACCAGCTTGAAGGACCTGGCGCAGGTGCAGGCCGCTTTCAATCAGTGGCATGCCGAAAGTGGCAGGCCGCTGTGCCAGTTGTCGGTGATGCTGGCGCATACCGTCAATCACTGATGGTGTTCTTGAGGGCCTCATCGCTGGCAAGCCAGCTCCCACAGGTACTGTGTTCGCCGGACCTGTGGGAGCTGGCTTGCCAGCGATAGGGCCTTCAAATCAAGCCGATCCTTCCCCTGCCATCCTGCGATCCAGCTGAAACCGCCAGCGGATATACAGCAGCGCACTGACGAACAACGTCAGGCTGATCACCACTTCCAGCCAGCCGAACAGCGCCCGCGCCGGGTCGAAGGCCGCTTCCACCCCGGTGATGAAGTACAGGTTGAGCACGAAGCACATCCACGCATGGGCCCGCGCGCTGCCGCCGATCATTCCCGGCGCCACCAGCGCCAACGGCAGCAGTTGCACGCCCAGGATCACCCAACTGCGTGCACCGTGCAGGTCGGTGAAGAACAGCGTATTGACCACCAGCAACAGCACCAGGCTGGCGAAGGCCGCCAGGCTCAGGGCGCGGGTCAGGCGCACCCGCGGCTCCAGCCATTGCATCGGCGGCAGGATCTTCGGCTTTTTAGCCACGCCCGTTCTCCAGCCGTTTCGCGGTGCTCGCCAGGCGCTGGCCGAGTGCGCGGCACAGGGCGATTTCGTCGGCATCCAGGTCGCGCTTGCCATCGGCGCCGGCATGGTGGCTGGCGCCATAGGGCGTGCCGCCGCCTCGGGTCTCGATCAGCGCCGACTCGCTGTAGGGCAGGCCCATGATCAGCATGCCGTGGTGCATCAGCGGCAGCAGCATCGACAGCAGGGTCGATTCCTGGCCACCGTGCAGGCTGGCGGTGGAGGTGAACACCGCCGCCGGCTTGCCCACCAGGCCGCCGCTCAGCCACAGGCTGCTGGTGCCGTCGATGAAGTACTTGAGCGGCGCGGCCATGTTGCCGAAGCGGGTCGGGCTGCCCAGGGCCAGGCCAGCGCAATTGCGCAGATCGTCGAGGGTGGCGTAAAGCGCGCCGGTCTCCGGGATCGACGGCGCTACCGCTTCGCATTCGGTGGAGATCGCCGGCACCGTGCGCAACCGGGCTTCCAGGCCGGCCAGCTCGACGCCGCGGGCGATCTGCCGGGCCATTTCGCTGGTGGAGCCGTGGCGGCTGTAATAGAGGATCAGGATGTAGGGCTGGCTCACGACAGGATCTCCAGCACTTTTTCCGGCGGACGACCGATCACCGCCTTGTCGCCAGCCACCAGGATCGGCCGCTCGATCAGCCTGGGATGCTCGACCATGGCGGCGATCAGTTGTGCATCGGTCAGGGCCGGGTTGGCCAGGCCGAGGCTGGTGTACTCGTCTTCACCGCTGCGCAGCAGCTGGCGCGCGCCGATGCCCAGCTTGCCGAGCAGGGCCTTGAGGGTTGCCGCGTCCGGCGGGGTTTCCAGGTAGCGCACGACGGTGGGCGCGAGGCCCCGTGCTTCGAGCAGTTCCAGGGCACCGCGGGACTTGGAGCAGCGCGGGTTGTGGTAAAGCGTCAGGTCGGTCATGTCAGGGTCGCATCCGGCTGTGAGTGGCGGGTATTCTAACCGCAGCAAACCGGCATTTTGCCTGAATCTTGAAGAAGGATTGACCCATGACAAGGCGTTTGGCAGCAGCCCTGGCCATCAGCATGAGCCTGATGCTCGGTGGTTGCGGTGCGGACTACGGCCTGGACCAGAACGGCAACACGGTGAAAGCCGAGCAACTCGACGGGCGCTGGGTGGTGCTCAACTACTGGGCTGAATGGTGCGGCCCGTGCCGGGTGGAGATTCCCGAACTGAACCAGTTCGCCCAGGAATGGCAGGGCCAGGGTGTGACCGTGGTCGGGGTGAACTTCGACGGGTTGCAGGGCGAGGAACTGAAGAAATCCGTGGACACCATGGGCATCGGCTTCACCGTACTGGCCCAGGACCCGGCCGAGCGCTACGACCTGCCGCGCAGCGAAGGCTTGCCGGTGACCTACATCATCGACGACAAGGGCAAGGTGCGTGAGCAGTTGATGGGCGAGCAGACGAAGGCGGGGCTGGTGGAGAAGATCAAGGCGCTCAAGGGCGCCTGATCAGTTCTTGCAGGCGACACATGACCCCTGTGGGAGCTGGCTTGCCAGCGATAGCGGTGGTGAATTCACTACAGTCATCGCTGGCAAGTCGGGGCGCCGAACCGCAGCTCCCACAGGGTTTTGTGCAGGCTTTGAGAGTCGAGATCAGCCTTCTTCCGGCCAGAACCGCAGCGGCTTGCCCTCGGCCGGCCAGAACCTGACCTGCTCGATCGGCGAGATATCCCAGCGCTCCACCTTGGCCAGCGCTTCCAGGAAGCGCTTCTCCTGCTCCATCAGCGCCGGTGCACAGAGTTTGCGCGTGCTGCCGATGGTGCCGAAGCTTAGCTTGTCACCCTGCAGGCTGTACTGGGCGAACCAGTGGTTGCAGCCGGCATTGCCATAGGCCCGGCCATCATCGGCGAGGGTCAGGGTCAGGTGGCTGTAGTCCATCAGCGGACGTTCGCCGATCCACTCCAGCACGTAGCTGCGTTCCTTTTGCAGCTTTACCGGCTCGGCTGCGCAGCCCGCCAGGGCCGCCAGCAGCGCGCCGCTCATCAGCAACTTGTTCACTGCGCCTGCTCCCGGCATTTCGGGCACAGGTGCTTGTCACCCTTGGTCGCCCAGCCCAGTTCGGCAATCCGCGCCACGGCGGCTGGTTGCTGGGCTTTCTTGCCCAGCTTGGCGTCTACCGCGAACTCGAATTCGAGCTCGGCATCGCAGCTGTTGCACTCTACTTTCCATTGGTGAATGGCCAGCTCGCCGAAGGCCGGGCCATTGGCCGTGGCGACCCATTGGCCGCGTGGGTTGATCAGGTGGCGGACGCTGTCCACGGCCAGGCGCATCGACAGGTCCTTGCTGCCCTTGAGGGTGACCAGCAGGACGTCGCCTTTCTGGATCGAGCCGCCGTTGCCGGTAACCTGGTAACGGCCCGGCGCTAGCGCGCGGCATTCGATCAGGGTGTGTTGCGGGTTGAAGAGGGTGTAGCGGAAATCGTGTTCGACCATGGGGCCTCCAAATTTGCCGCGTATCCTACCCTATCCCTCCACCAGATTCTGCGGCGTACCGACCATCCATCGGGCGATGTTGTCCAGGGTGGTGGCGGCGATGGCGGCCAGCGCCTCGTGGGTCAGGAAGGCCTGGTGCGCGGTGACGATCACGTTGGGGAAGGTCAGCAGCCGCGCCAGTACGTCATCCTGCAGCGGCTGGTCGGAGCGGTCCTCGAAGAAGATCTGCGCTTCCTCCTCGTAGACGTCCAGGCCCAGGTAGCCCAGGTGGCCGCTTTTCAGTGCCTCGATCAGCGCCGGGGTGTCTACCAAGGCGCCGCGTCCGGTGTTGATCAGCATGGCGCCGGGCTGCAGTTCGGACAGGCTTTCGATATTGATCAGGTGCCGGGTCTGCGGGGTCAGCGGGCAATGCAGGCTGATGATATTGGCCTGGCGCAGCAGCTGGTCCAGCGGCAGGTAGCGTGCGCCCAGAGCCTCGACGTGCGGGTTCGGATACGGATCATGGGCCAGCAGCTGGCAGCCGAAACCGGCCATGATCCGCGCGAAGGCCAGGCCGATCTGCCCGGTGCCGACCACGCCCACGGTCTTGCCGTGGAGGTCGAAGCCGGTCAGCCCATGCAGGCTGAAATCCCCTTCGCGGGTGCGGTTGTAGGCGCGGTGCAGGCGGCGGTTCAGGGCGAGGATCAGCGCCACCGCATGTTCGGCAATGGCATGCGGGGAATAGGCCGGGACCCGGGTCACGCTCAGGCCCAGGCGTCGCGCCGCCGCCAGGTCGACATGGTTGTAGCCGGCCGAGCGCAGGGCGATCAGGCGCGTGCCGGCCGCGGCCAGGCGCTCCAGCACTGGCGCCGAGAGGTCATCGTTGATGAAGGCGCAGACCACTTCATGACCGGCGGCGAGGGCGGCGGTGTCCTCGTTCAGGCGGGCGGGCTGGAAGTGCAGCTCCAGCCCGTCCACCGCGCGGGCGGCGGTGAAGCTGTTCTGGTCGTAGGACTGGCTGCTGAAAAACAGGACGCGCATCGTTCATGCTCCCTAACGGTCGAACCGCCAGTGTAGCCAAGTGGCGTCCTGGCGCCTTGCCCTGGGTCAGGCGCTCTGGCGTGCGACGTGCGTCAGCCGGTCGATGGCCCGCTCCAGGTCGTCGAGGGCCTGCTGGGCTTGCGGGTCGTCCTGCTTCAACAGCGTTTCGCTGCGCTGGCAGGCCGCACGCAATTGCGGCACGCCACAGTAGCGGGTGGCGCCATTGAGCCGGTGCACGCGCTCGATGGTCGCCGCGCGGTCGCCGGTATCGCGGGCGGCGCGGATGGCGTGGCGGTCCGACTCCAGCGAGGCCAGCAGCATCGCCAGCATGTCCGCCGCCAGGTCCGGCTTGCCGGCGGCCAGGCGCAGGCCTTCCTCCGGGTCCAGCACCTTCAGTTCGCTGCCGCCGTAAGCACTGCTGCTGCTGCGTTCGTCACGGGTAACGTGGACGGTCAGCCCGGTCCATTTCTGCACCACCTGGGCCAGTTGCCGGTCGCTGATCGGCTTGGTCAGGTAGTCGTCCATGCCGCTGTGCAGCAGGGCGCGCTTTTCATTGGCCATGGCGTGGGCGGTAAGGGCGACGATGGGCAGCGCCTGGCCGCCGTGACCGGCTTCCCAGCGGCGGATCTGCTCGGTGCATTCGCGACCGTCCATGCCCGGCATCTGCACGTCCATCAGCACCAGGTCGAAACTGTCCTGCTGCACGGCCTGGAGCGCCGCCTTGCCGCTGTCCACCGCCAGTACCTCGGCGCCCAGGTCTTCCAGCAGGGTTTGCACCAGCAGCAGGTTGGCCGGGTTGTCATCGACACACAGCACCTTTGGCAGGCGCTGGCCCGGTATTGCCTTGAGCTCGCCTTGGCTGCGCCGCGGCTGGACCAGTTCGAGCAGGGCGCGGCGCAGTTTGCGCGTGCACGCCGGCTTGGCGTGCAACTGGCCATGGGCGTTGGGCAGGAACGGGTGATACAGGGTCTGCTCGGTGGTCGGGCACAGCACCAGGGCCTGGCAGGCGAACCGCTCCAGGCGCTGGATCAACTGGCCGAGGCTTTCCGGAGCCATGTCGTGCAGGTTGACGCCAAGCACCGCCAGCTCGAACGGCTGCCCGGCCAGATGGGCGGCCTCGACCGCGCCAAGCAGTTGCTCGGGAGTGCCGAAGGTGCTGACCGCCAGGCCGCAATCCTCCAGTTGATGCTCCAGCGCCTGGCGCGCCAGTTCGTGGTTGTCGGTGATCGCCGTGCGTCGTTGGTGCAGGGCCGGCAGCGGTTGGTCCTCGGTGGTATCGCGGGCCCGTGGCAGGCTCAGGCTGATCCAGAACTGCGAACCTTCTCCCGGCGTGCTGTCGACACCGATCTCGCCACCCATCTGCTCGATCAGGCGCTTGGAGATCACCAGGCCCAGCCCGGTACCGCCGGCCTGGCGCGACAGCGAGTTGTCGGCCTGGCTGAACGCCTGGAACAGGGCCCGCACATCCTGGGCCGAGAGGCCGATCCCGGTGTCCTGGATGCAGATGCGCAACTGCACCGAGTCTTCGCGCTCGTCCTCGAGCATGGCGCGGGCGACGATGGTGCCCTCGCGGGTGAACTTGATCGCGTTGCTGACCAGGTTGGTAAGGATCTGCTTCAGGCGCAGCGGGTCGCCGATCAGCGACAGCGGCGTGTCCCGGTAGACCAGGCTGACCAGCTCCAACTGCTTGGCATGCGCCTGCGGCGCGAGGATGGTGAGCGTGTCCTGGATCAGGTCGCGCAGGTTGAACGGAATGCTCTCCAGCACCAGCTTGCCGGCCTCGATCTTGGAAAAGTCGAGGATCTCGTTGATGATCCCCAACAGGCTGTCGGCAGACTTCTCGATGGTACCGAGATAGTCATGCTGGCGCGGGGTCAGCTCGCTTTTCTGCAATAGATGGGTGAAGCCCAGGATACCGTTGAGCGGCGTGCGGATCTCATGGCTCATGTTGGCAAGGAACTCGGATTTGATCCGACTCGCCTCGATCGCTTCCTTGCGCGCCATGTCCAGCTCGATGTTCTGGATCTCGATGGTTTCCAGGTTCTGCCGCACGTCCTCGGTGGCCTGGTCGATGCTGTGCTGCAACTCTTCGTGGGCGCTGTGCAGGGTCTCGGCCATGCGGTTGATACCGGCGGCCAGCTCGTCCAGTTCATAGCTGCCCATGCTCGGCAGGCGCTCTTCAAGGTTGCCGTCCTTGAGCTGACTGACCGCGTGCTTGATTTGCCCGATCGGGCCATTGATCGCCCGGCTCATGCGCAGAGCGATCAGGGTGGTCGCCATCAGCCCGAGCAGGATCAGCAGCAGGCTGGCGAACAGCGCCCGATAACCGCGCAGCAATGTGCTGCCGTGGGATATCTCGATCTCGACCCAGCCCAGCAGGCGATCGGTTTCATGGGGCACGGGGTCGTCGGCCAGGTCCCGATGATGGCCGAACACCGGCAGCAGGTAGCGGGTGGCATCGCTGCCGGAGCGCTGGAGCATCTGCGTACCGCCACCGGCCGGCGGCATGTTGAGCATGCTCGGCCCGGCGTGGGCGAGGCTGCCGCGGTCGGGGCTGAGAAAGGACACGGCGCGGACATCAGTCTGTTCCAGGGTCTGCGCGGCGATGCGTTCCAGTTGCGCGCGATCCTTTCGTGCCAGGGCCGGGCCCGCAAGGGGCGCCAGGCTCTCGGTAATCATCTGTCCGCGCTGGAGCAACTGGGTCTGCAGTTCGTTCTGCTGCAGCCAGGTGAAATAGCCGCCAAGCACCAGGGCCATGGTCCCGGCGGGCACCACGGCGAGCAGCAGCACGCGGGTCCTGATTCCAAATCGATTCAGCACGCCCGGTCTCCTGTGTCTGCGCGGCGCTGTATGGACAGAAAGCTACCGCGTGTATCGAGGTATTGCACTGGTTAATCGCTCCGTGATGAACCCTCCCTTGTACCCGGATCGGGTTGCCTGGGGAAAGCAATTGCTAAATAATCGCGCGATTGAGAATCGCTAGCAGCCGCCAATGAATCCCGACGTCATCCGCAATCCCAACATTCTCGCGATCGAGGACGATCCGGTGCTTGGTGCCTATCTTCACGAGCAACTCCAGCGTAGTGGTTTTCTCGTGACCTGGTGCCGCAACGGCCGTGACGGCCTGGACCAGGCGCGCCAGCAGCATTTCGACGTCGTGCTGATGGATATCCTGCTGCCGGGCATGACCGGCCTCGACGCCCTGGTGCAGCTGCGCGAGCGCAGCAGCACGCCGGTGATCATGATGTCGGCGCTCGGGGCAGAGGCGGACCGCATCACCGGCTTCCAGCGCGGCGCCGACGACTACCTGCCCAAGCCATTCAGCATGGCCGAGCTGAGGGTGCGCATCGAAGCGATCCTGCGCCGGGTCGATCTGGAACGTCGACAGTGGCCGGCAACCAGGGCGCCGGGCGGCGAACTGCAGTTCGACGAGAAGGCCTGCGATGTGTGCCACGATGGCCACTGGGCTGGCCTGACGCCCAGCGAGTACCGGGTGCTCGAAACCCTGCAGCGCAGCCCCGACGAGGTGCTGAGCAAGCCCTTCCTTTACCAGCATGTGCTGCAGCGCGGCTACTCGCGCCACGACCGCAGTCTGGACATGCATGTCAGCCAGATCCGGCGCAAGCTCAAGGCCATCGGCTACCAGGGGCGCCAGCTTCGCACTGTCTGGGGCCAGGGCTACATGCTTGGCGCCGGCGAGGACGCGTAAGTTGCCCAATCGTCATTCGCTGTTCTGGAAACTGGCGATCCTCATGGTGGGGTTCTGCCTGCTGCTGATCGGCCTGAGCCTGTCCTGGGGCCGGCAGATGGAAGTGCGCAATGCCTACCTGGCCCCGCACGCGCGGGAATTGCTCGAAGGGTATGCCGCCGAGGCCGAGCGTGCCCTGTTGAGCGGCGGCACGGCGGGTATCGATCTGTGGCTGGGCGGCATGCGCGAGCGTGAACAGGGTTTTATCGCCGTGATCGGGCCAGACCTGCAACCGCTGGGCAGCCTGCCGCTGAGCGATGCCCAGGTCGAGCGCCTGACCAATCTGCGTGGCGTGGATCGTCCGGTGAGCCGCCATTCCAGCACCGCGCCGTGGATGCGCGTACCGTTTCCCGGCGACTCGTCCCTCGGCAGCCTGGTCATCGAGTTGCCCCAGCGGCTGGTCCCCGACCGCTGGAACCTGCTGTTCTGGCGCATGGTCACCAATGGCCTGATCCCCGGGCTGCTGACCCTGATGTTCTGCTTCGGCCTGTACCGGATGTTGATCCGCCCGCTGCATCAACTGCGCGACCAGGCCAACGCCTGGCGCGCCGAGCAACTGACGGCACGGGTAGCCAGCGCCACCACCAGCCGCCATGACGAGTTCGGCGAACTGGGCCGGGCCTTCGACGATATGGCCGAGCGCCTGCAGGGCACCGTGGCCTTGCAGCAGCAACTGTTGCGCGACCTGTCCCATGAGTTGCGCACGCCACTGAGCCGGCTGCAGGTGGCCAGCGACAGCGAGCAGGATGGGCAACGGCTGCGCGAGCGTTTGCGGCGCGAGGTGCGAGGCATGCAGCGCCTGGTCGAGGATGCCCTGCAACTGGCCTGGCTGGATGCCGAGCGTGCGCCGCTGCCCAGCGAGCCGATCGGCATCGCCGCTCTGTGGGAAATGCTCTGCGAGGATGCCTGCTTCGAAAGTGGCTGGCCGCGAACACAACTGGTGTGCGAATTGGGTGATGACTGCTGGGTGCAGGGCCATCTCGACAGCCTCGCCCAGGCCCTGGAAAACATACTGCGCAATGCCATCCGTCACTCACCGGCGGGTGGCCTGGTCCGCCTCGGCGGCCAACGCCAGGGCGACCACTGGCTGCTCTGGCTGGAAGACGAGGGCGGTGGCGTGGACGAGACGGAGCTGGAGCGGATATTCGCTGCTTTCACTCGCCTGGACGGCTCGCGCCCCGGCGATGGCGGCTTCGGCCTGGGCCTGAGCATCGCCCGCAACGCCGTGCAGCGCCAGGGTGGCCGGCTCTGGGCGCAGAACGGGACACGGGGCCTGCGCCTGAATTTCCGCCTGCTGGCGGCGCAAGCGACAGGCTGCCGCCCAGGCTTATAGCGATCCGCTATAAACCTCGCAGATTGCGTGATATGGAGTGCGACGGTTTGCCGGTATGATAGGCGGCCCCGTGAGTCTGGATTGCGAAAACGCCATGACCTTGCAGTACCCCACCATCGCCGATTGCGTCGGCAACACCCCCCTGGTCCGCCTGCAACGCATGGCCGGCGACACCAGCAATACTCTCCTGGTGAAACTCGAAGGCAACAACCCGGCGGGTTCGGTCAAGGACCGTCCGGCGCTGTCGATGATCACCCGTGCCGAGCTGCGCGGTCAGATCAAGCCGGGCGATACCCTGATCGAGGCGACCTCCGGCAACACCGGTATCGCCCTGGCCATGGCGGCGGCGATCAAGGGCTACAAGATGATCCTGATCATGCCCGACAACTCCAGCGCCGAACGCAAGGCGGCGATGACCGCCTATGGTGCCGAGCTGATCCTGGTCAGCAAGGAAGAGGGCATGGAAGGTGCCCGTGACCTGGCCGAGCGCCTGCGTGACCAAGGTCGCGGCCTGGTCCTCGACCAGTTCGGCAACGGCGACAACCCCGAGGCCCACTACGTCAGCACCGGCCCGGAAATCTGGCGCCAGACCGGCGGCAACATCACCCACTTCATCAGTTCCATGGGCACCACCGGCACCATCATGGGCTGCTCGCGCTACCTCAAGGAGCAGAATCCGCAGGTGCAGATCGTCGGCCTGCAGCCCATGGAGGGCTCGGCCATCCCGGGCATCCGTCGCTGGCCCGAGGAATACCTGCCGTCGATCTTCCAGGCCGAGCGCGTCGATCGCGTGGTCGACATGGCCCAGAGCGAAGCCGAGGAAACCACCCGTCGCCTGGCCCGGGAAGAGGGCATTTTCTGCGGCGTGTCGTCCGGTGGTGCAGTGGCAGCCATGCTGCGCCTGTCCCGCGAAGTGGAGAACGCGACCATGGTGGCGATCATCTGCGACCGTGGTGACCGCTATCTGTCGACCGGCATTTTCGACGCGGATCGCTGATGTCCAAAGGTAAACGTAACGGCGGCCTGCGCTTCCAGCCGGCCGGCGGCAGCCGTGCGCCCCAGGTGCCGACGGGCAAGAAGCAGCGCCTGACCATCGAGCGCCTGGCTGGCGATGGCCGCGGCATTGCCTTCCTCGACGGCCGTACCTGGTTCGTCAGCGGTGCGCTGGCGGGCGAAGAGGTCGAGGCGCGGGTGCTCAATGCCCATGGCAAGGTGGTCGAGGCCCGCCTGGAGCGGGTCTTCGGCGCCAGTGCCCAGCGCCGCGAGGCACCCTGCCGGCACTTCGAGCGTTGTGGCGGCTGCAACCTGCAGCACCTGTCCCATGACGATCAGCTTCAGCTCAAGCAGCGCCTGCTTGCCGAACAGTTGCAGCGGGTGGCGGGTGTCGTGCCCGAGCAATGGGCCGCGCCTCTGAGCGGGCCGGAATTCGGCTATCGCCGCCGGGCCCGGATTGCGGTGCGCTGGGATCACAAGACGAAGAAACTCGACGTCGGTTTCCGCGCCGAAGCCAGCCAGGACATCATCGCCATCGACGACTGTCCGGTGCTGGTACAGCCCTTGCAGTCGGTGCTGCGCCATCTGCCGCTGCTGTTGCAGAGCCTGGGCAAGCCCCAGGTGGTAGGGCACGTCGAGTTGTTCAGCGGTACCGCCCTGGCCATGCTGGTGCGCCACACCGCACCGCTGGGCGAGGTGGACCTGGGCAGGCTGAAAGCCTTCTGCGCCGTAGCAGGCGTGCAGCTCTGGCTGCAAGGCGAAGGCGAGCCCTGGTCGGTGGAACCGGAGCAGTCCCTCGGGTTCGAACTGCAGCCCTGGAACCTGACCCTGGCCTATCGCCCGGGCGATTTCGTCCAGGTCAACGCCGGCGTCAATACGGCGATGATCGAGCAGGCCCTCGACTGGCTCGCGCCGCAGAATGACGAGCGCGTGCTGGACCTGTTCTGCGGTCTGGGCAACTTCGCCCTGCCGCTGGCGCAGAAGGCCGCCGAGGTGGTGGCCGTGGAAGGGGTGCAGGCAATGGTCGAACGGGCCGCTGCCAATGCCCGTAGCAATAATTTGAATAATGTTCGCTGTTTTCAGGCGGATTTATCCCAACCGCTGGCAGCGTCCGGGTGGGCGACGGAAGGCTTTTCTGCGGTACTCTTGGACCCACCCCGAGACGGTGCCTACGAAGTCGTCAGAAATATCGCAGCACTGGGTGGAAAACGCTTGGTCTATGTGTCGTGCAATCCGGCGACCCTGGCCCGCGATACGCTTGAGTTGATCAAGCAGGGTTACCGGTTAAAAAGGGCCGGGATCCTCGACATGTTCCCGCAGACAGCACATGTCGAGGCCATGGCGTTATTCGAGGCGGGTCAGCCAGGCTGACCGCCGGGTGTCGTGCCTTTATCGATCTGTGGCACGGCACCCGAGTTTTCAGGCGCATCGCGCATGCGCTGCAGGAAAAGGTAAACAAAGATGGTACAGGTGAGAGTGCACCAGCCGGTCAACACTGACGGCAGTATCAATCTCGAAGCATGGCTGGATCACGTGTGCAGCGTCGACGCGGCGCTGGATCGCGAAGCGCTGAAGGTTGCCTGCGAATTCGCCCAGGAAATCGAGAAGCAGGGCAACCAGGCCAAACACTCCTGGGCCGATGGCACCTCGAGTTTCCAGGCCGGTCTTGAAATCGCCGAAATCCTCGCGGACCTCAAGCTCGACCAGGACTCGCTGGTCGCCGCGATCATTTATCGCGCCGTGCGCGAGGGCAAGGCAACCCTGGCCGAAGTCGCCCAGCGCTTCGGTCCGGTGGTGTCCAAGCTCATCGACGGCGTGCTGCGCATGGCCGCCATCAGCGCCAGTCTCAATCCGCGCCAGTCCCTGGTGCTGGGTTCCCAGGCCCAGGTGGAAAACCTGCGCAAGATGCTCGTGGCCATGGTCGACGACGTGCGCGTGGCCCTGATCAAGCTGGCCGAGCGCACCTGCGCCATTCGCGCGGTGAAGGGCGCCGACGACGAGAAGCGCCACCGTGTCGCCCGCGAAGTCTTCGATATCTACGCGCCGCTGGCGCATCGCCTGGGTATCGGCCATATCAAGTGGGAGCTGGAGGACCTGTCCTTCCGCTACCTGGAGCCGGACCAGTACAAGCAGATCGCCAAGCTCCTGCACGAGCGCCGGCTCGATCGCGAACGCTTCATCAACGACGTCATGGCCCAGTTGCAGAACGAACTGCTGGCCACCGGGGTCAAGGCCGATATCAGCGGTCGGGCGAAACATATCTATTCCATCTGGCGCAAGATGCAGCGCAAGGGCCTGGAGTTCAGCCAGATCTACGACGTGCGCGCGGTGCGGGTACTGGTTCCGGAAATGCGCGACTGCTACACCGCGCTCGGCATCGTCCACACCCTGTGGCGGCACATTCCCAAGGAGTTCGACGACTACATCGCCAACCCCAAGGAAAACGGCTATCGCTCCCTGCACACCGCGGTGATCGGGCCCGAGGGCAAGGTCCTCGAGGTGCAGATCCGCACCCACGCCATGCACGAGGAAGCCGAGCTGGGCGTGTGCGCCCACTGGCGCTACAAGGGCACCGACGTCAAGTCCGGCTCCAACCACTACGAAGAGAAGATCTCGTGGCTGCGCCAGGTCCTGGAATGGCACGAGGAGCTGGGCGATATCGGCGGCCTGGCCGAGCAGTTGCGGGTGGATATCGAGCCCGACCGGGTCTACGTGTTCACCCCTGACGGTCACGCCATCGATCTGCCCAAGGGCGCGACGCCGCTGGACTTCGCCTACCGGGTGCACACCGAGATCGGCCACAACTGCCGGGGCGCCAAGATCAACGGGCGCATCGTGCCGCTCAACTACAGCCTGCAGACCGGCGAGCAGGTGGAGATCATCACCAGCAAGCACGGCAACCCGAGCCGCGACTGGCTGAACTCCAACCTCGGCTATGTCACCACCTCGCGGGCGCGGGCGAAGATCGTCCACTGGTTCAAGCTGCAGGCCCGTGACCAGAACGTCGCGGCCGGCAAGACCCTGCTGGAGCGCGAGCTGAACCGCCTCGGCCTGCCCCAGGTGGACTTCGAGCGCCTGGCGGAAAAAGCCAACCTGCGCACCGCCGAGGACATGTTCGCTTCCCTCGGCGCTGGCGACCTGCGCCTGGCCCACCTGGTCAACGCCGCCCAGCAATTGGTGGAACCGGAGCGGATCGAGGAAATCGATCTCATCACCCGCAAGGCCACCGGCTTCAAGCCGGGCAAGCGCGGCGACATCCAGATCCAGGGCGTGGGCAACCTGCTGACCCAGATGGCCGGCTGCTGCCAGCCGCTGCCGGGGGACGCCATCGTCGGCTACATCACCCAGGGCCGCGGGGTGACCATCCACCGCCAGGACTGCGCTTCGGTATTGCAACTGGGCGGGCGCGAGCCGGAACGGATCATCCAGGTCAGCTGGGGGCCGGTGCCGGTGCAGACCTATCCGGTGGACATCATGGTGCGTGCCTACGACCGTCCGGGGTTGCTGCGTGACGTGTCCCAGGTCTTGCTCAACGAGCGGATCAACGTGCTGGCGGTCAACACCCGCTCGAACAAGGAAGACAACACCGCGCTGATGTCGCTGACCATCGAGATTCCCGGCCTGGATGCCCTCGGCCGCCTGCTTGGGCGTATCTCGCAGTTGCCGAACATCATCGAGACCCGGCGCAATCGCACCCCTTGACCGAGACAGGCCCGCCATCGCGGCGGGCCTGTGCTGTTACGAGAAGCCACGATGTACACCCTGGACGACCTGCTGCACCTCATGGCCCGCCTGCGCGATCCGCAATACGGCTGCCCGTGGGACTTGAAACAGACCTACGCGAGCATCGTTCCCCATACCCTGGAGGAAGCCTACGAGGTGGCCGATGCCATCGAGCGCGGCGATTTCGAGCACCTCCAGGGCGAGCTGGGCGACCTGCTGTTCCAGGTGGTCTACTACAGCCAGTTGGCCATGGAGGAAGGCCGCTTCGAGTTCGCCGGGGTGATCGACAGCATCACCCGCAAGCTGATCCGCCGCCATCCCCATGTGTTCCCCACCGGCGAGCTGTATGCGCCGCTGGATACCCCGCGCCTGGATGAACACCAGGTCAAGCAGCGCTGGGAAGAGATCAAGGCGCAGGAGCGGGCCGAGAAGGGCGTTCCCGAACAACTGTCCCTGCTCGATGACGTTCCGGCGGCGCTGCCGGCGCTGTCCCGCGCGGCCAAGTTGCAGAAACGCACGGCCCAGGTCGGTTTCGACTGGCCGGGCCCGCTGCCGGTGCTGGACAAGGTCCGCGAGGAACTGGACGAAGTGCTGGAAGCCATGGCCGACAACGATGCCGTGGCCTTGGCCGATGAAGTGGGCGATCTGCTGTTCGCCACGGTCAACCTGGCCCGGCACCTGAAGATCGACCCGGAAAATGCCCTGCGTGGCGCCAACGCCAAGTTCGAGCGACGCTTCCGTTTTATCGAGCAGGCATTGCGCGACAGCGGGCGTCCGATCGAAGATTGCACCCTCGAAGACTTGGATGCGCTCTGGGGCGAAGCCAAGCGTCAGGAAAAGAACCTGCCCAGCTGCGGCTGAGCGCGATGCATTAAGTGAGTGAACACGATGAGCCTTTCCCTTCGCGACCAATTGCTCAAAGCCGGTCTGGTCAACCAGAAGCAGGTCAAGCAGGTCAACAAAGAGCAAAAGAAGCAGAAACGCCTGGAGCATAAAGGCCAGGTCGAAGTCGACGACAGCCAGCAGCGCCTGGCCAAGGAGGCAATGGCCGAGAAGGTTGCGCGGGACCAGGAGCTGAACCGCCAGCAGCAGGAAAAGGCCGAGCAGAAGGCCCGTGCCGCGCAGGTCAAGCAACTGATCGAAGCCTCGCGCCTGCCCAAGCTGACCACCGAGGACTACTACAACTTCGTCGACGACAAGAAGGTCAAGCGCATCTCGGTCAACGCCCTGATGCGCAGCAAGCTGAGCAGCGGCTCGCTGGCCATCGTCGCCCACGCTGGCGGCTACGAGATCATTCCCCGTGAAGCGGCGCTGAAGATCCAGGAGCGCGATCCCAAGCGCATCCTGCTGCTCAATACCCAGGTGGAAGAGCCGGATGCCGACGATCCGTACGCGGCCTACGTGATCCCGGATGACCTGATGTGGTGATCTGATTCGGTAGAAACGACAAACCCCGCCATGGCGGGGTTTGTTTTGTGTGGAACAGTCCGGTTTCAGGACTGGGTCCGGCGGGTTTCCCAGACTTCCAGTTCCATGCGGTAGCGATGGGCTTCGTGTTCAGTGTGGAACATGCCGACCAATTGGCCCTGCTGGTGCACATCCCAGATGCGGACGCCAGCGGCGACGCCTTCGTGGGACAGTTTCGATTCGTCGCGCTCAGTTACT
The DNA here is from genome assembly GCF_029836855.1 of Pseudomonas sp. GD04058. Taxonomy (NCBI): domain Bacteria; kingdom Pseudomonadati; phylum Pseudomonadota; class Gammaproteobacteria; order Pseudomonadales; family Pseudomonadaceae; genus Pseudomonas; species Pseudomonas sp. GD04058. The sequence continues at coordinate 32,883 of NZ_JAOECN010000008.1, forward strand.
TTGACAGTCATGTGCAAACTCCAAATCCGGTTAACTGCGGCACTCTGTCGCAGGCCTCATTTATAGGATTTGTTAGCTCGCTAAGTAAATTAAAAGCGCCATGAAAGATCTTTCATGCTTGCTCCTGAGGGCCTCATCGCTGGCAAGCCAGCTCCCACAAGTCCTGTGGGAGCTGGCTTGCCAGCGATGAGGCCCTCCCAGACAAAAGAAAACCCCGCACAAGGCGGGGTTTCGGGAGCAACGAACAACCAGCCGGTCAGTTACCCTTGACCGCCTTGCCATCCACCGTGCCGTCCTGCAGCACGATCACGTATTCCTTGCCGTCGGTCTCGACCTGGCGCAGTTGCACCAGCAGGTAGTCCCAGTCCTTGGCGAACCACAGTTCGGTGATGCGCTTGCTCTGGCTTGGATCGCGGACGCGCTCGACCTTGATCGCATCGACCTGGCCGGTCCGGGTGGTGACCTTCTCGGTGCCCAGTACGCGGAAGTCGTAGGTGTCGATCTCGTCGCCATCGACTACCTGGTAGCTCACGCTTTTCTTGCCGGCAGCCACGTCATGCTGCAGCGCCAGCTGGTAGGTGGACTTGTCCAGTACGCCACGGTTGAGCGGCAGTTTCACCGCGTCGCCACGGTCGGTACCGGTGATGACTTTCTGCGACCAGTCGAAGTCCAGGTCGACTTTCTTGGCCTTGCCCAGGCCGCCACGTTCGAAGTGATAGCTCTGCGGCAGCAGGGTGTCCTTGTCCAGCGACAGGGTGCTTTGCTCGGTCAGGCTGGCGATCATCATCGACGCCTTGAAGTTGAGGCTCCAGGTGCCGTTGGCGTTCTTTTCCAGGCTGCGTTCGGCAGTGCCGCTCATGGGCAGTTGCTTCCAGTCGGCGGTGTAGCTGGCCGAGAAGGGTTTCAGCTCGGCTGCCTGAAGCGGCAGTGCGAGCACGGCGAGGGCGAGAAGCAGGGCGCGACGCATAAAATCTCCTAGGGTCGAATCAAGTGGCCGCTGGCCGCCAGGGGCTGGCCATCCAGTAGAGCACCGCTTTCACCGAGGCGCAAACGGCCTGCGGCGAACCAGCTCACTGCCAGCGGGTAGATCTGGTGTTCCTGGCTGTGAACCCTCTGCGCCAGGGTCTCTGGCGTGTCATCCGGGGCCACCGGGATGATTGCCTGTACGACCAGCGGCCCGCCATCGAGTTCCTCGGTGACGAAGTGCACGCTGCAGCCATGCTCGGCATCACCCGCCTCCAGCGCGCGCTGGTGGGTGTGCAGGCCCTTGTACTTGGGCAGCAGGGAAGGGTGGATATTCAGCAGGCGCCCGGCGTAGTGGCGGACGAAGTCGGCGCTGAGGATGCGCATGAAGCCGGCGAGCACCACCAGTTGCGGCGAGAAGGCATCGATCCGCTCGATCAGGGCCTGGTCGAAGGCTTCGCGGCCGTCGAACGCCTTGTGATCGAGCACGGCGGTGTCGATGCCGGCGTCACGGGCGCGCTGCAGGCCGTAGGCATCGGCGCGGTTGGAAATCACGGCGCGGATCCGGACCGGGGAATCCCCGGCACGGGCGCTGTCGATCAGGGCTTGCAGGTTGCTGCCGGAACCCGACAGCAACACCACTACATCGCACTTCGTGGTGGGCATCAGTGTGCCTTGACGTTCTTCAGCTCGACCTGGGCGGCGCCTTCGGCAGCCACGCCGATCTGGCCGATCACCCAAGGCTGCTCACCGGCCTGGCGCAGGCTGTTCAGGGCCGTTTCGACCTGGTCCTGGGCCACGCAGATGACCATGCCGACGCCGCAGTTCAGCACGCGGTGCATTTCGTGCTCGTCGACATTGCCTTGCTCTTGCAGCCAGTTGAAGACCGCAGGACGCTCCCAGCTCGCCACGTCGACGATCGCCTGGGCGCCTTTTGGCAGGACGCGCGGGATGTTGTCCAGCAGGCCGCCGCCAGTGATGTGGGCCATGGCCTTGACCGCGCCGGTCTCCTTGATCAGCTTGAGCAGCGGCTTGACATAGATGCGGGTCGGCGCCATCAGCAGTTCGGTCAGCGGCTTGCCGTCCAGTTGCACTTGCTCGATGTCGGCACCGGAGACTTCGATGATCTTGCGGATCAGCGAGTAGCCGTTGGAGTGCGGGCCGGAGGATGGCAGGGCGATCAGGGCGTCACCGGTGGCGACCTTCGAACCGTCGATGATCTCGGCCTTTTCCACCACACCTACGCAGAAGCCGGCCAGGTCGTAGTCTTCGCCTTCGTACATGCCCGGCATCTCGGCGGTTTCACCGCCGACCAGCGAGCAGCCGGCCAGTTCGCAGCCGGCGCCGATGCCGGTGACCACGGTGGCAGCCACATCGACGTTGAGCTTGCCGGTGGCGTAGTAGTCGAGGAAGAACAGCGGCTCGGCGCCACAGACCACCAGGTCGTTGACGCACATGGCGACCAGGTCCTGGCCGATCGAGTCGTGCTTGTTCAGGTTCAACGCCAGGCGCAGCTTGGTGCCGACGCCGTCGGTGCCGGACACCAGGACAGGTTGCTTGTAGCCGGCCGGGATTTCACAGAGGGCGCCAAAGCCGCCCAGGCCGCCCATGACTTCCGGGCGCGCGGTGCGCTTGGCCACGCCTTTGATGCGTTCGACCAAGGCTTCGCCGGCGTCGATGTCTACACCGGCGTCCTTGTAGCTAAGGGAGGGTTGCTTGCTCATGTGATCCAGGCCTTTAGGAGGGAGGGATTCGGGGAAATCGACCCTGACCTGCCAGGCTGCGGGGAAAACTGGATCCGCCTGCCCGACCGTCAGTGGTCTGCGAAGGCGCGCGATTTTATCAGGGTTGCCCGGCAGCGGCCATCCTCAGGCCGACGGGCAGGGCCTGAATATAAGGAAAAAACATGAATCACCGCGGGCGGGTGGTTGCCTTGTCGCGGCCTGTATAAGGTATAGGAGGTGAAACAGCGCCCACCCAGTGAATTTTGCGCTGTGGCGAGGGTCTTGGCTTCACGCTGGACTTCGCTTCTTTCTATATCTGGACAGGAATCCTTCATGCCTTTGCGTTCATATCTGTTCGGTTGCTGCGTTGCCCTGTTCGCCGTGGCGGCCCAGGCCGAAAGCGTCTCCGGGCTGTACCAGGTGCGCGAGCCGCTGGCCGGGCAGGGTGCCGATGCCCGCGCCCAGGCTACCCAGGCGGCGCTGGACACCTTGGTCCTGCGCCTGACCGGCGATCCCAAGGCGCCGCAGAATCCCGGGCTTGCCGAATTGCGCAAGGACCCGCAGCAGATCATCAGCCAGTTCGGCACCGAGGCCGGTCCGCCCGAAACCCTGCTGGTGGACTTCGACCCCGGCAGCACCGAGCGTGCCCTGCGCAAGGCCGGGCTGGCCCTGTGGGGCAGCAACCGTCCGGCGATCCTCGGCTGGTGGTTGAACGACAGCACCGAGGGCTCCAGCCTGGTCGGCGATGGCCAGAGCAATGCCGAAGTGCTGCGCCGGGCCGCCCAGCACCGTGGCCTGCCGCTGCGCCTGCCACTGGGCGACCTGGAAGAACAACTGGTCGCCACGCCGAAGAATCTCGAAGGTACTGACCCTTCGCCGCTGCAGGCCGCTTCCGGGCGCTACGCTGCCGACGCGCTGCTGGCGGTGCATGCCAGCGAAGCCGATGGCAAGTGGAATGGCACCTGGCGCCTGTGGCTGGGCGAGCAGCGTGAACAGGGCAAGGTCGAGGGCGCAGACCAGGCGGCCGTAGCCGATGCCGTGATGCTCGCGGTCAGCCAGCGCCTGGCGCCGCGTTTCGTGGCCAGGCCGGGGGCCAGCAGCGAGCAGCAGGTCCAGGTCCAGGGCATGAACCTGGAGCGCTACGCCGAGCTGGGCCGGGTGCTCGAACCGTTCGGTGGTCGGGTCATCGAAGTACAGGGCGATGTCATGACCTGGAAAGCCACCGGCAGCAGCGACCAATTACGGGCCCAGCTGGGCCTGGCGAAACTGCAGGAAGTACCGGCCGATGCCGCCCAGGTGGCTGCACCGGCAGCTGCGACGCCCGCCGTGCCAGGTGCGCAACCGGCACCAGCACCGGCCCCGTTCACCGGCCTGCGTTTCCGCTGGTAAGGAGCCGTCGCGATGATCGACCTGCGCCGCTGGATGTGGCCTATCGCCCTGCTGGCGCTAGGCATTCTTCTCTATCTTCTGCACGGCATCCTTTCGCCGTTCCTGGTCGGGATTCTCCTGGCCTACCTGGGCGATCCGCTGGTGGATCGCCTGGAGCGCATGGGCTTGTCGCGTACCGCCGGGGTGGCAGTGGTCTTCGCCTTGTTCAGCCTGGTCCTGCTGGCGATGCTGCTGGTGCTGATTCCGATGCTGGCCAAGCAACTGGTGCGTTTGTACGAAGTCGCGCCGCAGATGCTCGACTGGCTGCAGCATGTGGCGCTGCCCTGGGTCCAGGTCAAGCTGGGCCTGGCCGACGGCTTCTGGAAATTCGACAAGGTCAAGGCTGCCATCAGCGCCCATATGGGCCAGACCACCGATATCGTCGGCGTGGTGCTGTCCCAGGTCACCGCTTCCGGCCTGGCGCTGGTCGGCTGGCTGGCCAACCTGGTGCTGATCCCGGTGGTGGGCTTCTACCTGTTGCGTGACTGGGACCTGATGATGGCCAGGCTGCGCAGCCTGCTGCCGCGCCAGAGCGAGCCGCAGGTGGTGGAGCTGGCGGAGGAATGCCACGAGGTGCTCGGTGCCTTCGTTCGCGGCCAGTTGCTGGTGATGCTTGCCCTGGGCGTGATCTACGCCTCGGGGTTGATGCTGGTGGGGCTGGAGCTGGGCCTGCTGATCGGCCTGCTGGCCGGGCTGGCGGCGATCGTGCCCTACATGGGGTTCATCATCGGGATCGGCGCGGCGATGGTCGCCGGGCTGTTCCAGTTCGGCGTCGACCCCTATCCGCTGCTGGGTATCGTGGCCGTGTTCATGGTCGGCCAGGCGCTTGAGGGTATGGTCCTGACTCCGCTGCTGGTCGGCGACCGCATCGGCCTGCATCCGGTGGCGGTGATCTTCGCCATTCTTGCCGGTGGCGAGCTGTTCGGCTTTACCGGCGTGCTGCTGGCCCTGCCGGCAGCGGCGGTGATCATGGTGCTGCTGCGTCATATGCATGACTTCTATAAGAAGTCGGACATGTATGGCGAGGAGATCGATCCGCATCTCTAGGCTGCTCTTGCAAGCCTTTGATTTTCTTCGCTCATTGTGCGACCGACGGCGCAGGTATAGACTTTGCAAACTTTTACCAAGGGCCCTTTGCGGTTCCTCGCGACCGCCCAGCCAGCATGAAACCGATCCAGTTGCCCCTGGGTGTGCGTCTGCGCGATGACGCCACCTTCATCAACTACTATCCGGGTGCCAACGCCGCAGCATTGGGCTACGTCGAGCGACTCTGCGAAGCCGACGCCGGCTGGACCGAGAGCCTGATCTACCTGTGGGGCAAGCAGGGGGTAGGGCGCACTCATCTGTTGCAGGCCGCCTGCCTGCGTTTCGAGCAACTGGGCGAGCCCGCCGTCTACCTGCCGCTGGCGCAACTGCTCGATCGTGGTGTCGAACTGCTGGATCATCTGGAGCAGTACGAGTTGGTGTGCCTCGATGACCTGCATGTGATCGCCGGCAAGCCGGAGTGGGAAGAGGCCATGTTCCATCTCTTCAATCGCCTGCGCGACAGCGGCCGACGCCTGTTGCTGGCGGCTTCCGCCTCGCCGCGGGAGTTGCCGATCAAGCTGCCCGACCTCAAGTCGCGCCTGACCATGGCCCTGATCTTCCAGATGCGCGCCCTGTCCGACGAAGACAAACTGCGCGCCCTGCAACTGCGCGCGTCTCGCCGTGGCCTGCACATGACCGATGAAGTCGGGCATTTCATCCTTACCCGCGGTACTCGCAGCATGAGTGCGCTGTTCGACCTGCTGGAGCGCCTGGACCAGGCTTCCCTGCAGGAAAAACGCAAGCTCACCATCCCCTTCCTGAAGGAAACGTTGGGCTGGTAAACCGCGTCCTTGACCTGCCGCACATAAAAGTCACATTTTTTTCGATTGAATTTGCAAATCGAATCGATAGAAGGCATAGTCGCGACTTCATCAAATTCAAGACACGGTCGTGCCCATGCTGAATCGCTTCGCACCCCTCGTGCCCCTCGCACTCGTGACGCTGCTGTTTGGCTGCGCGGCCCATAGCCCGGCCCCACAACAGCAGGATCACTTCTCCGTTTCCGCCAAGTCCGCTACCAAGTCCTCCGTCGAGACTTCCGTCTTCGAGGAAGAGCTGGCTACCGAGCAGGATCTGGAACAATTCTCCAGCAGCAAGTCCTACCAGCTGCCCGCCCTGGCCGACAGCATCCTCGAGCGCGGCATGTCGCTGATCGGTACCCGCTACCGCTTCGGTGGCACCTCCGAGCAGTCGGGCTTCGATTGCAGCGGCTTCATCGGTTACCTGTTCCGCGAGGAAGCCGGCATGACCCTGCCGCGTTCGACCCGCGAGATGATCAACGTCGATGCGCCGCTGGTCTCGCGCAACAACCTCAAGCCCGGTGACCTGCTGTTCTTCAGCACCAACGGTCGCGGGCGCGTCAGCCATGCCGGCATCTACCTGGGCGACAACCAGTTCATCCATTCCAGCAGCCGCCGCAGCGGTGGTGTGCGGATCGACAGCCTGGGTGATCGCTACTGGAGCAAGACCTTCATCGAGGCCAAACGCGCCCTGGCCCTGGCGCCGCCGGCAGCGACCACGACACTTTCGCGCAACTAAGCGATTCGCAGCGGTGTCAGACACACGGCGACTATGCTGAAAAGCTAGTCGCCGTGCGTGTTTACAGAAAACGTCTAATCTGATTTCTCACCACTTATTCCGGCCCCGCGCCGGGCTCCTTCAGACAGGATGTTCTGATGAAGACGATGATGGCGCGTTCAGCGGTATTGTCCTTGGCAGCACTGCTCGGTGCCTGCTCCAGCCAGGCTCCGACCCCGCCCCCGGTGGTCCAGCCGGCCTATGTTCCTGCCCAGATCAGCTACTCGCCAGCCGCTGAGGACGTGCTTTTCCGCGCGCTTGGCCTGGTCGGCACGCCCTATCGCTGGGGCGGCAACACGCCGGATTCCGGCTTCGATTGCAGTGGCCTGATCGGTTATGTCTACCGCGATGCGGCAGGTATTTCCCTGCCACGTTCGACTCGCGAGATGATCGTCATGCGTGCCCCGGACGTTCAGCGTAATGCGCTGCAATCGGGGGATGTGGTGTTCTTTGCGACGAACGGTGCGAGCCAGGTGAACCACGCTGGCATCTACGTCGGGGAAGGGCGCTTCGTGCATGCTCCGTCGACCGGTGGGACGGTGCGGCTGGACTATCTGTCGAACAACTACTGGCAGAAGTCTTACCTGAATGCGAAGCGGGTGTTGATGGCGCCTGCACATCTGGCGCACAACCCGTAGGTTCTTGGTGGGGCTGATGGCCTCATCGCTGGCAAGCCAGCTCCCACAGGGTACGCGGTCACTGTGGGAGCTGGCTTGCCAGCGATAGGGCCAGTACAGACAACCTCCATTACTGAGCCCTGCTCACCCGCCAAACCACATTCCCCACATCGTCGGCCACCAGCACTCCACCCCTCTGGTCAGTGACCACGCCCACCGGCCTGCCCATGGCCTTGCCATCTTCGTTCAAGAAGCCCGTCAGCAGGTCCACCGGTTTACCCGCAGGTTTGCCTTCGCTATTGAACGGCACGAACAGCACCTTGTACCCGCTGTGCGGCTTGCGGTTCCACGAGCCATGCTGGCCGATGAACGCACCCTGGTCGAACGGCGCCGGCAGTGCCCCGGCCTCGGCGAAGGCCAGGCCCAGCGAGGCGGTATGCGGGCCGACCGCATAGTCGGGGGCGATGGCCTTGGCCACCAGGTTGGCGTCCTGCGGGTCTACCCGCACATCCACGTGCTGGCCGTAATAGCTGTAGGGCCAGCCATAAAAGGCCCCGTCCTGCACCGAGGTGATGTAGTCGGGTACCAGGTCGCTGCCGATCTCGTCGCGTTCGTTCACGGCGGTCCATAGCTGTCCGCTGTGCGGCTCCCAGGCCAGGCCGTTGGGGTTGCGCAGGCCGGAAGCGAAGATCCGGTGCTGGCCGGTGGCCGGGTCCACTTCCCAGATCGCCGCACGTCCTTCTTCCTTGTCCATGCCGTTCTCGGCCACGTTGCTGTTGGAGCCGACGGTGACGTAGAGCTTGCTGCCGTCCTTGCTGGCGATCACGTTCTTGGTCCAGTGATGATTCAGCGGCCCGCCCGGCAACTCGGTGATCGGCTCGCCGGTTCCATTCAGCGAGGTGGCGCCCTCCTGGTACTTGAAGCGCAGCAGGCGGTCGGTATCGGCAACGTACAGGTCATTGCCGACCAGGGCCATGCCGAAGGGCGAATTGAGGTCCTTGAGGAATACCGTGCGGGTTTCTGCCACGCCGTCCTTGTCGGCATCGCGCAGCAGGGTGATGCGGTTGGCGCTGGGTACCCCGGCGCCGGCCTTGGCCATGACCTTCTTCATCACCCAGCCGCGGATACCCTTGCTGTCCTCGGGCTTCTCCGGCGCGTTGGTTTCCGCCACCAGGACGTCGCCGTTGGGCAGGACATACAGCCAGCGCGGATGGTCCAGGCCATCGGCGAACGCGGCCACCCGCGTGCCTTGGGCCGCCTTGGGCGTGCTGCCGTCGGGCCAGCCCACCGCCGGGGCGATGTTCACCGTGGGGATCAGGGTCTTGTTCGGCTCCGGCAATTTCGGCGAAGGGCCGCTGCCATCCGTGACCTGGAGGCGGGCGGATTCGCCGCAGGCGGTCAGGCCGGTGGTGATGGCCAGCAGGATGGCGAGGCGCAGGGTGGGCATGGTCTGACTCCTTGGGGGAAGATCCTAAGAAGTCAGAGATTGAATCATGCAGGGAGGTTCAATTACCGGGGACCGCTCCAAGGCAGCCCAAAGTATTTCAGGCCTGCTTCAGGAGCAACGCCACTCCCGGATAGTACTGCCCCACCTCGTCATGCAACTTGCGATACCCATACGGAAAGCACCAGGCAATCGCACAGGCGGTGTGCTTTTGCAGATCGTCCACCAGGTCCTGCAACTCCTCCGGGCTGGCATGCTGCCCCAGTTTGCTCGGGCTGACGAACAGTGCCGCGATCTTCAACTGGCTCGGATAGGCGATGGCCTTGGCCTGCGTGGCCGTCTCCTGCAGCGCCCCGTCCAGGTCCAGGCGTCCGACCCTGGGCCAGCGCTGCTGGGCGTGCAGGTAGGCGGATTCATCCTTGCTGGCGATCAGCAGGTCGCAGTGCGCGCCGCGGTCGCCTTCATCCCGCTGTTTCTTGCTCTGGTAACCCTGCAAGCTCACCAGCTCGGCCTGCCAGAGCGCCGCCGAGAACAGTCCCAGATTGCCTTGCATCCCTTGCCAGTACGGACCTTCGTTGTCGCCCAGGGTCTGGTTGAAACGTTCGATGCATTCGCCCCAGCGTTCAAGTGCCGGACGCAGGAACTCCAGGCGAGGATTATTGATGATCAGGCCTTGCATGCTGCTCTCCTTGGTCATTGTTGTACGAGCTACAGCTACAGCGAAAAATCATGGCAATGTGATATCACTGGCTTGGAGTGTGGCACAACGTGAAAGTTGCGCCGTTGGTCGCAATGTGATGGGTGTCTCCAATTGACGCTCCGGGCCCAACCCTCTAACCTTCGCGACGTGTTTCAGGTGCCCCGTGACTGCAAGGTCGACCGGGTGAAACAGGGAAGCCGGTGCGACTCCGGCGCTGCCCCCGCAACGGTAAATCGAGTCAAGACCGCGCATGGCCACTGGGTGTTCGAACCCGGGAAGGCGCCCGGTCAGGATCGCCTGGCGATCCGCTCGTGAGCCCGGAGACCGGCCTGCAAACAGTCAACGGCACCACGGCGGGTGGTGCGCGGTTCTCCGGGCCCTTGCGCCCGGTGCCAGCGCGTCCCTCCGTGCCCCCATCCCCTCAGCTGTCGCCGCTTGGCGTCAGCGGCCCGCGGAGACCCCCGATGAGCGAATCCCCCGAACGTGACCAACGCCACCTGGCGCGCATGCAGCGCAAGAAGGCGGTGATCGACGAGCGCATCGCCAATGCCCCCAACGAATGCGGCCTGCTGCTGGTGCTCAGTGGAAACGGCAAGGGCAAGAGCAGCTCGGCCTTCGGCATGCTCGCCCGGGCCATGGGCCACGGTATGCAATGCGGCGTGGTGCAGTTCATCAAGGGCCGCAATGCCACCGGCGAGGAACTGTTCTTCCGGCGCTTTCCCGAGCAGGTGCGCTATCACGTCATGGGTGAAGGTTTCACCTGGGAAACCCAGGACCGCCAGCGCGATATCGCCGCTGCCGAGGCCGCCTGGGACGTCTCCCGACAACTGTTGCGCGACCCGCAGATCGGTTTCGTCGTGCTCGATGAACTGAATATCGCCCTCAAGCACGGCTACCTCGACCTCGACAGCGTGCTCGCCGACCTCCAGGCCCGCCCGCCGATGCAGCATGTGATCGTTACCGGTCGCGGCGCCAAGGACGAAATGATCGAGCTGGCCGATACGGTCACCGAGATGGGCATGGTCAAGCACGCGTTCCAGGCCGGCATTCGCGCGCAGAAGGGCGTCGAACTATGAGCGACACCCGGCATTGCCCGGCGGTGCTGATCGCCGCGCCGGCTTCCGGCCAGGGCAAGACCACCGTCACTGCCGCCCTGGCCCGCCTGCATCGCAACCAGGGGCGCAAGGTCCGTGTGTTCAAGTGCGGCCCGGACTTCCTCGACCCGATGATCCTCGAACGGGCCAGCGGCGCCCCGGTGTACCAGCTCGACCTGTGGATGGTCGGTGCCGAGGAAAGCCGGCGCCTGCTCTGGGAAGCGGCAGGCGAGGCCGACCTGATCCTGATCGAAGGGGTGATGGGGTTGTTCGACGGCACGCCGTCCAGCGCCGACCTCGCCCGTCACTTCGGCGTGCCGGTACTGGCGGTGATCGACGGTACCGCCATGGCCCAGACCTTTGGTGCCCTGGCGCTGGGCCTGGCCCGTTATCAGCCTGACCTGCCCTTTGCCGGCGTGCTCGCCAACCGCGTTGGCTCGCTGCGCCACGCACAACTGCTCGAAGGCAGCCTGACCGAAGGCTTGCGCTGGTACGGCGGCCTGTCCCGGGAAACCGGGATCGAGTTGCCGAGTCGCCACCTCGGCCTGGTCCAGGCCAGCGAACTGACCGACCTCGACCTGCGCCTCGACGCTGCCGCCAAGGCCCTGGGCGATAGTTGCCAGTCCTCCTTACCGCCGCCCGTGGCCTTCGAGCAGCCCGCTCCCCGGCACATCGAACCCATGCTGGAAGGCGTGCGCATTGCCGTGGCCCGTGACGAAGCCTTTGCCTTCACCTATGGCGCCAGCCTCGACCTGCTGCGGGAGATGGGCGCCGAGCTGCGCTTCTTCTCACCGATCCATGATGATGAACTGCCGGACGCCGAGAGCCTTTACCTGCCGGGCGGCTACCCGGAACTGCATCACCATGCCCTGGCCGCCAATGCACCGATGCTGGCGGCGATCCGTGCCCATCACCAGGCCGGCAAGCCGCTGCTGGCCGAATGCGGTGGCATGCTCTATTTGCTCGAAGCCCTGACCGACGTCGCCGGCGAACGGGCCGAGCTGGCCGGCCTCTTGCCGGGCGAGGCGAACATGCAGAAGCGCCTTGCCGCCCTGGCATTGCAGAGCGTGGAATTGCCGGAAGGCACGCTGCGCGGCCATACCTATCACCATTCCCTAACCAGCACCGCGCTGGAGCCCATCGCCCGGGGCCAGAGCCCCAATGGCGGGCGCGGCGCGGAAGCGGTGTACCGCATCGGCCGGCTGACGGCCTCCTATGTGCATTTCTACTTTCCGTCCAATCCCGCTGCGCTGGCGGCGCTGCTGGCGCCATGAACGAGCACACCTACAGCGAGGCCGAGCGTGCGGCCATCTACCGGGCCATTGGCGAACGTCGCGATATGCGTCATTTCAGTGGTGGCGAGGTGGCGCCGGAGCTGCTTGCGCGCCTGCTCGAGGCGGCGCACCAGGCACCCAGCGTCGGCCTGATGCAGCCCTGGCGTTTTATCCGCATCACCCAGCGCGAGTTGCGCCAGCGTATCCAGGCCCTGGTCGAGGACGAGCGCCTGCGCACCGCCGAGGCCCTCGGCCAGCGCTCCGACGAGTTCATGCAACTCAAGGTGGAGGGCATCAACGATTGCGCCGAACTGCTGGTGGCGGCGCTGATGGACAAGCGCGAGGCACATATCTTTGGCCGCCGCACCCTGCCGGAGATGGACCTGGCCTCGCTGTCCTGCGCGATCCAGAATCTCTGGCTGGCCGCCCGCGCCGAAGGCCTGGGCATGGGCTGGGTGTCGCTGTTCGATCCGCAGGCCTTGGCCGACCTGTTGCACATGCCCGCCGGGGCCAAGCCGCTGGCGATACTCTGCCTCGGCCCGGTCCATGAGTTCTATCCGGCGCCGATGCTCGCGCTGGAAGGCTGGACCACGCCCCGGCCGCTGGCCGACATGCTGTTTGAAAACCAATGGGGAGAAGCCGAATGAGTGTGGCCTTGCTGACCGTGGCCGGGGTAGCGTTGGATGCGCTGCTGGGCGAGCCGCGGCGCTGGCATCCGCTGGTGGCCTTCGGCCGTTTCGCCGGGCGCCTGGAGCAACGCTTCAATTCCGGTGGGCGCGGCTGGCGCAGTCATGGTGTCACGGCCTGGTTCCTTGCGGTGATTCCGTTGACCCTGCTGGCGACCGCGCTGTCCTGGTTGCCTTATATCGGCTGGCTGGTGGAGATTCTCGCGCTGTACTGCGCCCTTGGCCTGCGCAGCCTTGGCGAGCATGTGCAGCCGGTGGCCGATGCCCTGCGCGGCGGCGACCTGGACGAGGCGCGCAAGCGGGTCGGCTACCTGGTCAGCCGGGAAACCGCCGAACTCGATGAGACCGCCGTGGCCCGCGCTGCCACCGAATCGGTGCTGGAGAACGGCAGCGATGCGGTATTCGCCGCGCTGTTCTGGTTCGTCATCGCCGGCGCGCCGGGCGTGGTGCTCTATCGCCTGAGCAACACCCTGGACGCCATGTGGGGTTACCGCAACGAGCGTTTCGAACGCTTCGGCTGGGCGGCGGCGCGGATCGACGATGTCCTCAACTATGTGCCGGCGCGGCTGGTGGCGCTGACCTACGCGCTGCTCGGCAAAACCCGTCTGGCGCTGAAGTGCTGGCGCCAGCAGGGCCCGAAGTGGGACAGCCCCAATGCGGGGCCGGTGATGGCTTCCGGCGCCGGTGCGCTGGGTGTCGAACTGGGTGGTTCGGCGGTCTATCACGGCGAGCTGCACGAACGCCCGCAACTCGGCGAAGGCCCGCCAGCGGACGCCGGCGCCATCGAGCGCGGCTGGCAACTGGTCTGCAAGGGCGTGTGGCTGTGGTTGCTGCTGCTGTGCCTGGGAGCGGAATTCTATGCTTGAACACGGTGGCCGCCTGCTGCGGGCGATCGAACACTACGGCATCCCCCGCGAGGACTGGCTGGACCTGTCCAGCGGCATCGCGCCCTGGGCCTTCCCGGTTCCCGAAATTCCATTGCGCGCCTGGGCACGCCTGCCGGAGACCGATGATGGTCTGGAGCAGGCCGCCGCTGCCTACTACGGCGTCAGCACACTGCTGCCGGTGGCCGGTTCCCAGGCGGCGATCCAGGCCCTGCCGCGCTTGCGGGCGCGAGGCAACGTCGGTGTGGTTTCGCCGTGCTATGCCGAGCATGCCGCTGCCTGGCGCCGGGCCGGGCATCATCTGTCGGAGCTGAGCGAAGATCAGGTAGAGGCGCGGCTGGATGATCTCGACGTGCTGGTGCTGGTCAACCCAAACAACCCCACCGGACGTCTGTTCGGCCCGGAAACCCTGCTTGGCTGGCATGAGCGCCTGGCCCGGCGGGGTGGCTGGCTGCTGGTGGACGAAGCCTTCATGGACAACACCCCGGCCCACAGTATTGCTGCGTTCAGCCAGCGACCGGGGCTGATCGTGCTGCGTTCGTTCGGCAAGTTCTTCGGCCTGGCCGGGGTGCGCCTCGGTTTCGTGCTGGCCGAAACGGCGCTGTTGCGCGCCCTGGCGGAAGAGCTGGGGCCCTGGTCGATCAGCGGGCCAACCCGGGTCCTCGGGCAGGCGAGCTTCGCCGACAGTGAAAGCCAGCGCGTGCAGACCGAACGCTGCGCCATCGCCAGCGCCCGTCTCGCCGCCTTGCTGGCGTCCGCCGGCCTGGCGCCCGCCGGTGGCTGTGACCTGTTCCAGTACCTGCGCCACGACCAGGCGGCCCTGTTCCACGATTTCATGGCGCGGCGCGGCATTCTCCTGCGCCTGTTCGACCACCCTCCGGGCCTGCGCTTCGGCCTGCCTGCCGACGAAGCCGACTGGCAACGCCTGGCCGCTGCGCTGGCCGCCTACCGCAAGGAACAGCCATGACCACCCTGATGGTGCAGGGCACCACCTCCGATGCCGGCAAAAGTACCCTGGTCACTGCGTTGTGCCGCTGGCTGAAACGCCAGGGCGTCGGCGTGGTGCCGTTCAAGCCGCAGAACATGGCGCTCAACAGCGCGGTCACCGCAGACGGCGGCGAGATCGGTCGGGCCCAGGCGGTGCAGGCCCAGGCCTGCGGGCTGGAGCCGCATACCGACATGAACCCGGTGCTGCTCAAGCCCAACAGCGACACCGGGGCGCAGGTCATCGTCCATGGCCGCGCGGTCACCAGCATGAATGCGGTGGCCTATCACGACTACAAGGCCATCGCCATGCAGGCGGTGCTCGCTTCGCACCAGCGCCTGAGTGCCGCGTATCCCGTGGTGATGGTGGAAGGTGCCGGCTCGCCGGCCGAGATCAACCTGCGTGCCGGCGATATCGCCAACATGGGCTTTGCCGAGGCGGTGGATTGCCCGGTGATCCTGGTTGCCGATATCAATCGCGGCGGGGTTTTCGCCCATCTGGTCGGTACCCTGGAACTGCTGTCGCCGAGCGAGCAGGCGCGGGTCAAGGGGTTCGTCATCAACCGCTTCCGCGGTGACATCGCCTTGCTCCAGCCCGGCCTCGACTGGCTGGAAGAGCGCACCGGCAAGCCGGTACTGGGCGTGCTGCCCTACGTGATGGACCTGCACCTGGAGGCCGAGGATGGTCTCGACCGCCGCCAGGGCGCCAAGGCGGCGCAGGTACTCAAGGTGATCGTTCCGGTGCTGCCGCGGATCAGCAACCACACCGACTTCGACCCGCTGCGCCTGCATCCCCAGGTGGACCTGCAATTCATTGGCCCGGGCGAGGCGATTCCGCCGGCCGATCTGATCATCCTGCCCGGCTCGAAAAGCGTGCGCGGTGATCTGGCGCAATTGCGCGAGCGCGGCTGGGAACAGGCGATTGCCCGCCACCTGCGCTATGGCGGCAAGCTGGTGGGAATCTGTGGCGGCCTGCAGATGCTCGGCCATGAGGTGCATGATCCGCTGGGGCTGGAAGGGCCCGCAGGGAGCAGCCCGGGGTTGGCGCTGCTGGACTACTCGACGGTGCTGGAGGCGCACAAGCAGCTGCGCAATGTCCGTGGCAGGCTGACCTTGGAACAGGCGGCGATTAGCGGTTACGAGATCCATGCCGGCGTCACCGAGGGGCCGGCATTGGAGCGTCCGGCTGTGAAACTGGCCGACGGTCGCGACGACGGCGCCATCAGCGCCGACGGCCAGATCCTCGCCACTTATCTCCATGGCCTGTTCGAATCCCCCGACTCCTGTGCCGCGCTGTTGCGCTGGGCCGGGCTCGAACAGGTCGAGCGCATCGACTACCACGCCCTGCGCGAGCGGGATATCGAGCGTCTTGCCGACCTGGTCGACCTGCACCTGGACCCGGCGCACCTTCGTCAACTCTGCGGGCTCGACTGACATGCTCAACCTGATTCTCGGTGGCGCCCGTTCGGGCAAAAGCCGCCTGGCCGAACAACGTGCCCAGGCCAGCGGCCTGGCGGTAACCTATATCGCCACCAGCGAACCCCTCGACGGTGAAATGAATGCCCGGGTGCAACTGCACCGCGAGCGGCGCCCCGCCGAATGGGCGCTGATCGAAGAGCCACTGGCCCTGGCTTCGGTACTGCGCGCCCATGCCGCCGCCGACCGCTGCCTGCTGGTGGACTGCCTGACCCTGTGGCTGACCAACCTGCTGATGCTCGAAGACCCCGCGCGCCTGGCGGCCGAGCGCGATGCGCTGCTCGAATGCCTGGACCAGCTGCCGGGGGAAATCATCCTGGTCAGCAACGAAACCGGCCTGGGCGTGGTGCCCCTGGGTGAACTGACCCGGCGCTATGTCGATGAGGCCGGCTGGTTGCACCAGTCTGTCGCCGAACGTTGCCAGCGGGTGATCCTCACCGTCGCCGGCCTGCCGCTCTATCTCAAAGGAACCCAATCATGACCCACGCCTGGTGGCTCGATCCATGCCGCGCGCCGGACGAACAGATACGCGCCGAGGCCCTCGCGCGCCAGCAGCAACTGACCAAGCCGGCCGGCTCTCTGGGGCGGCTGGAGCAGGTGGCGGTTGAGCTGGCAGCGTTGCAGGGGCAGCTCAAGCCAACGCTGGACCAAGTGTGGATCAGCATCTTTGCCGGTGACCATGGCGTGGTTGCCGAGGGTATCTCCGCCTATCCGCAGGAAGTCACCGGGCAGATGCTGCTCAACTTCGTCAGTGGCGGCGCGGCGATCAGCGTGCTCGCTCGCCAGCTGGATGCGCGTCTGGAAGTGGTGGACCTGGGGACGGTAAATCTCGGCCTCGATCTGCCAGGCGTGCGTCACCTGCGTATCGCGCCGGGTACCGCCAACTTTGCCCAAGCGCCGGCCATGACGGTGGAGCAGGGCGAGCGCGCCCTGCAGGGCGGTCGTGACAGCGCCTTGCGTGCGGTGCAGGCCGGGGCGCGGTTGTTTATCGGTGGCGAGATGGGCATCGGCAACACCACGGCAGCCAGCGCGCTGGCGTGCGCCTTGCTGGGCTGTGCGGCGGTCGAGCTCAGCGGCCCCGGCACCGGGCTGGATGCGGCCGGTGTGCGCCACAAGGCCGAAGTGATCGAGGCGGCCCTGCGCAAGCATGACGGGATCGCCGGCGACCCGTGGCAGGCATTGCTGCACGTCGGCGGGCTGGAAATCGCTGCACTTGCGGGCGCCTATGTGGCCTGTGCCCAGGAAGGTGTCGCGGTGCTGGTGGACGGCTTTATCTGCACCGTGGCGGCATTGCTGGCGGTGCGCTTGAATCCGTCGTGCCGGGCCTGGTTGTTCTTTGGTCACCGTGGTGCCGAGCCGGGTCATCGTCGTGTGCTGGCCGAGCTGGAAGGCGAGCCGCTGCTGGAGCTGGGCCTGCGTCTGGGTGAAGGCAGCGGTGCGGCGCTGGCGGTGCCGCTGCTGCGCCTGGCCTGTGACCTGCACGGACAGATGGCGACCTTCGCCGAAGCGGCGGTGGCGGATCGGCCGGCATGATCCTCGACCTCTTGCGTCACGGCGAGACCGAACTGGGTAGCGGCTTTCGCGGCAGCCTCGACGACGCCTTGACCGAACAGGGCTGGGCGCAGATGCAGGCGGCGGTTGAAGGTGGCGGGCCGTGGGATCGGCTGGTCAGTTCGCCGCTGCAGCGCTGTGCGCGGTTCGCCGAGCGCCTGGCCGGGGAGCTTGCCTTACCGCTGGCGCTGGAACCGGGGATGCGGGAATTGCATTTCGGCGAATGGGAAGGGCGTACGGCGCTGCAACTGATGGAGCACCAGGAACACGAACTGGGGCGGTTCTGGGCGGATCCTTACGCCTTCACGCCACCGGGTGGCGAGCCGGTGACTGACTTCTCCGAGCGCGTGCTGGCCAGCCTGGCGCGTTTGCAAACCACCTATGCTGGCGAACGGGTGTTGCTGGTGACCCATGGCGGCGTGATGCGCCTGTTGCTGGCCCGGGCCCGAGGGTTGCCGAGGGAGCAGTTGCTGCAGGTGCAGGTGGGGCATGGGGCGTTGCATCGGTTGCGCGTCGGAACTGGTAACGAATTATTCGAAATCATGTGAAGGACCCTGTGGGAGCTGGCTTGCCAGCGATGAGGTCGGCAGGGTCAATGACGTTGTTAGGTCGGGCCTAATCGCTGGCAAGCCAGCTCCCACAGTGGGTTAGGCAAGCCGAACCAATCATGTATGTCTTGGAGAGATCGGCCATGCTGCCATTCTGGATCGCCCTGCAATTTCTCAGCAGCCTGCCCGTCACGCTGCCGGGTATGCCGACCCCCGAGCAGAACGGCCGCTCGTTGCTGTTCTATCCGCTGGTCGGCCTGCTGTTCGGCGTCCTGCTTTGGGCCCTGGACGCCTTGCTGCAAGGTACCCAGCCACTGCTCCATGCGGCACTGCTGCTGAGCGCCTGGGTCATCCTGAGCGGCGGCCTGCACCTGGACGGCCTGGCCGACAGCGCCGATGCCTGGCTCGGCGGCTTCGGGGATCGCGAGCGCACCCTGGCCATCATGAAGGACCCGCGCAGCGGGCCGATTGCCGTGGTTACCCTGGTGCTGGTCCTGCTGCTGAAATTCTGTGCCTTGCTGGCGCTGGTCGAGGGCGGGCAGGGTGCGTTGCTGATCCTGGCGCCGGTGGTCGGCCGGGCAGCGATGCTGGCGTTGTTCCTGAGTACGCCCTATGTGCGTCGGGGTGGGCTGGGGCAGGCCCTGAAGGATCATCTGCCGCACAAAACCGCCTTGTGGGTCCTCGGCGTCAGTGCCGTGGGCTGTCTGCTGCTGGGGGGCTGGCTGCCGCTGCTAGTGGCGGCCGTGGCCTTCTTCGCGCTGCGTCGCCCCATGCTGCGGCGTCTTGGCGGCACCACCGGCGATACCGCTGGCGCCTTGCTGGAACTGCTTGAACTGGCCGTGGTTGTGACCCTTGCTTGCAATGTTTCGTAACTTTTCCTTGCGTCGCCGCTGATGCGGGTATATACACGCATTCATGTTGACCAGTATCTGCATCTGCACCCATTTGCGTCGCGCTGCCCGTGGGGTGAGCCGGCATTACGACGAGGCCCTCGAAGGCTTCGGCATCAATGTCGCCCAGTTTTCCCTGCTGCGGCACCTGCAACGCCTGGACAAGCCGAGTATCTCGACCCTGGCCGAAGCCATGGGGCTGGACCGCAGCACCCTGGGCCGCAACCTCAAGGTGCTGGAGAGCGAAGGCCTGGTGGCCCTGGCCGAAGGCAGCGACCTGCGCAATCGCGTGGTGCTGTTGACTGCCGAGGGCACCGAGCGTCTGCGCAGTGCCGAACCGGCCTGGGAGAAAGCCCAGGAGGGCCTGGTACAAACATTGGGAACGGACCAGCGCGATGAACTGATCCGCCTGCTGAAACAATTGGCCTGAGCTTTTTCACGACCTGAAGCGGGTATATACCCGCAACCTTGCGCAAACAGGAGAGAAGAACAATGACATCCGTATGGCGTACCAGCGGCTGGGTATTACTGGGGGCGGCCCTGATCCTGGCGCTGTCGCTGGGCGTGCGGCACGGCTTCGGCCTGTTCCTGGCGCCGATGAGTGCCGAGTTCGGCTGGGGCCGCGGCGTGTTTGCCTTCGCCATCGCCCTGCAGAACCTGGTGTGGGGGCTGGCCCAGCCGTTTGCCGGGGCCCTGGCCGATCGCCTGGGGGCCGCGAAGGTAGTAATAATCGGCGGCATTCTCTACGCAGCCGGCCTGGTGCTGATGGGCTTGTCGGATTCGCCGGTGTCGCTGTCCCTGAGTGCCGGCCTGCTGATCGGGATCGGCCTGTCCGGCACCTCGTTCTCGGTGATTCTCGGCGTGGTCGGGCGCGCGGTGCCGGCGGAGAAACGCAGCCTGGCCATGGGCATCGCCAGCGCCGCCGGTTCCTTCGGCCAGTTCGCCATGCTTCCCGGTACCCTCGGCCTGATCAACTGGCTGGGCTGGTCCGTGGCCTTGCTGGTGCTGGGCCTGATGGTGGCCTTTATCGTGCCGCTGGTGGGCATGCTCAAGGACCGTCCGGTGGCGGCCCAGGGACACGAGCAGACCCTCGGTGAAGCGCTGCGCGAAGCCTGCTCGCACAGTGGTTTCTGGCTACTGGCGCTGGGTTTCTTCGTGTGCGGTTTCCAGGTGGTCTTCATCGGCGTGCACCTGCCGGCCTACCTGGTTGACCAGCATTTGCCGGCGACCACCGGCACCACGGTGCTGGCCCTGGTCGGGCTGTTCAATATCGTTGGCACCTATACCGCCGGCTGGCTTGGCGGACGCATGTCCAAGCCGCGCCTGCTGACCGCGCTGTACCTGTTGCGGGCGGTGGTGATTGTGCTGTTCCTGTGGGCGCCGGTGACCCAGTTCAGTGCCTATCTGTTCGGTATCGCCATGGGGCTGCTGTGGTTGTCCACCGTGCCGCTGACCAACGGCACCGTGGCCACCCTGTTCGGTGTGCGCAACCTGTCGATGCTGGGCGGGATCGTCTTCCTCTTCCATCAGTTGGGCGCGTTCCTCGGCGGCTGGCTGGGCGGCGTGGTGTACGACCAGACCGGCAACTACGAGCTGGTCTGGCATATCTCCATCCTGCTCAGCCTGCTGGCCGGTGCCCTCAACTGGCCGGTACGCGAGCGCCCGGTGGCGCGCTTGCAGGCTGCATCGGCGTGAGCCTGTTGCGTGTCTGGCTGATCGGGCTGGGCCTGGCAATCCTGTTGCTGGGCCTGGCCTGGTGGGGCTGGCAGCGCGGCGGGCTGGCGCTGATGCAATTGGGCATGGGCGTTTGTTAGGCGTACTCTGAGCGTTCGTACCGCGAATGGAGAATCGTCATGCAAGCACGCCTGTTGATTGCCGCCCTGGCCCTGGGCATTAGTGGCTTCGCCCTGGCCGACGGTTGCCCGGCCCTGCTCCAGGGCGACCTGCCCAAGCTGCGGTCCAAGGAAACCATCGATCTGTGCCAGCAGTTCGGCGGCAAGCCGCTGGTGGTGGTGAATACCGCCAGTTATTGCGGCTTCGCCCCGCAGTTCGAAGGGCTGGAAGCGGTGTACAAGGAGTATCACGGCAAGGGCCTGGAAATGCTGGGTGTGCCGTCCAACGACTTCAAGCAGGAAGACGCCGACAGCGAGAAGACCGCCAAGGTCTGCTACGCCAACTACGGCGTGACTTTCACCATGGCCGAGGCGCAAAAGGTGCGTGGCGATGGCGCGATCCCATTGTTCCGCGAGCTGGCCAGCCAGAGCGCTGCGCCCAAGTGGAATTTCTACAAATACGTGATCGACCGCCAGGGCCGGGTGGTCGACAGTTTCTCCAGCCTGACCAAGCCGGACGATCCGAAATTCAGGGCTGCCATCGAACAGGCCATCGCCTCCAAGCCGTGAACAGCTAGTTGCCCGAGTGCACGGTCAGGGCCACCAGCCTGACCACGATCGGGCGCACTACCAGCACGCAAGCGAAGGCTACCGGCATGGCGAGTTGGTAGGCCCTGAGCACGTTGCCCAGGTAATGCTGGTCAATGCCGCTGTTGGCTGCGGTGATGACGAAGCACATGAGCATCGCCATGATCGACGACATATACAGGGCGAAAACATAGGGCGTGGCGCGGGCGCCAAGCTTGCGGGGGCGAATGCGGCTGGTGGTCCTTGATTGCATGCTGTTTCCTGCGGGCTTGTGTTTGGATCGACGCAGGTTAGCAAGGCGCCTTGCAGGCAAGTAGACGGGCAGGGGTTTGGTCTTTATAAAGGAAAACTTACGAATCCTGTGGAGATCGCCGAGTGAACCTGCTGGGCCTGATCAAGAGTTTCATCAAGGTGGTCGAGGCTGGCAGCATCGCCGGCGGCGCACGCAGCCTCGGCCTGAGTGCGGCGGCGGTAAGCCAGAATATCGCCCGCCTGGAGGCTCATCTGCAGGTACGCCTGCTGTCGCGTACTACCCGCAGCATGGTGCTGACCCCCAGCGGTAGCCTCTACTACGACAAGGTGCGGTTGATCGAGCGTGACCTGGAAGAAGCGCAACTGGCGGTCACGGCAACCGACAGCGAGCCACGCGGGCGCTTGTGCATCGCCACCAGCTCGGCTTTCGGGCGTCATGTGCTGGCGCGGTTGATCCCGCCGTTCAGTGCGCTGTATCCCCATCTTTCAATCGAAATGCTTACGAGTGATGCCAAGGTCGATCATGCCCGGCAAGGGGTGGACGTCAGCCTGCGTATCACCCCGCAACTGGAAGACGGCTTGCTGGCCCGACATATCGCCCAGGTGCCGTTCATTTGCTGTGCGTCGCCTGGCTACCTGGCACGTGAGGGCTGGCCGCAAAGTCCCGAGGAACTCAAGCAGCGCCGTTGCCTGGTGTTTCGCTATCCGGTGGATGGACGCTTCCTGCGTTGGGGCTTCGTGCGTGACGGCCTGCGCTTCGAGGCCGAGTTCGGCGATGTGCTGATCAGCGACGATATCGACGTACTTGCACAGATGGCGGTCCATGATGGCGGCATCACCCGGCTGGCCGAGTTCGTCGCCCGTCCCTGGCTGCAGCGCGGCGAGCTGGTCCCGCTGTTCGAGGAGGAGGGTGGCGGGCGTGCCTATGCCCAGACCGAGCCGATGGATATCTACCTGTGTGTCACCGATCGGTTTGCCATGACGCCGAAGGTCCGTGCCTTCATGGCGTTTCTCAAGGAGAGCCTGGGCGACGAATGGAAGGTCAGGGCCTCCAACTGAAATGAAAAAACCGCCAGCGAGGGCGGTTTTTTCATGCAGCCAGCAGCGAAATCAGAAGCGGTAGGTCAGGGACGCACCCAGGCCGTGTGCACTGTTTTCGTACTTGGCGCTGTAGGCCCCTTTGCTCGGATCACGCAGATTGACCTTGGTGTCCTCTTCCCACAGGTAGGAGTAGGCCACGTCGATGGTCATGTCGTCGGTCGGAGACCAGCCCGCACCAACGCTGAAGATCTTGCGATCGCCAGTGGGGATGCGTGGCGAGCGGTTGACGTTGTTGGTCGGCGACTGGTCGACGGTGAAGCCGGTGCGCAGGGTCCATTCCTTGTTCAGCTTGTAGGACGCGCCGATGGCGTGGGCCCAGGTGTCGTGCCAGTTCTGCTCTTCGCTGATGGTGCCCAGGTTCGCGCGCAGAGGGGCCGGTACGCCGTCGTTCTTGACGGTGATGGCCTCCAGGCGGCTCCAGCGGGTCCAGGTGCTGCCCGCGTAGAGGGTCCATTGGTCATCCAGCTCGTGGGTGACGGACAGGTCCACGGATTCCGGGGTCTTGATGTTCAGCGAAGCGTCGAACTTGGCGCCGTTGAACGGACCGAAGCCGGTGCCCTGGATCTTGGTGTCGCCCTTGAGCTTGTAGTCGACCATCGAGTGGTAGGTCAGGCCGACGCGGGTGCTGTCGGTCGCCTGGACCAGGATGCCGATGTTGTAGCCGACGGCGGTGTCGTCGCCGGAGATCTTCACCTTGCCGTCGTTGCGGCCCAGGCTTGCGGTGTTCAGCGTGGCCGACTCGAGGGCGCCGTCGATGCGGTTGATGGTCGGGCCGAAACCGATCGAGACCTTGTCGTTGAAGGCGTAGCTGACGGTCGGCTGGAAGGTGACCACCTGGACTTCCGACTTGCTGCCGAAGTAGCGGCCGGCGAAGCCGTGTTCGTAGTCGGTGATCAGGCCGAACGGCACGTAGACGCCGAAACCGACGCTCCAGTGATCGTCGATCGGCTTGACGTAGTAGCCCATCGGGACGCCAACCACGGGAACCATGTCGCCGTCGTTGCTGCCGCCGAAGGTGCCACGGCCATCCTTGATGTCGGTCTTGGCGATCACGGCAGCGCCGCCGACAGTGATTTGTTCGCGTTTCAGGCGGGACATGCCGGCAGGGTTGCCGTACACGGTGCTGGCATCATCGGCAGTAGAAGAACGACCGGCGAAACCGGTGCCCATGCCGCTGACACTTTGTTCGTTGAGTGCGAAACCGCTGGCGAGCAGGTGGGAGGAAGCCAGGGTTACCGCAATGGCGAGGGTGCTTTTGATGAGTGTGACTTTTTTCATTATTAGAAACTCCAGGGGATCACCGGGGCGCAAATTACCAACATTTTCCGGAGCGCGCTATAGCCCCTATCGCGGGAGATAGACGCATTTTGTAGGACAATCCGACCAAAATTGGCATTTATTCCGTTTGGTGTTGTAGGTGTTTTCCTAACATGCCTGACGTTCCACGGGTGCGATGCAGGCCTGCCAGGCCTGGGTGAAGTCGCGCAGCCGGCCTTGCGGCTGGAAAATCTGACGCCAGACCTTGGCCAGTCCGAGCAGGTCGTCGGGTTCCGGCAGGTGCGGCGCCTGCTCTTCGATCAGCATCCATGCTATGGCAGTGGCATAACGCAGGTTCACCGTCAGTTCCAGGTGCGGGCCGTTGAGAAAAGCATGCTGACTAGCCAGACCGCGGACGAGGCTGGCCAGTTCCGGATCGCGTGCGAGAAAGTGATCCCAGACCGATTGGTGACGTATTTCCGCGATGCGGTACAAGCCGTGACCGCGGCGATCGTGAAGCGCGGCGCCAAGGGCCGACTGGCTGGCGGCGATCCCCAGCAACAGGGCTTCGGCGCAGGGGCTGTGGCGATCCAGGTAGATCAGCGTCGGCCGGATCACGTATTGGCTCAACTCGCTCGCGGCGATTCCCATGATGCCCTCGAACAGAAAAGTGGCCGGCGGGACGCTGGTGCTTGGCAGCAGGGTGGGTCGGAGTCAGGCCCGCCGGAAGCGGACAGGGCCGCTTGAGTTGAAGTGTAGTGTCATATTCCGGCTGTAAAGGGCTGTTTTTAAATCGTTTCCGGCATCTGTTCATAAGCCATATGCCGAACGGTACTTAAAAATGCGGGGATATTTGCGCAATGCGGGAGGGTGTGGCGGATAGCGAAAGCCCCTCGGATGAGGGGCTTTGGAGAGAGTGGTCCATCAGGCGATCAACGCCTGACGGGTCCGGTCGATCACCGCCTGCAGCGGCTCGGCACGGGTGTATTGCTCGGGGTAGAGGCGTTCGCTGTGCTGGGCGATGCCGTGTTCATCGACCAGGGTAAAGCTGAAGCTGTTCTTGCGCGAAGCAAGGATGATGCAGTTCAGCGGCGCGAAGGCCTGGGACAGGGTGCGGATGGCCGCTTGGGTATGAGCGTTGTGAGTCATCATTGTTTTGGACGTTCCTGCATGAGATACGGCTAGTTTGAGCCGTATATGTTTCAAACGTTCCAGTGACGCGTGCCTTTGGCGGGCAGGATGCGGCAGAACCCCTGGAACAGGGCAGCCAGTGAACGAGCGCAATATAAAAGGTGGCGCCTTGGGCTGACTGGTAGGTACTTCGGAAGACGGGCAACACGCCAGGGCAATAGGTTCTGTGCCCCTGGGTGAGGATCCTGTTCAGTCTGCTGGAGGGCTCGGCAGGGCGGTATGGATAGCCTGGGGAGCTTTTCGGTTGGCGGGTCCTGGTTTCAGCAGGATGGCCCATTCCTTTGAGATGGAGGAGCGATGCTGCAAGGACCGCTTTGGCCAGAATTGACTTTCAGCTTGGTACTAACGGCGGCGAAGATACCGGCTTCCGCTCTCGCTGGCAAGTGGTTTTCATCTTTCGTCCGGCTAGCCGGGCATTATCTCGATTTTATGCGGCGCTGGGAAGCCCAGTGTGGCGCTGCGAATGACCGTGATGGTGCGCTCGATCGCTTCGCTTTGGGGCGCTTGTACACACTTGGGGCGCCCCTTGTCACCACCGGGTCATGCCCCTGCATGGGTGCCCCATTGACCGGTCGGATCCGACAAGTCAATGAAAAAAAACACTTTTTTTAGCTGGTGAAAAAATCGTCAGTTTGAGCGCAGGCCCCATTCTATCGGGGTTTGCGGGGTGTACGAGGCGGTTGTCCACTGAGTTATCCACAGCTTCTGTGGATTGTCCCGGGCGCTTGCTCTAGGACGGGCGTGCCAGCAAGGCGAGGCGTGTCGGACAATTCTCTGATGAGGTCTTGTTGGATGAAAAATAGCGTCGGAAAGGTCAAGAAAAAACATCAGAAATTTCTTAAGGAACTTAAAAAATCGCATGAGCGATCGTCGGAAAAATCGGGTAGAGTGCGCGCCCCAAGAAATGTCCTGCCTGTTTTTATGAAGTTTCGCGGTCGATCCACTGAATCAAATCCCTCCGCTTCTCCCCTTGCCGAACCCCGACGCCTGTCGCTGAAGGTTGCCCTGTGGCTGCTCGACAGTCCCCGCCTCGGCGCCAAGCCGCAGGTCAAGCATTTCGCCGGGCGCTTGCTCAAGCAGCCGGCGCGCGAAGGGGTGGTCGAGGCGCAGAGCCGTTTGGGTCGCATGCTGTGTCGCGAATGCGGCAACGCCCGCGATCGTCGCATCGGCCACGAGTTGCTGCGCCAGGCTGCTCGTGCCGGCGATCACAGTGCCCAGCTGGAACTTCGCCGATTGCCGCGCGACTGAAGAGCCGGACCGACCTGATGACTGTTAAGCTCAGCGGGATTTTTTCCGAGGGGTGAACATGCTGTCGATGGTTGCACTGGATCTGACCAGCCTGATGCTGGGTATGTTGCTGGCGGCGGTTCCCGCAGCCGTGGTGCTGGTGCGCTGGCAGCGTCGGCACAGCGAGCGCCAGGCGCAGATGAGCTTGCAGGAAGAGCGCCTGGGCGGCGCCTTGCTGGCCCAGGAGGGCTTGCAGGCGCAACTGGACGCCTGCCGCGACGAGATCAGCGACCTCAGCCAGGCCAACAGCGCCAAGCAGGCCAGCCTGGCGGCCCAGGCCCGCGAAATCGATCTGTTGCAGATCGAGCGCGACAACGCCCGCGATGCCGCCCACGCCTGGAACCTGGAGCGCAGCGCGCGTGAAGCCGAACTGCGCCGCCTCGACGCCCGTTGCGCCGCCCTCGAAGCGGAATTGCGCGAGCAGCAGGACAGCCATCAGCAGCGTCTCGCCGACCTGCAGGCTTCGCGCGATGAACTGCGTGCCCAGTTCGCCGAGATGGCGACGAAGATCTTCGATGAGCGCGAGCAGCGCTTCGCCCAGACCAGCCAGCAGCATCTCGGCCAGTTGCTCGATCCGCTCAAGGAGCGCATCCAGGCTTTCGAAAAACGCGTGGAGGAAAGCTACCAGCAGGAAGCCCGCGAGCGTTTCTCCCTGGGCAAGGAACTGGAGCGCCTGCAGCAACTCAACCTGCGCCTGAGCGACGAAGCGACCAACCTGACCCAGGCCCTCAAGGGCCAGAAGACCCAGGGCAACTGGGGCGAACTGATCCTGGAAAAGGTCCTTGAACATGCCGGCCTGGAGAAGGGCCGCGAGTACCAGACCCAGGTCAGCCTCAAGAGTGCCGACGGCGAGCGCTACCAGCCCGATGTGCTGATCATGCTGCCTGGCGACAAGCAGGTGGTGGTGGATTCCAAGGTCAGCCTGACCGCCTACCAGCAGTTCATCGGTGCCAGTGAGGACGACGTGGCCCAGGCCGCCCTCAAGCAGCATGTGCATTCGCTGCGCAGCCATGTGAAAGGCCTGTCGAGCAAGGACTACAACCGCCTCGACGGCCTGACCAGCCTGGACTTCGTTCTGCTCTTCGTCCCCATCGAAGCGGCGTTTTCGGCTGCCCTGCAGGCTGAGCCGGGCCTGTTCCAGGAGGCGTTCGACCGGCAGATCGTCATCGTCAGCCCGACCACCCTGCTAGCCACCCTGCGGGTCATCGACAGCCTGTGGAAGCAGGAACGGCAGAGCCAGAACGCCCGGGAAATCGCCGAGCGGGCGGGCTGGCTGTACGACAAGTTCGTGCTGTTCATCCAGGACCTGGACGAGCTGGGCAGCCGCCTGCAGCAGGTGGACAAGGCCTACGCGGCCGCGCGCAACAAGCTCTGCGAGGGGCGCGGCAACCTAGTCAGCCGCAGCGAGCAGCTCAAGCTGCTCGGTGCCCGGGCCAGCAAGAGCCTGCCCGGCGAGTTGCTGGAGCGGGCCATGGCCGGGGAGGCCGACCCGGCCAACGATGCGCTTATTGCACCAGGCTCAGATGGCGATTGAGCAGCGCGCGCAGGGCCGCTGGCTTCACCGGCTTGCTGAGGAAGTCGAGGCCGGCCGCGTGCACCTTGGCCATGGTCTCGCCATGCCCGTCGGCGCTGATCACCACCCCCGGCACCGGCTCGCCGAGGCGGGTGCGTAGCCAGGCCATCAGTTCGGTACCGATTTCGCCATCGTCGAGGTGGTAGTCCACCAGCGCCAGGTGCGGGCGCAGGCCTTTGTCCAGCAGCGCCGCGCACTCCTCACGATTGCGCGCGGTGGACACCTGGCAACCCCAGCGACTGAGCAGGCTGTTCATGCCGATCAGGATGCTGTCTTCGTTGTCCACGCACAGCACTTGCAGGCCCGCCAGCGGTTGTCCGGCCTGTTCCGGCGATTTCGCCGGTTCCGGCGCCCGGGCCGTGGCCAGCGGCACACTGACCCGGAAGACGCTGCCCTTGCCGGTCCATGAGCGTACTTCCAGCGGGTGGCCGAGCACCTTGCACAGGCCGTCGGCGATCGCCAGGCCCAGGCCCAGGCCTTTCTCGGCGCGGGTCTGGTGACTGTCCAGGCGCTTGAACTCCTCGAAGATCACTTGCAGCTTGTCGTCGGCGATGCCCGGGCCGCGGTCCCAGACTTCCAGCCACAGATGCCCCTGGCTGCGACGCACGCCCAGCAGGATCGGGCTTTTGCCGTAGCGGAAGGCATTGGTCAGGAAGTTCTGCAGGATGCGTCGCAGCAGCTTCATGTCGCTGTGCACCCGCAGCTTGCTGCCACGCACGCGGAAGTCCAGGCCCTGTTCCTGCGCCAGTACCTTGAACTCGGCGCCGAGGGTGTCGAACAACTCATTGAGGGCGAATGGCTTGGCGTCCGGGGTGATTTTGCCGTTCTCCAGGCGCGAGATATCCAGCAGGTCGCTGATCAGCTCTTCCGCCGAGCGCAGCGAGCTGTCCATATGCCGGACCAGTTGCTGGGCTTCCTCCGACAGGCCTTCGGCCTGGTGGGAGAGGGCGGCGGAGAACAGTCGCGCAGCGTTGAGCGGCTGCATCAGGTCATGGCTGACGGCCGCCAGGAAGCGGGTCTTGGACTTGTTCGCCGCCTCGGCATGGCTTTTCGCCTCGGTCAGCGCCAGGTTCAGTTGCGACAGCTCGCGCGTACGTTCGGCGACCCGCTGTTCGAGGCTTTCGTTGGAGTCCTTGAGCAGTTGCTCGGCTTCGCGGAACGGGGTGATGTCGGTGAAGCTCATGACGAAGCCGCCGCCGGGCATCGGGTTGCCGATCAGTTCGATGACCCGCCCGTTGGGGAACAGGCGTTCCGAGGTATGCGCACGCCCCTGGCGCATCCAGTGCAGGCGCCGAGCCACATGCACCTGGGCCTCGCCCGGCCCGCACAGGCCGCGTTCGGCGTTGTAGCGAATGATATCGGCGATCGGCCGGCCGACACTGATCAGGCCGTCGGGGTAGTTGAACAGTTCCAGGTAACGGCGGTTCCACGCCACCAGGCGCAGCGACTGGTCGACCACGCTGATGCCCTGGCTGATGTTCTCGATGGCGCCTTGCAGCAGGGCGCGGTTGAATTGCAGCACCTCCGAGGCTTCGTCGGCGATGCGCACCACGTCTTCGAGCTGCATGTCGCGGCCTTCGATGGCCGCCTTGACCACCGCGCGGGTCGATGACGTCCCCAGTACCCCGGCGAGCAGGCGCTCGGTGTGTTCGATCCATTCACCGTCGGCGTTCTGGTTGGGGTTGAAGCCCTTGCCCTGGCGATAGGCAAAGCGGATGAAGCTCTGTCGTGCCCGTTCTTCGCCAACGAAACGCGCGGCCAGGTGCAGCAGGTCGTCGATCTGCACCGCCAGCAGCGAGCGGTTGCTCGGCCGCGAACTGCTCTGCTGGCCGATGAAGCGCCCGGCCTGCCAGTGCTCGGTGACCCGGGTGCGCGAGAAGATCGAGACCCAGGCAAAGATGATGAAGTTGCCCGCCAGGGACAGCACCACGCCCTGGGTCAGCGGGGTGATCGGCAGGCCCAGCGGGTTGCCGTGCAGCCAGGCCAGGCCGGGGAACACCTCCAGCGGCCAGCCCAGGCTGTGGGCCGCGATCGGCAGGACCAGGGTGTAGAACCAGAGGAAGGTGCCGGTCGCCAGGCCGGCGAATACGCCGCGGCGGTTGGCCTGTTTCCAGTACAGGGCACCGAGCATCGCCGGGGTCAGTTGGGTCACCGCTGCGAAGGCGATCTGGCCGATGGTCGCCAGGCTCGCCGTGGAGCCGAGCAGGCGATAGCTGACATAGGCCAGCAGGAGAATGACCACGATGGTCACCCGGCGCACCGTCAACATCCAGCTGCGGAACGCCTCGAACGGCCGCTCGGCGTTGTTGCGCCGCAGTAGCCAGGGCAGCAGCATGTCGTTGGAAACCATGGTCGACAGCGCCACCGCTTCGACGATGACCATGCCGGTAGCCGCCGAAGCGCCGCCGATGAAAGCCAGCAGGGCCAGGCTCGGATGGGCCTCGGCCAGGGGCAGGCTGATGACGAAGGAATCGGAAATCACCGTGCCCGGCAGCAGCATCTGCCCGGCCAGGGCGATGGGCACCACGAACAGCGCCGCCAGGACCAGGTACAGGGGAAAGACCCAGCGCGCCAGGCGCATGTCCTGTGGCTCGATGTTCTCCACCACCGTGACCTGGAACTGCCGGGGCAGGCAGATGATCGCCATCATCGCCACGCCGGTCTGGACGATCATCGACGGCCAGTTGATGGTTTCCTGCCAATAGTCGTCCAGGGCCGGAGCGGCGCGGGCCTGGCTGAACAGGTCGTCGAAGCCGTCGTACAGGTTGAACACCACGAAGGCACCGACGGCGAGGAAGGCCAGCAGCTTGACGATGGCCTCGAAGGCGATCGCCAGGACCATGCCGCGATGGTGCTCGGTCACGTCCAGGCTGCGGGTGCCGAAGACGATGGAAAACAGGGCCAGGACCAGGGAGACCACCAGCGCCGTGTCCTGCACCCGGCTACCGGTGGCGTCGGCATTGGCGCCGATCAGCAGGTTGACGCCAAGGACGATGCCCTTGAGCTGCAGGGCGATGTAAGGCAGCACGCCGACCAGGCAGATCAGCGCCACCACCACGGCCAGGGTCTGGGACTTGCCATAGCGCGCGGCGATGAAGTCGGCGATGGAGGTGATGTTCTCCTGCTTGCTGATCAGCACCATCTTCTGTAGCACCCAGGGCGCAAAGATCAGCAGCAGCACCGGGCCGAGGTAGATCGGGAGAAACGCCCAGAGCTGTTCCGCAGCCTGGCCGACAGCGCCGAAGAACGTCCAGCTGGTGCAATACACCGCCAGCGACAGGCTATAGACCCAGGCACGCAGGCGCGGTGGCAGCGGCGTGCCGCGACGGTCGCCGTAGAAGGCAATGGCGAACATGACGGCCATATAGGCCAGGGCGACCACCGCGATCAGCCCGCTGGACAACGACATGGAGACTCCGAACCAAAAACCACCTCGGTCAATCAGTCTGGCATGCCGCCTGCACTTCGTCAGCGCCGACGAAAGTCGCGGTGGCAGGACGTCGTAGGGAGAGGCCATTTCAGACGGTGCGCGGCAGTATCAAGTGGTTTGGTTATCTGCTAAATCGATAACAGATAGAGAAAATAACCGTTATATGGATATATCTTTTGGTTGTAGGGTGTTTTCACCTCTTCAGAGGACAGGAGACCCGACATCATGCCTTGCCAGACCACCGCACATCCCTTGCGCCCTTTCAATCAACTGACCCATCCCCGGGAAGTGATTCGTCAATTCACCCCCAACTGGTTCGCCGTGGTCATGGGCACCGGCGTGCTGGCGCTGGCCTTGCCCCAGGCGTTCTCTCGGCTGCACCCGGTAGCCGAGGCGCTGTGGTGGCTGGCGCTGGGCTTGTTCGCCCTGTTCAGCGTTCTATACAGCGCGCGCTGGCTGATGTTCTTCCATGAGGCGCGACGCATCTTCAGTCATTCCACGGTCTCGATGTTCTTCGGCACCATACCCATGGGGTTGGCGACCGTGCTCAACGGCGCGCTGGTATTCGGCCTGGCGCGGTTTGGCCAGGGCATCCTGCCGTGGGTAGAGGCGCTGTGGTGGGTGGACGTGGGCATGGCTCTGCTCTGTGGTGTGGCAATACCTTTCCTGATGTTCACCCGCCAGGAGCACAGCATCGACCAGATGACCGCCGTCTGGCTGCTGCCGGTAGTGGCCGCGGAGGTGGCGGCGGCCAGCGGCGGCTTGCTCGCTCCGCATTTTGCGGACAGTACTCGGCAGTTGCAGGTGCTGGTCACCAGCTATGTGTTGTGGGCGGTGTCGTTGCCGGTAGCGTTCAGCATCCTGACCATCCTGATCCTGCGCATGGTCCTGCATAAGCTGCCGCCGGCGCATATGGCCGCGTCGAGCTGGCTGGCGCTGGGGCCGATCGGCACCGGAGCACTGGGCATGTTGCTGCTCGGTGGCGACGCACCAGCGATCTTCGCCGCCAACGGGCTGGCCGGCTTCGGCGAAACCGCGCGCGGGCTGGGGCTGATCGCCGGGATGGTGCTGTGGGGGTGCGGGTTCTGGTGGTTGCTCACGGCCGTGCTGATCACCCTCAAGCATGTGCATCAGGGCATGCCGTTCAATTTGGGCTGGTGGGGCTTTACCTTTCCGCTGGGGGTGTATGCGCTGGCGACCCTGAGGCTCGGGGCGTGGCTGGAATTGGGGTTCTTCAAGGGCATGGGCGCGCTGCTGGTGGTGGCGCTGGTGGGGTTGTGGGCTCTGGTGGGTTGGCGAACCTTGTGCGGGGCCTGGCGGGGGGAGCTGTTTTTTTCTCCCTGCATCAAACAGGCTTGAGGGCCCCATCGCTGGCAAGCCAGCTCCCACAAGGTTCGCGGTGCATGCGATCCCTGTGGGAGCTGGCTTGCCAGCGATGAGGCCCCCGGGGCTGGCCGCAGGGAAGGCTTATCCGGCAAAGTGTGGCTTTTCCCGATTTCGGCGCCTCAAATAACCAACGCCCCGAACAGGTACATGGACGATGAGCCACACCTCGCAGTTCGCCTTGCTGAAGAAGCGCCGCTTCTTGCCTTTCTTCATTACCCAGTCGCTGGGTGCCTTCAACGACAACCTGTACAAGCAGTCGCTGATCCTGGCGATCCTCTACAAGTTGAGCCTGGGCGGCGATGGCTCGATGCTGGTCAACCTCTGCGCCTTGCTGTTCATCCTGCCGTTCTTCCTGTTCTCGGCCCTGGCCGGACAGTTCGGCGAAAAGTTTGCCAAGGACGCGCTGATCCGCACCATCAAGCTGGCCGAGGTGGTGATCATGGCCATCGGCGCCGTGGGCTTTATCTTCAACCAGCTGTGGCTGCTGCTCCTGGCGCTGTTCGCCATGGGTACCCACTCGGCGCTGTTCGGCCCGGTCAAGTATTCGATCCTGCCCCAGGCCCTGCGCGAAGAAGAGCTGGTCGGCGGCAACGGCCTGGTGGAAATGGGCACCTTCCTGGCGATCCTCGCCGGCACCATTGCCGCCGGGGTGATGATGTCCACCTCGGAATATGCCCCGGTGGTGGCCTGCGGCATCGTTCTTACCGCCGCGCTCGGCTATCTCGCCAGCCGCTTCATTCCACGCGCCGCCGCCGCGTCGCCGCAGCTCAAGCTGCAATGGAACATCTTCTCGCAAACTGCCGCGACCCTGCGCCTGGGCCTGGGCCAGACCCCGGCGGTATCGCGCTCGATCGTCGGCAACTCGTGGTTCTGGTTCGTCGGGGCGATCTACCTGACCCAGATCCCGGAGTACGCCAAGCTGTGGATGCATGGCGATGAAACCGTGGTCACCCTGATCCTGACCCTGTTCTCGGTGGGCATCGCCCTCGGCTCGCTGCTCTGCGAACGCTTGAGCGGACGCAAGGTGGAGATCGGCCTGGTGCCGTTCGGCTCCTTCGGCCTGACCCTGTTCGGCCTGCTCTGGTGGTGGCACTCCGGGGATATCCCGGCAGCCGCCGCGCCGTATGACTGGCTGGCGCTGCTGGAGATGAGCAACGCCTGGTGGATCCTGCTGTCGATCGTCGGTCTCGGGGTATTCGGCGGCTTCTATATCGTGCCGCTGTATGCCCTGATCCAGGCGCGCACCGCCGAGGACCAGCGCGCCCGGGTGATCGCTGCGAACAACATCCTCAATGCGCTGTTCATGGTGGTTTCGGCCATCTTCACCATGCTCTTGCTGGGCGTCGCCGGGCTGGAGATTCCCCAGCTGTTCCTGGTGGTGTCGTTGCTGAACATCGCGGTGAACGCCTACATCTTCAAGATCGTCCCCGAATTCAGCATGCGCTTCATGATCTGGCTGTTGAGCCATTCCATGTACCGGGTCAAGCACCGCGACCTGGAGCGCATCCCCGACGAGGGCGCGGCGCTGCTGGTGTGCAACCACGTGTCCTTCGTCGATGCGCTGCTGATCGCCGGGGCCGTGCGACGGCCGATGCGTTTCGTCATGTACTACAAGATCTACAACCTGCCGGTGCTCAACTTCATCTTCCGCACCGCCGGGGCCATCCCGATTGCCGGGCGCAACGAGGACCGCGCCACCTTCGACCAGGCCTTCGAGCGGATTGCCGCGTATCTGGAGGAAGGCGAGCTGGTCTGCATCTTCCCGGAAGGCAAGCTGACCGGGGATGGCGAGATCGACGAATTCAAGGGCGGGGTACGGCTGATTCTCGAGCGCACCCCGGTGCCCGTGATTCCACTGGCGTTGCGGGGCTTGTGGGGCAGTTTCTTCAGTCGCGATCCGGCCAAGGGCTTTTTCCGCCGTTTCTGGTCGCGGGTGACCCTGGTGGCCGGCGATGCGATTCCCAGTGAGGAAGCGCAGCCGGCGCTGTTGCGTGAACGGGTCGGGGCGCTGCGGGGGGAGGTTCGCTAGCTGGCGCTGACCTTGAGGCCGATCAGGCCGGCGATGATCAGCGCCACGCTGGCCAGGCGCACCAGGGCCATGGATTCGCCGAACAGGATGACCCCGGCGATCACCGTGCCGACGGCACCGACGCCGGTCCAGATGGCATAGGCGGTGCCCAGCGGCAGTTCCTTCATGGCCAGGCCGAGCAGGCCCAGGCTGATGGCCATGGCGGCGATGGTCAGGACGGTGGGGAGGGGGCGGGTAAAGCCGTCGGTGTATTTCAGGCCGACGGCCCAGCCGACTTCGAAAAGGCCGGCGCAAAACAGGATGATCCAGGACATGTTCGATACTCCATCAGTGTGATGGGGCCGTCCCCGGGCGTTCACGCGTTGCGTCGCGAGGCCGTCCTCGCTGTGCGCGCTATGGTGCACCGTTCTGGTGCCTGGAGCAAATATCCAAGGATCACATCTAATCCTGTGGGAGCTGGCTTGCCAGCGATAGCGGCAGTGAATTCACTATCGCAATCGCTGGCAAGCCAGCTCCCACAGGTTTATTCAGTGTCCTCGGGAGTGGCGCAAGGCCGTCAGATCCCCTGCGGAATCTCTTCCCCACCCAGCGCCTCGAACAGCGCCGGGAGGAATTCGGTGAAGGTCAGCATCATCAGGGTGAAGCTGGCATCCAGCTGGCCCAGCGCTTCCTCGCCGCCGTCTTCCTCGGCCTGGTCCTGCAGCAGTTCCTCGAACTTCAGGCGCTTGATCACCGTCTTGTCGTCGAGCACGAACGACAGCTTGTCCTGCCAGGCCAGGGCCAGTTGGGTGACCTGCTTGCCGGTGCCCAGGTGCATCTGGATTTCTTCGCTGGTCAGGTCCTGGCGCTTGCAGCGCACGATGCCACCGTCTTCGTGGGTGTCGCGCAGTTCGCATTCGTCCAGCACGTGGAAGTCCGGGGCAGCCTGCTGGTTCTTCACCCAGTCGGTCATGGTCGCGCTTGGTGCAATCTTCACGGTCACCGGACGCACCGGCAGCGAACCCATCACTTCACGCAGGGTCGAGAGCAGGTCTTCGGCACGCTTGGCGCTGGCCGAGTTGACCAGGATCAGGCCGAGCTTCGGCGCGATGGCGGCGAAGATCATTGCCCGGCGAATGAAGGCCCGGGGCAGGAAGGCCTGGACGATCTCGTCCTTGATCTGGTCGCGTTCCTTTTTGTAGACCTTGCGCATCTGCTCGGCCTCGATCTCCTCGACCTTCTCCTTGACCGCGTCGCGCACGACGCTGCCTGGCAGGATGCGCTCTTCCTTGCGCGCGGCGATCAGCAGGAAGTCACCGCTGACATGCACCAGGGGAGCGTCCTCGCCTTTGCCGAACGGAGCGACGAAGCCATAGGTGGTCAACTCCTGGCTGGCGCACGGGCGGGCGGGCTTGCTGGCCAGTGCGGTTTCCAGTGCTTCGGCATCGAACGGAATGTCCTGGGTCAGGCGGTAGCTCAGCAGGTTTTTGAACCACATGGGGCGGATCTCTCCTCTCTATATAAGGGGGGCATTATTCTCCGGCGGACGCTTCCAGGCCAAGTCCGCTAAGTCGTTGGAACGCCTGAAAATTTTTTTTCAAAAAGTGCTTTACAGACCTTGGGGTGCTCCGTAGAATGCGCGCCACACCGAGACGATGGGTGATTAGCTCAGCCGGGAGAGCATCTGCCTTACAAGCAGAGGGTCGGCGGTTCGATCCCGTCATCACCCACCACTTCTCAGTGTTACGCGCAGCGGTAGTTCAGTCGGTTAGAATACCGGCCTGTCACGCCGGGGGTCGCGGGTTCGAGTCCCGTCCGCTGCGCCATATTCAACTTCCAGGGCCCACTGAACACCCGGAAGTTACAAAGAAAGCGACCTTAGGGTCGCTTTTTTTGTTTCCGTCGTTCGTCCAGAATCAAACCAGCGCGCTGGTGTCACTTGCCAGCACCTTTTCTGAGCAAGAGATCGACCATGCAGGACGCCAGTATTTCCTCCGCCCCGTTGCTGGGCATTGACCTCGGTACCACCAACAGCCTGATCGCCGTCTGGCAGGAAGGTCGTGCCCAACTCATTCCCAACGCCCTCGGCGAGGTGCTGACCCCGTCGGCGGTCAGTGTCGACGAAGACGGCAGCATCCTGGTCGGCCGCGCCGCCCGTTCGCGCCTGACTACCCACCCCGAGCGCAGCGCCGCAGCGTTCAAGCGTTTCATGGGCAGCGACAAGCGCTTCGAGCTGGGCGGCCAGTCGTTCAGCCCGGAAGAGCTCTCGGCCCTGGTGCTGGGCGCGCTGAAACAGGATGCCGAAGCCTTCCTCGGTGTCCCGGTCAACGAGGCTGTCATCTCGGTCCCGGCCTATTTCAGCGATGAACAGCGCAAACGCACGGTTTTCGCCGCCGAGCTGGCGGGCCTCAAGGTGCAGCGCCTGATCAACGAACCGACCGCCGCGGCCATGGCCTACGGCCTGCACGAGCAGAAGTTCGAACGCACGCTGATCTTCGACCTGGGCGGCGGCACCTTTGACGTCACCGTGCTGGAGTATTCCCTGCCGCTGATCGAGGTGCATGCCTCCACCGGCGACAACTTCCTCGGTGGCGAAGATTTCACTGCCGCCTTGCTGCAGGCCTGCCTGAAGGACTGGCAGCTCGATATCGCGAAGATCGAGCCCCAGGCCCTGGCCACCCTGTGCGATGCCCTTGAACAGCTCAAGTGCCGTCTGGCCCAAGGCCCGCAGTCACTGAGCTGGAAAGGCGCGGGCGAGCTGCGCGAATGGCGACTGGACGAAAGCCGTGCCCAGTCGATCTGGGAACCACTGCTGGCGCGCCTGCGCGCACCGATCGAGCAGGCCTTGCGTGATGCCCGCCTGAGCCCGCGGGACCTCGACAGCCTGGTGCTGGTCGGTGGTGCCACGCGCATGCCGGCGGTGCAGCAGATGGTTGCCACGTTATTCGGGCGCCTGCCGTACCGGCACCTCGACCCGGATACCATCGTCGCCCTCGGCGCTGCCAGCCAGGCAGCCTGCAAGGCGCGGGACGCGGCCATCGAGGAGCTGATCCTGACCGACGTATGCCCCTATACCCTGGGCATCTCGACCACCCGTGGCGATGATGTGCGCGGCGCCTTCTCGCCGATCATCGAGCGCAATACGGTGATTCCCACCTCGAAGGTACAGCGCTTCTACAGCACCCACCCCGAGCAGAAGGTGATCCGCATCGAGGTGTACCAGGGTGAGCGTCCGTGGGTGCGCGACAACATCTTCATCGATGCCTTCGAGGTGCAGTTGCCTCAGGTCGGGCGCCAGCAGGACCTCGACGTGCGCTTCAGCTATGACATCAATGGCTTGCTGGAAGTGGACGTGACGTTGCTGGAAACCGGCGAGCGCCACAGCCACAGTATCGACCGCAGCCCCACCGGGCTCGACGAGCAGGCCCGGGCCAACAGCCGCGCGCGCCTCGCCGCATTGAAGATCCACCCCCGCGACACCTTGCCCAACCGCGCCCTCACGGCCCGTCTTGAGCGGGCCTGGATGCACAGCCTGGGCGAGGAGCGCGAGCGTATCGGCGCCTGGCTGGACGAGTTCAATGCAGTACTCGCCAGCCAGCGCGGCGAAGAGATCACCAGCCGTCGCCAGGCTCTAACACGCTTGCTGGACGAGCTCGGCGCTTAGGTTTCAACTGGCGCAGCAGCGCTTGCAGACCACCGGTCGGCGCTGCCTGTCCGTCGCCCGGCCGCCCGAAGCGGTTGGGCAGGACATCGCTGGGCAGCACCAGCAACGCCAGCATGTACAGCGGGATCAGCACCGGGAAGATCACCATGGCAATCCACAGCCACAGTGGCTGTTCGCGGTCCCGCAGGCGGCGTACCCAGGTGCCCAGCCCGGCGCCGATGAAGAACAGCGCGGCAAGCACATGCAGCTCGCTGGGCATCAAAGCAATGCTCGCCAGCAGTCCGGCGCAGAGCCCCATCATCAGGCCATAGCTGCGCCGGCCCAGGCGCCGGTCGATACGCCAGAACTGCCAGGGCGCGACAGCGGTAACCGGGGTCTTGAGCGCCATCAGGCGCTCGGCCAGCGCCAGCACCGCCGTCAGCGCCAGGCGCAGGCCGTTGCCGTTGGCCGGGTCATCCTTGCTCATCTGCAAGGTCGCCAAGGCGCGGGACGCCGGCCAGGCACTGTCCACGGCGGCCATTTTTTCCAGGGCATCCAGGGCCAGGTAGAAGGCATCGCCGTCGATGCCCTGGCGCTCCAGGACCTTGCGCGCTGGCCGCTGGATCTTGCGCTTGGGCAGGTACTGGCGGAATTTCTCGCACCACGGGTCGTCGTCGGCCACGCTCTTCATCTGTTCGAGCAGGTAGCCGCGATCCTCATCGCTGAGCTCCGGGTCGAGGAACAGGGCGCCGAGGAACAGGGTCATGCTGTAGCGGTCGCCGGCGAAGGCTTCACGGTCATTGGCGAAGGTCTTGATCAGCAGCGCCGGGCGCGGCAGGTGTTCGCCGGCCATCACGCTGTCGAGCGTGCAGAGTTCATCGGCGAGCAGTGCCTGGACCGGGTTGGCGTGGTCGAGCTGGCTCAGCAGCGCTTCGACCGGCGTCCCTGACGCCAGCCATTGCCCGAGCAGATCGCGGGTTGCGGCAAACGGATGCCCGGCCGGGTAGTCGAGGTTGCGCAGCATCGACGGGCTGATCAGGCCCAGCCAGCGTTCGGGTTTTTCCAGCAGGGCGAGGATGAACAGGCCCTGTGCATGCCAGGTCCAGGCTGGCGCCATGTCGTCTTCCGGCGGCAGTTCCAGGCCACGCTTGGCCAGCCGTGCCTGGTGGTCCAGGGCGAAAGGGCGGGGATACATCTGCCGCGGGGCGAACTGCTCGAAGACCCGGTACAGCGCGCGCTGGTCGAAGGCGCGCATGTGTCGCAGCCAGTTGCGGCAGGCGAGGGGGCCGAATTCCTTGCCGAGCGGGCGCGGAAAGTCCGGATAGCGTTCCTCGCTGGCGAGATAGCCGCCCAAGGCCAGGGGCACCGGCGCCTCGGCCAGCCAGCGCAGGCGTTGTGCGGCCTGGCGGCGGAACTCCCTGAGCACCAGTTCCTCGTACAGGTCGGTGCTGACGGGGGCTTCGCTGATTTCCCGCAGCAGCCGCTCGTTACCTCGGGACAGGCCCCAGGCATAACGGTAAAGGCGTTGCAGTGCGGGTTGCGGGTGGTCGTCGAGCAGCAAGGCCAGCAGGTTTGTTTCGCACTCGTCGTCGAGGCGCCAATTGACGAACGCGGCGGCTAAACCGTCCGGTTCCGTGCGCCTGGCGATGTACCAGCGCGACAGCGTCTCCGGCGACTGGGCGAAGCTGCCGAACAGCTGGCCCTGTTCCTCCAGGCCTTGCGGCCAGGCATCGACGTCCTGCTGGCGATCGAAGGCCTGGATCAACAGTGGCACGAACTGCGGTTGCTGCCCATGGCACAGCTCGATCAGCCGGCGGGGAGCCTGTGGATGGTGGAACTGCCAATGCAGCATTGCCCAACTACTGAGCGCCTCGGGAATCCGTTCCAGAATGGTCGCGTGCTGCGCCAGGAGGAACAGCAGGTCGATATTCTCCGGATCGGCAGCCTGCTGCCCGGCGCAGCGCTCATACAGGCTCGGGCTGGGCACTTCAGCAGTGGCGAACTGCACCATCAGGCGCTGGATCAGCGCATCATCCGCCGGCAACGGCAGACAGGTATGCAGGTTGGCGAAGCTGGCGTATTCGAACAGCGGACGCTGGTGGAACAGGTACTCCAGGGAGTTGAGGTACCACAGGGTTTCCTGCTGGGCGATCGCTGACCACTGGCCCATCAGGCCGGTGGGGAAGGGGTCGGGTTGCTCCAGATGATCAAGGAAGCCTTCGATCTCCCGTGCGGCCTCGAAGTCCAGACGCAGCAACTGCTGCGACCAGGCCAGGCGCTTGGCGAGGATGCGCACGCACTCGCGGGAAATCATTCCGCAGCTGCGCACGCCTTGCAGCAGCGACCAGCTGACGTCCTCGAGGGTTTCCAGCGGCAATTGATCCAGTTGGCGGACGAAGGCCTGCCAGGCCGGCGGGTCGTAGCGCCGGGTGCTGTCTTCGAGCAAGGCGCGGAATTCGTCGAGGATGCCCGGCGTGGCTGCGGCTGCGGGCTCTTCGCGAGGCGTTTGTAGCTCCTCGCGGGCGTGGCGCAGGGCGCTTTCATAGGCTTCGCGCAGGGCCTGGAAACCCTCCGGATCGGTCTCCGGGTGATGTTCCGGCAGGCGTGCGCGGTAGGCGCCGCGAATGGTGTTCTGATCCTTGGTCGGTTCGATGCCAAGGCGGATCCAGCAGCTCATGACCAGTTACCCAAGTCGAGGGAGGCGGGTTGCTCCGGCAGGTTCAGCTCCAGGTGCCAGGGCAGGTCGACCAGCGGCGAGTCGGGGTCGTTGCTCAGGCTGGCAACGATGTGCTGGTTCCAGTGCTCGGAACCCTGGCGCTCCAGTTGTCGGCTGAATTGCTCGTCGGGCAGGTCGGAGCAGGCCCACAGGCCGCGGCCGATCACATAACCCGAGACGTAGGACGACCAGCTGCCGTAGTAATGCCGTGCCCGGGCGGCCAGGCGCCCTTGCAGCCAGAGGCTTTCATCGAAGCTGATCCATTCGTTGCGCAGCCCGCAGCGCAGCAGGAAGCCCATGCGGCCCAGGTCCCAGGATCGGGTGCCGCCGAAGCCGCAATCGAGGAAGGTGCGCGCGGCGTAATCGTGGAGGATGCGCTCGCGCAGGCTCAACTGCTCCAGCAGCGTCTGCCACTCGCCGGGCAGTGCCCGCTGATAGCGCCAGTAGGCGGTATTGAGGTCGGTAGCGTGGCCGTTGTCGGCCATGCGCATGACGATATCGAGCAACTGTTGGCGGGAGTCGACGTTCCACGACTCGCCCAGGTTGATCTTGCTTTCTTCGTCGTAATAGTACGGCGAGGTGTAGCTCGCGCCGTTGAGCGCGGCCATTGGCGCCGACAGGGCATAGAGCCAGCGCTGTTCGATCTCTTCCATGAAGCACTCCGGGGACGGGCAGGAGGCGAATTGTAACCAGGCGTTAGAGGCTACGACCATGTCTGTCGCGCTTTGGTGCGAGGTTCACCAGGACGGTGCAGATTTACGCGGGCCCTTGGGGCTAGTCATGAAGCTTATGTTCGCCACGGACCCTGTGGGAGCTGGCTTGCCAGCGATAGGGCCAGACCTGAAAACATCGTTGCCCGAGCCGGCCTCATCGCTGGCAAGCCAGCTCCCACAGTCGTCCGCGTTGCTCTGAGTGCCGGCTTGCGAACAATCTGGCGCGCCCCTTGCTTAACCCTGCCTATCAGGCAATCAACGTCGATTGCCCCATTCACGACAAAGGCGCCGTGCTGCTCCCCTGTTCATTCAGGTCGGGCGGCAGGGCGCTTTTTTGTTTTTGCGCGGAAAAGGCAGGGGAGGCGGGATCATGACCAGCACGACGGTGCGCAGTGTCTGTCCATATTGCGGTGTCGGATGCGGCATCGTCATGAACGTGACCGATAACCAGGTCACCCGGGTCAGCGGAGACAAGCAGCACCCGAGCAATCTCGGCCGGTTGTGCACCAAGGGCCTGACCTGCCACCAACCGCTGCGCGAGTCCGGACGCATGCAATGGGCCTGGCTGCGCGACC
This sequence comes from Pseudomonas sp. GD04058, assembly GCF_029836855.1. Taxonomy (NCBI): domain Bacteria; kingdom Pseudomonadati; phylum Pseudomonadota; class Gammaproteobacteria; order Pseudomonadales; family Pseudomonadaceae; genus Pseudomonas; species Pseudomonas sp. GD04058. Next base: position 75,362 of record NZ_JAOECN010000008.1, read on the forward strand.
AGCGCCAGCGCGATCCGGTGCGTCTTGGTATCGACCAGGCCATTGGGCAGACCGCCCGGCGCCTGCGCGCCATCATCGATACCCACGGCCCCGACGCCGTCGCGCTGTACGTCTCGGGGCAGATGTCCTTGGAAGCCCAGTACCTCGCCAACAAGCTGGTCAAGGGCTACATCCGCAGCCGCCATATCGAATCCAATTCGCGCCTGTGCATGGCCAGTGCCGGGAGTGGCTACAAGCTGTCCCTGGGCGCCGACGGACCGCCGGGCAGCTACGAGGATTTCGACCGGGCCGAGGTCTTTCTGGTGATCGGCGCCAACATGGCCGATTGTCACCCGATTCTCTTCCTGCGCCTGCTCGACCGGCTCAAGGCGGGTGCACGCCTGATCGTGGTCGATCCGCGGCGCAGTGCCACCGCCGACAAGGCCGACCTGTTCCTCCAGGTTCGTCCAGGCACCGACCTGGCGTTGCTCAACGGCCTGCTGCACCTGCTGCTGGAAAACGGCCATACCGACAATGCGTTCATCGAGCGCTACACCGAAGGCTGGGAAGAGATGCCGGCCTTTCTCGCCGACTACACACCCGCCCGTGTTGCGCAGATCACTGGCCTGACCGAGGCCGATATCCGCCAGGCGGCAGCCTTGATCGGCGGCGCGAAAGACTGGATGAGCTGCTGGACCATGGGCCTGAACCAGAGCATCCACGGCACCTGGCACAGCAACGCCGTGTGCAACCTGCACCTGGCCACTGGCGCCATCTGTCGCCCGGGGAGCGGCCCCTTCTCCCTCACCGGTCAGCCGAACGCCATGGGCGGACGGGAAATGGGCTACATGGGCCCGGGCCTGCCGGGGCAGCGTTCGGCGCTGGTCGAAGCCGATCGCCGGTTCATCGAGGCGCTTTGGCGCATTCCCGCCGGCAGCCTGCGTGCCGAGGCGGGCGAGGGCACCGTCGATCTGTTCCGGCAGATGGCAGCGGGGCAGGTCAAGGCCTGCTGGATCATCTGCAGCAACCCGGTGGCCAGCGTCGCCAACCGCCAGACGGTGATCGACGGGCTATGTGCGGCGGAGCTGGTCATCAGCCAGGACGCCTTCCTCGACACGGAAACCAACCGCTATGCCGACATCCTCCTGCCGGCCGCCCTGTGGGCCGAATCCGAAGGGCTGATGATCAATTCCGAGCGCAACCTGACCCTTGCCGCCAAGGCGGTCGATGCGCCGGGCGACAGCCTGGCGGACTGGCAGATCATTGCCCGGGTAGCCTGTGCCATGGGCTATGAGGAAGGTTTCAGCTACACCAGCGCCGAGCAGGTCTTCGACGAAATCCGCCAGGCTTGGAACCCGGCTACTGGCTACGACCTGCGCGGTCTGGACTACCCGAAACTGCGCGCAGGGCCGCAACAGTGGCCGTTCGAGCCGGGGCGCGCCAGCTCCCGCAGCACGCTGCGCTACCTGAATGACGGCCTGAGCCAGGCCCTGCGGGAAAACGCAGCGGGTGAGCGCCCGGCAATCAGCTTCCCCACCGCGTCGGGCAAGGCACGTTTCTTCGCTCGTCCCTGGTTGCCGCCTGCCGAATTGCCGGATGAATCCTATCCGCTGGTGCTCAATACCGGACGTGTGCAGCACCAGTGGCACACCCTTACCAAGACCGGCAAGGTTGCCAGTCTCAACAGGCTGGATCCGGGACCCTTCGTTGAAATCCACCCGGCCGACGCAGTCGACCTCGGAATCGTCGACAAGGACCAGGTACAGATTCGCTCCCGTCGTGGCCTGGCGGTGCTGCCGGCGCGGATCACTACCCGGGTGATGCCGGGCAACTGCTTTGCGCCGTTTCACTGGAACGATCTGTATGGTGAGCAACTGGCAATCAATGCACTGACTTGCGATGCGGTCGATCCGCTTTCCCTGCAGCCGGCCTTCAAGCACTGCGCCGTAGCCCTGACCCGGGTCGCTGGCGAGCGGATAGACGCTCTGGAACTGCAACCCGCCGTCACCGAGCCCCCTGACGACCGCCAGCGCCATTTGGTGCTTTGGGCCTCGCAGACCGGCAACAGCCAGACCCTCGCCGAGCGTTGCGCCAGGCATTTGCGGGCGGTCGGCCTGGCGGTGCACCTGGAATGCATGGATGCCGCGCGGCCGGAGCAGGTCGGTGCGGCCGCCAGCCTGCTGTTGATCGCCAGCACCTTCGGCGATGGCGAGGCGCCGGACAGCGGCGTGGCGTTCTGGCAGGCGCTGCAAGGCGAAGCCGGGGATTGGACCAGGCGGCCTTACGCGGTGCTGGCGCTGGGTGACTCCAGCTACGACCGGTTCTGTGGCTTCGGGCGCAAGCTGGACCAGCGCCTGGCCGAACTGGGCGGCCAGCGCATGCTGGAGCGGGTGGACTGCGAGCCGGAGTTCGACGAGCCTTTCGCCGAATGGTTGGCGGCGCTGACGGCTACGCTGGCGCATGGGCAAGTACCGCTGGCGGTTGCCGAGAGCGAGACACCGGTGGTCGGCAAGTACAACCCCGTGCCTGCTCGCCTGCTGGACAACCGCCTGCTCAGCGGGCCGGGTGCCAGCAAGGAAACCCGGCAGATCGTCTTCGACCTGGGCGACAGTGGGCTGAGCTACCAGGCCGGCGATGCCCTCGGTGTGTGGCCGCGCAACTGCCCGGAACTGGTGGATGAATTCCTGCGCTGCACCGGCCTCGATGGTGACGCCGAAGTCGATTGCAAAGGCCGGATGCCGCTGGCCACCGCGCTGGCCGAACGACTGGATATCACCCGCATCACCCCGCGGATCCTGCAGAAGGTCACCGGCCTGCCCACGGACAAGGCTGCGCTCGATGACTGGCTATGGGGGCGGCAACTGGTGGACCTGCTTGCCGAGTTTCCCCTGGCACTTTCCCTGGACGAGTGGCTGGCGCTGCTCAGGCCCTTGCAGCCGCGCCTGTACTCGATCAGTTCCAGCCCGAGGCGGCATCCGACGCAGGTACACCTGACGATGTCCACCGTACGCTACGGGCAGCGCAAGGGCGTGTGTTCGAGTTTCCTCGCCGACCGCGCACAGGGCCTGCACGTCGACATTTTCCCGCAACCGACGGCCAGCTTCCGTTTGCCGGATAACGACGAGCTGCCGGTGATCATGGTCGGGCCGGGCACCGGCGTCGCGCCGTTTCGTGCATTTCTCCAGGAACGCGAGGCGCGGCAGGCGCGCGGGCGCAACTGGCTATTCTTTGGCGAGCAGCACCAGGCGTGCGATTTCTACTACCGGGATGAACTGCTGGCCTGGTGCGAGACTGGCTTGCTGACCCGGCTGGACACGGCGTTCTCCCGTGACCAGGAACGGAAGATCTACGTGCAGCAGCGCATGCAGGAGCAGGGTGCGGAGTTGTGGCGCTGGTTGCAGGAGGGGGCGTTCTTCTACGTGTGCGGCGATGCTTCGCGGATGGCCAGGGATGTGGATGCGGCGTTGAAGGCGGTGGTAGCGGAGCATGGCGGGATGAGTATCGATGAAGCTGCCGCGTATGTGGCGCAGATGGGTAGGGACAAGCGGTATCTGCGGGATGTGTATTGATCTTTCCGGCCTCATCGCTGGCAAGCCAGCTCCCACACTGTGGGAGCTGGCTTGCCAGCGATGAGGCCATCAAAGTCACTAAAGAAACATGCTCCAAAACAGTGACTCCCGCACCAGCATGGTTCAGAAAATCCCCTGTCAAATCCTGAAACTCCCCAAAACCAGGCCCTGCCAGCACTTGGCACAGTCCCTGCTTTTACCTTTCCACAACGTCCCGGGTGGTCAACGTCGATCACCGCACCGGACCACAACGATCAAGACCAGGCGCCTTTTTTTGTGTTTTTTCCGGGGCACGCCCCGCACCGTGAGGAACCGCGCATGAACGCTTTCGCGTCCATCCAACAACGAGAAAAGCTGGTTATCGTCGGCAACGGCATGGTTGGCCATCACTGCGTCGAGCAATTGATCGAACGCGGCGCCCTGGGGCGTTTCGAGGTGCGGGTATTCGGCGAGGAGCGCCAGCGCGCCTATGACCGCGTGCACCTGTCCGAATACTTCGGCGGCAGCGACGCCGAAGCCCTGGCCCTGGGCGATGCCGGCCTGTACGCCGAACACGGTGTGGCCCTGCATCTGCACGAGGCCGTGCTGGAAGTGGACCGCGAGCGCCGCGAAGTGGTGACCAGCGCCGGCCGTTATGCCTACGACCGTCTGATCCTCGCTACCGGGTCCTATCCCTTCGTCCCGCCGATCGAGGGTTCCGAAGGCGCGGCGCGCCTGGTCTATCGCACCCTCGACGACCTCGACAACATCCGTGCCGCCGCCGCCAGCGCCCGGCGCGGGGTGGTGGTCGGTGGTGGCCTGCTTGGCCTGGAAGCGGCCAACGCCCTCAAGTCCCTCGGCCTGGAAGCCCATGTGGTGGAATTCGCCCCGCGCCTGATGCCGGTGCAACTGGACGCTGAAGGCGGAGCGGCGCTGCGTGCGCGGATCGAGGCACTTGGGGTCGGTGTGCACCTGTCCCGCGCCACCCAGGCCATCGTTGCAGGCGAGGAGTACCGCTACCGGATGAACTTCGACGGCGGCGAGTTCCTCGAAACCGACCTGATCGTGTTCTCCGCCGGTATCCGCCCCCAGGACGCCCTGGCCCGCGCCTGCGGTCTGGACGTAGCCCCCCGTGGCGGCGTGGTGATCGATGGCGAGTGCCGCAGCAGCGATCCGCAGATCTACGCCATCGGCGAATGCGCGTCGTGGAATGGCAGCGTATTCGGCCTGGTCGCCCCGGGCTACAGCATGGCGCGCAACCTGGCGGCGGCCCTGGCCGGGCAACCGTCGGTTGCCTTCGCTGGCGCCGATATGTCGACCAAGCTCAAGCTGCTTGGCGTCGATGTCGGCTCCATCGGCGATGCCCACGGCGCCACCCCGGGCTCGCGCAGCTACCGCTTCATCGACGAAGGCGGCAGCAGCTATCGCCGGCTGGTGCTGGATGCCAGCGGCAAGCGGGTGATCGGCGCAGTGCTGGTGGGTGACAACAGCTACTACGACACCCTGCTGCAATACGCCCAGAACGGCATCGCCGTACCCGCCGATCCTTCGGCGCTGATCCTCCCGCAATCCTCCGGTGCCCCCGCCCTGGGCGCCGATGCCCTGCCGGACAGTGCGACCATCTGCTCCTGCCACAACGTCAGCAAGGGGGCGATCTGCGCCGCCATCGACAGCGGCTGCGGCGACCTCGCGGCGGTCAAGGGCTGCACCAAGGCGGCCAGCGGTTGCGGCGGCTGCGCGGCCTTGCTCAAGCAGGTCTTCGAGCATGAACTGACGGCGCGCGGCGTGGCCGTGGACAAGAGCCTTTGCGAACACTTCGCCTATACCCGCCAGGAGCTTTATGCACTGGTGCGGGTGGAAGGCATCCGCGATTTCGACGAACTGCTCGCCCGCCATGGCAAGGGCCACCTCGGCTGCGACATCTGCAAACCCACGGTCGGCTCGATCCTCGCTTCGTGCTGGAACCAGCCGATCATGGACCCGGCGCTGGTGCCGCTGCAGGACACCAACGACACCTTCATGGCCAACATGCAGAAGAACGGCACCTACTCGGTGGTGCCGCGCATACCTGGCGGCGAGATCACCCCGGACAAGCTGATTGTGATCGGCGAGGTGGCGAAGAAATACGATCTCTACACCAAGATCACCGGCGGCCAGCGTATCGACCTGTTCGGCGCACAACTGCACGAACTGCCGCTGATCTGGGAAGAACTGATCGCCGCCGGCTTCGAGACCGGGCATGCCTATGGCAAGTCGACGCGCACGGTGAAGTCCTGCGTGGGCAGCACCTGGTGCCGCTATGGCGTGCAGGACAGCGTGAAGATGGCCCTGCACCTGGAAGACCGCTACAAGGGCCTGCGTTCGCCGCACAAACTCAAGTTCGCCGTGTCCGGCTGCACCCGCGAATGCGCCGAGGCGCAGAGCAAGGACATCGGCGTGATCGCTACCGAAAAGGGCTGGAACCTGTATGTCTGCGGTAATGGCGGCATGCGCCCGCGTCATGCCGAACTGTTCGCCACCGACCTGGATGACGCCACGCTGGTGCGGCTGATCGATCGCTTGCTGATGTTCTACATCCGCACCGCCGACAAGCTGCAGCGCACGTCGGTCTGGCGCGAGAACCTGGAGGGCGGGCTGGACTACCTCAAGCAGGTGATCCTCGACGACAGCCTGGGCCTGGCGGCCGAACTGGAAGCGCAGATGCAGCACGTGGTCGATCGTTATGAGTGCGAATGGGCAAACGCCCTCAAGGACCCGGAAAAGCTCAAGCGTTTCCGTACCTTCGTCAACGACCAGCGGGCCGACCCGGACGTGCACTTCGTCCGCGAACGCGGGCAGCGCCGGCCGATTGCCGCTGCCGAGCTGCACCTGATTCCCGTCACCGAGGAGGTGCTCTGATGAGCCAGACGAATGCTGTTGTTAACTCGCCGGTCGAATGGACGCCGGTCTGTGCCGAAACCGACCTGGTTGCACGTTCCGGGGTAGTGGTCTGGCACCAGGGCGCGCAGGTCGCGCTGTTCTATGTGCCGGGAGCCGAGACCGAGCTGCATGCACTGGACAACCACGATCCGGTTTCCGGGGCCAATGTGATCGGACGGGGGCTGATCGGCAGCCTGAAGGGCGAGCTGGTGGTGGCTTCGCCGTTGTACAAGCAGCATTTCTGCTTGCGCGATGGGCGCTGCCTGGAGGATGAACAACAGGCTTTGCGGGTGTGGCCGGTACGGGTGAATGAGGGGCGGGTGGAAATCGCGGGCTGACATGTAACCGGGTTGCCTCACAGGTACAGCGGTGCTCTCGGGAACACTGGTGAACCTGTGGGAGCTGGCTTGCCAGCGATAGGGCCCTCAAACCCGGCACAAAAATGTCAGGACACAGATACACTCCCACCTCATGAACCTCGACACCCGCATCAAATTCCGCCACCTCCTGTGCTTTCTCGAAATCGCCCGCCAGGGCAGTTTCGCCAAGGCCGCAGATGCCGTGGCCATCACCCAGCCGGCGATTTCCAAGACCCTCAAGGAACTCGAAGACTTGCTCCAGACCCGCCTGTTCGAACGCGGCCGCCAGGGCGTCGAGCTGACCCCGGCCGGCGTGCGTTTCATGCGCTATGCAGGGCCTTGCGTGCAGGCCCTGCGCGAAGGCGTCAGCAGCCTGCGCGGCGAAGAGCACGCGCCGCCGCAGGTCAGGGTCGGCGTGTTGTCCACTGTCGAAAGCCTGCTCATGCCGGAGGTCATCCGCCGCCTGCACCAGCGCCATGCGGCCCTGGTAGTCAGCGTCGCCACCGGCCCCAGTGCCCATCTGCTGGCGCAGTTGCACGTGGGCGAACTGGACCTGGTGATCGGCCGCATGACCGACAGCCCGCAGATCCAGGGCCTGCTGTTCGAGCACCTGTACAGCGAGTCGATGTCGCTGGTGGTGCGGCCGGGCCATCCATTGCTGGCCAGCGACCCGCTGGAGCGCGCGCGCCTTGCCGACTACCCGCTGGTACTGCCGCTGGCCGGCACCACGATCCGCAAGCATGCCGACAGCCTGTTCGTGCAATGCGCCATCGAGCAGCCGCGCCAGCGTCTGGAAACCCTGTCCCCGGCCCTGAGCCGGCGTTATGTGCAGGGCAGCGATGCGGTCTGGGTCGCACCCCGGGATGCAGTGCGGGTCGATCTGGACCGCGGCGAGCTGCACGAGCTCGACCTGGGCGTCAGCGAACCCGGTGGTTCCGTGGGGATTTGCAGCAACGCGGCCTTGCCCGCCACGCTGCCGGCGCAATGGCTATGTGAAGTGTTGCGTGAAGTTGCAACACAATACCGGGACGGCGACTACCCGTGAGGCCGGCTGCGACGCGCCTGCTGGCCTGGTGCCGCGCGGTTGCATGAAGAACTGTTCATGGTCCTGAACTTCCGGGGCTTTTCTCGTTCCTATTGCCGGTAGCCATTGGTCGTGGCCGCCTGATATTCTCGCGGCTTTACCCCGATTGCCCCTTTGGCGCATGAACAAGGAAATAGCATGAAACAGCATCGGTTGGCGGCTGCGGTTGCCCTGGTTAGCCTGGTCCTGGCGGGTTGCGATTCGCAGACCAGCGTCGAGCTGAAAACCCCGGCACAGAAAGCCTCCTACGGTATCGGCCTGAACATGGGCAAGAGCCTGGCCCAGGAAGGCATGGACGACCTCGATTCCAAGGCCGTTGCCCAAGGCATCGAAGATGCCATCGGCAAGAAAGAGCAACGCCTGAAGGACGACGAGCTGATCGAAGCCTTCGCCGCGCTGCAGAAGCGTGCCGAAGAGCGCCTGGCCAAGCAGGGCGAAGAGTCCGCTGCCGCAGGCAAGAAATTCCTTGAGGAAAACGGCAAGAAGCCGGGTGTGGTCACCACCGCTTCCGGCCTGCAATACGAAGTCGTGAAGAAAGCCGACGGCGCCCAGCCCAAGCCTACCGACGTGGTCACCGTCCATTACGAAGGCAAGCTGATCGACGGCAAGGTCTTCGACAGCTCCGTCGAGCGCGGTGCGCCGATCGACCTGCCGGTCAGCGGCGTGATCCCGGGCTGGGTCGAAGGTCTGCAACTGATGCACGTGGGCGAGAAGGTCAAGCTGTTCATCCCGGCTGAACTGGCCTACGGCGCGCAGAGCCCTAGCCCGATGATCCCGGCCAACTCGGTGCTGGTCTTCGATCTGGAACTGCTGGGCATCAAGGACGCTTCCAAGCTGGAAGCCCCTGAAGCCGATGCCGCTCCTGAAGCGCCGGCTGCCGACGCTGCTCCAGCCAAGTAATCTGGCTGTCGCTGTTGTCCAACGCCCCGTAGCCTCACGGCTACGGGGCGTTGTCGTTTTTGCCGGAGGGCCGGAGTAGAGTGGTCGGGGCCGCTGTGACAGGGTTCACAAAAAGTTCCGCAAAACGATTGCGCAGTGACACAAGTGTGTAAAAAACGCCCGATCCGACCCCGGCCCTTGTCTGCCGGGAGCCCCGGACCGGAAACGAGGCTCTGTTCACAAGGTTATCCACAATTAATGTGGATAACCTTCCTGCCACCGCTGATGGAGGTCCCATGAAAGCACCGTGGAATTTCACCCGCTTCCTGCCCCTCGCCGAGCGTCTGCTCAGCCGCGGACGCCTGCCGGCGCTGTTGTTCGCCGTGGCGCGCAAAGGCCCGCGGCTGGGGCAACTGAAGGAGGATGTGCGCCTGCTGCAGGCCCTGTGCGTGGCCTGGTGGCGGGGTGAGTACCGGGCGATCAGTCCGAAGGCACTGGTGACCATCGTCGCCGGCCTGCTGTATTTCGTCAGCCCGCTGGACGCGATCCCGGACTGGTTGCTGGGCGTGGGCATGCTCGACGACATCGCCGTGCTCGGCTGGGTGCTGAAGACCGTGAGCGACGAACTGGACGCCTTCCGCGCCTGGCGCCAGCGCCAGTCGCCGGAAAAACTGCGGGTGGTCGAGCGCCTGCCGGACACGCCCGAAGCGCTGCGTCTGGAGCAAAACCACAGCTGATTACCGCAGCGTGCTGCAATTCCCCGGATGGCTGGTAATATTATTGGCATAACGATTATGCCTACAGATTACATGCGAGAAGTCCGACAAGGGGGTTGTAATGGCTATTCAGGTTATCAGCCGAGATGGTCAACCCGAGTACGCGGTTGTTCCCTGGGATCAATATCAGGCGTTACTCAAGGCGGCAGGGCAACCGGAGGCGGTGTCCGCCGAAGCACAAACCACCACTGAAGCAGCTTCTTCCCCGGCCAGCGTGCCCTCCCTGAGCAGGCTGGCCGTACTGCGTGAGGCCAAGGGCATTCCTGCCGAGCAACTGGCGCGCAAGGTCGGTATCAGCCCGGCCTACCTGGCGATGATCGAAAGCGGCGAGCGCGTGCCGGATTCGGCGATTCGCCGCAGCCTGGCCTGGGAGCTGGGATTATCCGGCTGGAGCGATCCGTCATGAGCGCCGTACGGATCAGCCGGCAACACTGGGAGGGCTTGCTCGGCGAGCTGGATGTGGCCCGCCGTCAACGCCATCTGCTGACCTACCGCGCGCTGCTGGAGCGTCTGCAACTGCCGAGCCCGGCGATGCAGACCCTCACTGCAGCGCTGGAATACCTGGCGGTGCTGGATGCCCGCGCCGAACAGCCGTTGCGCAGTTCGCTGGTGATCAGCCAGGGGGCGAGCCGCCTGCCACGCACCGGGTTCTTCGAATGCGTGGAGCGGCTGGGGCGGTTTTCCGGACCTTCGGACGGCATGGCGGCGGCGTCGTGGCATGCGTCGGAGGTGGTGCGGGTGTTCGAGTATTCCTATCCCGAAGAAGCTTGAGTCTTCGCGGGCCTCATCGCTGGCAAGCCAGCTCCCACAGGGTCAGCGCTGCACGCGGTCACTGTGGGAGCTGGCTTGTCGGACCGCCGCACCGCAGCGATGAGGCCTTTCAGGCCGCCGCAGTATCTATGAGATACACACTGGCCCCCTGAACCTCCTTGGCATGATGCTTGGCCTGCGACGCCAGGTCCGCCAGTTGGTCCGCATCCAGTTCGCCGCAGGTTTCCGCACGCAACTGCACCACCCCGATCGACAGCGACAGCAACGGAAACTCCTGGCGCTGCCCGAGCCGGTTGTGGGCAATGAAACATCCCGCCTCCAGGTGCTCGCTGCGGTAGAACCGCCGGCACTGCTGTTCGAAATCCGCCAGCAATACATCCAGGCGCTGCTGCCAATCCTGCGAACTCAAGACCAGCATGAAATCGTCGCCACCGATGTGCCCGACGAAGTCCCGGCTCGGGTCGACCCGTTCGTTCAGGCACTGCGCCAGGCATAGCAATACTTCGTCACCGCGGGCGTAGCCGTAGATATCGTTGAACGGTTTGAAACTGTCGATATCGACATAGCAGATCGCCGCCTGGCGCCGCTGTTGCAGCAACCGCGCCAGGCATTGCTGGATCGGCACGTTGCCCGGCAGCAGGGTCAGCGGGTTGGCGTAGCGGGCCTGCTGGATCTTCTGCTCGGTGATCAGTTTCAGCACGTCGATGACCCGCCCCAGGCCGACATAGCGTCCCTGGTCGGTGATGATGAAGTCTTCCTCGATACGCTGCCGCGCGCGGCTGGTGAGCAGGCGGCTGACACTTTGCAGCGACTGGCCCAGCTCTACCGCAAGGAAATCCTCGCTCATCAGCCGGCTGACCGGCTTGCGCGCGAAGAGTTCGGTGGCGAAGGGCTTGAGCAGGGCATCGGAGAGCGAATAGCGGTGGACGATGCCACAAGGTCGCTGCTGCTCGTCGAGCACCGCCAGCGAGTTGAGGTTGGCCTGTCGGCGGAACGCTTCCAGTACCAACGGCGTCGCGGTATCGCGGGTGACGGCCGGTTGGTCGATAAGGAGTGCGCCGAGATCGGAGGCTTCGTCGCCAAGCACCGGCAGGCTGTTCAGCATCGAACCGGGAAGCAGCAGCGTGACGTCCTTCGGCGGATGCTCCTGGGGCCGGCAGACCAGGTAACCCTGGACCAGGTCCACGCCCATCTCGGTCAGCACCGCCAGTTCCTCGGGCAGTTCGATGCCCTCGGCAACCACCTTGGCCCGCGATGCCTTGGCGATCTGCAGGATGGACCCGACGAACTCGCGCTTTACCGCATCCAGATGAATGCCGTCGATGAAATGGCGATCGATCTTCACGTAGTCCGGACGCAGTTCCGACCACAGGCGCAGGCTCGAATAGCCGGCGCCGAGGTCATCCAGGGCAATGGAGAATCCCATGTCGCGGTAGTGGTGCAGGGCGTTGTAAAGCAGTTGGAAATCGTCGGTCGGGGTCTGTTCGGTAAGTTCGATGACCACCCGGCTCGCCGGGATTCCAAGGTTCTGCAGCAACTTCAGGGTCAGCCCGGACTGGTACTGCGGTTCGAGCAGCGACTCGGGAGAGACGTTCAGAAACAGCTTGCCTTCCAGTTTCTGCTGGCTGAAACGCCGACAGGCACTTTCCCGGCAGGCGATCTCCAGCTCGGTCAGGCGCCCGGCATGACGGGCCACCGCGAACAGGTTGATCGGTGAATGCAAGGGGCTGTTGGACGGGCCGCGGCTCAGGGCTTCGTAACCCAGGATGCGCCGTTCGGAAAGGCAGACGATGGGCTGGAACAGGCTGTGCAAGCCGCCTTGAGTCAGGATGGAACTCAATGCGCTGAGCTGTTCGGTCATGGTCATCTCGTTGCTACCTTGAAAAAAAGGGACTGGGCGCCGATAGCGCTCAGTCCCTTATTTCACGACAGTTTGATGACTGTTTAATGACGCAATGCTACTCGATCATGGTATTTCGCCATTATCGATTCAGCCTTTCTTCAGTGTTTCGCCACCGAGGCGTTGAGGCTCAGGTAGTCCAGCAGGATACGCCCGGTTTCGCTGAGGTAGGCGTCGTCTTCCGGTTTGCTGTCGTCCGGCTCGGCGGGGATCGCATCCTCGTCTTCCTTCTTCAGCTCCTTGAGCGGTTCTTCGCCCTTGGCCTTGCGCCGGGTGTTTTCCAGGGCCAGTTGCTGGTTCTCGATAGCGGTGTGCTTGGCGCGGCGTTCTTCCTCGTTGAGGCTGACGGTCTTCTCGCTCATCAGCTTCTGGGTCAGGGCCAGGCGGTCACGGATGTAGACGAACTCGGCGTCCTTGGCGCTGCGGGCGTCATGGCGAGCCTTGAGCTGGGCCAGGTACGGCTTGAACGGATCGCTGGTCGGCTTGATCGCGGCGCGGATGGTGTCCCAGGGCATGGCCTCGGGCAGTGCGCTTTCGCCGATTTCCTTGGTGTCGATGATCGACGGGTAATCGATGTCGGGCAGTACGCCTTGATGCTGGGTGCTCTGGCCGGAAACCCGGTAGAACTTGGCCATGGTGACCTTGAGCTCGCCGTGATTGAGCGGTTCGAGGTTCTGCACGGTGCCCTTGCCGAAGGTCTGGCCACCGATGATCAGGGCCCGGTGGTAGTCCTGCATGGCGCCGGCAAAGATTTCCGACGCCGAGGCCGACAGGCGATTGACCAGCACCGCCAGCGGGCCACGGTAGTAGGCGCCGGTGGGGTTCTGGTCCTCGAGCACGGCCAGGCGGCCATCGGCGCTGCGGATCAGCACGGTCGGACCACTGTCGATGAACAGGCTGGTCAGCTCCTGGGCTTCCTGCAGCGAACCGCCGCCGTTGTTGCGCAGGTCGATCACCACACCGTCGACGTTGTCTTTCTTCAGCTCGCCGAGCAGTTTCTTCACGTCCCGCGTGGTGCTCTTGTACTCGGCGTCGCCGGCACGCATGGCCTTGAAGTCCTGGTAGAAGGCCGGCAGTTCGATGATGCCGATCTTGTAGGTGTGGCCGTCCTGCTTGAGCTCCAGCACGGATTTCTTCGCCGCCTGCTCTTCGAGCTTCACCGCTTCGCGGGTGATGGTGACGATCTTGCTGGTCTGGTCGTTCGGCGCGTTGCTCGCCGGAATCACCTCGAGCCGCACCACCGAACCTTTCGGGCCACGGATCTTCTTGACCACTTCATCCAGGCGCCAGCCGATCACGTCGACCATCTCGCCGTCGCCCTGGGCAACCCCGACGATCTTGTCGGCAGGCGCGACCTGCTTGGTCTTGGCGGCCGGGCCGGCGGGTACCAGGCGGACAATCTTGACCTGGTCGTTATCGCTCTGCAGGACGGCGCCGATGCCTTCCAGCGACAGGCTCATGTTGATGTCGAAGTTTTCCGCGTTATCCGGCGACAGGTAGTTGGTGTGCGGGTCGTAGGACTGGGCGAAGGTATTGATGTAGGCCTGGAAGATATCTTCCGAGCGGGTCTGCCCCAGGCGCGCCAGCTGATTCTTGTAGCGCTTGACCAGCAGTTCCTGGATGGCCTTGGGTTCCTTGCCGGCGATCTTCAGGCGCAGGACCTCGTCCTTCAGGCGTTTGCGCCAGAGGTCGTCCAGTTCGGCACCGGTCTTGATCCAGGGGGCGTCCTTGCGGTCCACCAGCAGGGTTTCGTGGGTGGTGAAGTCGATCTTGTCGACGCCCTTGTCCAGCTCGGCCAGGGTGAAGTCCAGACGCGACTTCACCCGGTCCAGGTAGCGCTTGTAGATATCGAAGCCGGGTTCGAGGTTGCCGCTCTTGAGGAAATCGTCGAACTGGGTCTTCCACTTGTCGAATTCGGCGATATCGCTGGCGAGGAAGTAGCTGCGTGCCGGATCCAGCAGCTTGAGGTAGCTGTCGTAGATGATCACCGAGCGGGCGTCGTCCAGCGGCGGCTTGCTGTAGTGACGACGCTTGAGCAGCTCGACGATGTTGACGCTCGCCATCGCCTGGTCGCGGTCGGGCTGAAGCGAGTCCCAGCTGTTGGCCGCCGGGGCGGTGGCAGCAGCCAGGGCATGATCTGCCAGCGGCAGGTTGCCAAGGCCGATCAGCAAGGCGAGGGCGGTGCTGGAGAAGAAGTGCTTCATGCCGATTCGACGCAGGGGCAATTGATAACGCATAGTGGGCCGTCTTTGATTCGCCGGCTCCAAAGAGCCGGGCGCAGAATGCAAAAAGCCTGGAGCTAGCAGCTCCAGGCCCCGTCTGACATCAACTATGGAGGCACTGTGAAGGCATTGCAAGGCGTTGAAGGCCATGTGGAGTGGGTTGAGGCGACAAGTCCAACCTGCGATGTAGGTCAAGTGCGAATCCGGGTTGCCGCCGCGGGCCTCAACCGTGCCGACCTGTTGCAGCGTGCCGGGCTTTATCCGCCGCCGCCCGGGGCCAGCGAGTACCTTGGCCTGGAGTGCTCCGGGGTGATTACCGAGGTGGGGGCCGGGGCGTCCTGGCAAGTGGGTGACCGGGTCTGTGCGCTGCTGGCCGGTGGCGGGATGGCCGAGGAAGTGGTGGTCGATGCGCGCCATGTGCTGCCGGTGCCGGAAGGCCTGGGCCTGCACGAGGCTGCCGCGATTCCCGAAGTGTATGCCACGGCCTGGCTCAACCTGTTCCAGCTCGGTGGCCTGCGCCCGGGCGAGAAGGTGCTGTTGCATGCCGGTGCCAGCGGTGTGGGCTCGGCGGCGATCCAGTTGTGCAAGGCGTTCGGCAGCCCGTGCTGGGTCAGTGTCGGCTCCGCCGATCGCCTGGCCTATTGCGAAAGCCTGGGCGCCATCGGCGGTGTGGTGCGCGGTGTCGATCTCGAGGCACTGAACGACTTCGCGCCCTTCGATGTGTTGCTCGATCCGGTGGGCGCCAGCTACACCGAGCTGAACCTGAAGGTGCTGGGCCGCGACGGGCGCTGGGTGATCATCGGCCTGATGGGTGGACGCGAGGCGAATCTGGACCTGGCCCAGGTACTGGGCAAGCGTATCCAACTGACCGGCTCGACCTTGCGCAACCGCAATGACCAGTTCAAGGCCGACCTGCTCAGCGATCTGCACCAGCAGGTGTGGCCGCTGTTCACCGAAGGGCGCCTGAAGCCGCAGTTGGTGGGCAGTTATCCGGTGGCGGATGCCCAGGCGGCGTTCGAGGAACTGGCGGGGAACCAGGTTTCCGGGAAGCTGGTGCTGGTGGTTGATCCGAGCCTTGTATGATTTTGGGGGCCTCATCGCTGGCAAGCCAGCTCCCACAAGGTGTGGGAGCTGGCTTGCCAGCGATGAGGCCCTCAAGAACTAAGCATCAGCTCCAGGCCAGAATCGGCCAGCCATTCTTCTCGGCATGCTCGCGCAGCACCGGATCCGGATTCACCACATGCGGGTGGTCCACCTTCAGCAGCAGCGGCAGATCATTGCGCGAGTCCGAATAGAAACTCGCCCCCTCCAGGTTCTCCTCTTCCTGATCCAGCCACTCCAGCAGGCGGGTGATCTTGCCTTCCCGGTAGGTCAGCACACCCTGGGTACGCCCGCTGTACACGCCATTGACTACCTCGAGGTCGATGGCCAGGAACTCATCGATCCCCAGCCGCGCTGCGATCGGACCCACCAGGTGGGTGCCCGAGGCCGAGATCACCAGGATCCGGTCGCCCAGGCGCCGGTGCTCGGCGATCGCCCGGCAGGCATCGCTGAAAATGATCGGCTCGATGACGTCCTCGACCCAGGGTTCGACCAGATGCTCGACTTCCTCCGGCGTGCGCCCGGCCACCGGCTCCAGGCTGAAGGCCATGTAGTCCTCCATCGCCAGGTGACCCTTGCCGTAGGCCTCCATCAACTCATGGTCGCGACGCAGGAACGACGGGCCATCGACCCAGCCCAGGCGGGCCATCTGCTCGCTCCACAGCGAAGCGCAGTCGCCGTGGATCAGGGTTTCGTCCAGATCGAAGATCGCTAAAGCCATAACGCAAAACTCCCGTGCATCCCTACGCGACTTCGCGCAGGGCAGTTGGATCGATCGACAAGGATACCCGTTGCCCGTCCGGATAGAGATCCGCGGACGAGCGATTGAGCACGTCCACCGACAGCTCGACGCCGCGGGCCTCGACCCGGTAGCGGATGATATTGCCGAGCAGGCTGTGGCTGCGCACCTGGCCGTCGAGGGCACCGTCCAGGCTCAGGGCGATGGCTTCCGGGCGGATCGCCAGGCGGCAGCTCACCGGGCGCTCCAGCAGGCGGCTGGCGCTTTCGGCATCGAGCAGGTTGTAGTTGCCGATGAACCCGGCGGCGAAGGCGTCCACCGGCGCGGTGTAGAGGGTTTCGGCGTCGCCGCTCTGGACGATCCGGCCCTGGTTCATCAGGAAGATGCGGTCCGACAGGGTCAGCGCCTCCTCCTGGTCGTGGGTGACGAACACCGTGGTCAGCCCCAGCTCGCGCTGGATGCTGCGGATCTGCTCGCGCAGGTGCTTGCGAATGCGTGCGTCGAGGGCCGACAGCGGTTCGTCGAGCAGCAGCAGGCGCGGGCGGGTCACCAGCGAGCGGGCCAGGGCCACGCGCTGGCATTGGCCGCCGGACAGCTGGTGAGGATAGCGCGCGGCGAAGTCCTGCAACTCGACCATGCGCAGGGCTTCCTCCACCCGCGACCGACTGTCCTGGCTGGCGACCTTCTGCATGCGCAGGCCGAAGGCGACGTTCTGCGCCACGGTCATGTTGGGAAACAGCGCATAGCTCTGGAACACCATGCCGATCCCGCGTTTTTGCGGGCTCAGTGGAACCAGGTCGGTGCCGTCGAGGAGGATCCTGCCGCTGTCCACCGGGGTCAGGCCGGCGATGCAGCGCAGCAGGGTCGACTTGCCGCAGCCGGACGGGCCGAGCAGGGTGATGAATTCGCCGCGAGCGATGTCGAAATTGATGTCCTTGAACACCGGGCTGCCGGCGTAGGTCTTTTCCAGGTTCTGGATGCTGACGAAGCTCATTTCAGGTTTTGTCCTTGTTCAGGCGGTTGGCTGCCCAGGTCAGCACCAGCACGAAGAGGAAATAGGAAATCACCAGGGCACTGTTGAAGTGGCCGCTGCTGTTGCGCATGTTGTTCAGGTACACCTGCAGGGTTTCGTAGCGGGTACCCACCAGCAGGTTGGCGAACACGAACTCGCCGAAGAGGAAGGAGAACGACAGCAGCAGGGCGACCATCAGGCCCTTGCGCAGGTTCGGCAGCACCACCAGGAACGCCGCCTGCCAGGTGCTGGCGCCGAGCAGTTGGGCGGCATCCATCAGGTCGCGCAGGTTGATGGCCTGGAGGTTGTTGGTGATGGCCCGGTACATGAACGGCAGGGCCACGGTGAAGTAGCAGCCGATCAGGATCCAGGGCGTGCCGACCATGGCCATCGGCCCGGAGCCATAGAGCTGCAGCAGGCCCACCGAGGACACCACCGGCGGCACCGCGAACGGCAGCAGGATGAGGATGTTCATCAGTCCGTCGAGCCTGGGGAAGTGGTAATGCACGACGAACAGCAGCGGCAGGATCAGCAGCACCGACAGGACCAGGGCGCCGACGCAGACCAGCAGCGACTGGGCGAAAGCGGTGAGGAAGCGCGGATCGCTCCACAGCGCCAGGTACCATTTGAAGGTCAGGCCGCTGGGCAGAAGGCTCGCCGACCAACTGGTGGAAATGGAGTAGAGCAGGGTGCCGGCCAGGGGCAGCAGCAGGACAAGGAACAGGGCCCAGACCACCAGCCGGTGGTAGACGGCACTGCGTGCGGGTTCAGCGCGCGACATGGTAGCTCCTCTTCAGCAGCCATTGATGGACCAGGGTCACCAGGGTCATGAGGCCCACCAGGATGATCGCCAGTGCGCTGGCCAGGTTCGGGTCGAGGGAAATATCGCCGGCCACCAGCGCGGCGATGCGGATCGGCAGGACGTTGAAATTGCCGGTGGTCAGCGCGTACACCGTGGCGTAGGCACCGAGGGCGTTGGCCAGGAGGATGACGAAGGTACCCAGCAGGGCCGGCGTCAGCACCGGCAGGCCGATATGCCGCCAGTACTGCCAGGGGCTCGCACCGAGCAGGGCGGCGGACTCGCGCCAGTCTTCGCGCAGGGCGTCGAAGGCCGGGTAGAGCAGCAGTACGCCGAGAGGAATCTGGAAATAGGTATAGAGGATGATCAGCCCGGTCTTGGAATACAGGTTGAAATCCTCGATCAGCCCGGCCTGTTTCAGGGCCAGGGTCATGGCGCCGTTGAAGCCCAGCAGGATGATGAAGGCGAAGGCCAGCGGCACCCCCGAGAAGTTGCTGGTCATGTTGGCGAAGGCGTTGACGAAGTCGCG
Organism: Pseudomonas sp. GD04058; assembly: GCF_029836855.1. Taxonomy (NCBI): domain Bacteria; kingdom Pseudomonadati; phylum Pseudomonadota; class Gammaproteobacteria; order Pseudomonadales; family Pseudomonadaceae; genus Pseudomonas; species Pseudomonas sp. GD04058. The sequence goes on from NZ_JAOECN010000008.1 coordinate 93,979, forward strand.
CAGGCGCGAGTCGACCCGTTGCAACGAATAGCTGCCCAGCACCGCCACCAGGATGCCGAACAGGCTCGACCAGAAGCTGATCTCCAGGCTGTGCTGGATGGCCTGGCGATAGAACTTCGAGCCCAGGATCTTGCTGAAGTTGTCCAGGCCCCAGCCGCTTTCGGCTTGCAGGCTGTGGATCGCCACCCAGGCCAGCGGGGCGATCTGGAAGATGATGAAAAACAGGGCGAAGGGCAGCAGGCACAGCAACGCCAGCCATTTGCCGCGGGAAAACGGATTCACGAGAGCAGCTCCCGGCAAAGCGGTTTGTCGTGGGCCACGCCCAGCAGCTGGCAGACGGTGCCGCACAGTTCGGTCTGCAGGGGCTTGGCCGTGGGGTCGAGGCTGAAACCGTCGCCGAACACGAACAGCGGCACTTCCCGTTCTTCCGGGAGCAGGCCGTTGTGCGAGCGGTCGTTGTTCATGCCGTGGTCGGCGGTCACCAGCACCTGGTAACCCTCGGCGAGCCAGGTGACCAGGTAGTCGGCCAGCAGGATATCGGCCGAGCGCGCGCTGTTGCGGTACTGGCTGCTGTCCAGGCCATGGCGGTGGCCGGCGTCGTCGATGTTCATCGGGTGGATCAGGAGGAAACCGGGGTCGTGCTTGCGCCGCAGGTATTCGGCATCGGCGAACAGGTGCGAGTCCGGGTAATGGTCGGCGTAGTAGAACAGACCGTGCTGGATCGGCAGCTTCGGCGCGTGGGTATGGCGGTCGCGGACCGGGTCGAAGGGCGTGCGGTTGTACAGCTCGCTGACCCAGTGATAGGCCGCGGCGGCAGTGGGCACGCCGGCTTCACGAGCGTAGTGGAAGATGCTGCGCTGGGTCGACAGGCGCGACACCTGGTTGTGCACGATGCCGCTGTCGATCGGCGCAACGCCGGTGAGGATGCATTCGTACAGCGGCCGGGACAGGGCTGGCAGCTCGCACTCCAGGCGATAGAGGGCGGCGCGGTCGGCTTCGACCCAGGCGTGCAGGTGGCCCATGGCATGGTGCGCGACCTGGTGGTTGAGGCCGTCGAGCAGGACCAGGATGACTTTGTGCTTCATGTGAGGCTCCGGGGACCGTGTGTGCAGCATCGCTGGCAAGTCGGGGCGCCGAACCGCAGCTCCCACAGGTTCGGCGGTGCACGCGATCCCTGTGGGAGCTGCGGTTCGGCGCCCCGACTTGCCAGCGATAGGGCCTCACTCCATCTCGATGATGACCTGCTCCTGCCACTTCTGCGGCAGTGCCTTGGAGGTCGCTTCCCACGCGGCCGCATCCTTGATCGGCTGGGCGGCGCGGTATTGCTCGTTCGGCAGCAGCTTGGCCTGGACGTCAGCCGGCAACTTCAGGTGCTCGGCACGGATCGGGCGCGCATGGCCGATCGCCAGGTTGGTCTGCCCGGCATCGCTGAAGATGTATTCGCGGGTCAGCTTGGCGGCGTTCGGGTGCTTGGCGTACTTGTTGATGATGGTGGTGTAGCCGGAGATCACCGAGCCATCGGCCGGAATCAGCACTTCGAAGCGCTTGGGATCGATCTGCTCGCGGTAGCTCAGGCCATTGAAGTCCCATACCACGCCCACTTCCACTTCACCCTTTTCCAGGGTCTGGATGGTCGGGTTGGCCAGCGACAGGCGCTTCTGCTGGGCCAGCTTGGTGAACAGTTGCAGGCCCGGCTCGATGTTCTTCTCGTCGCCCTTGTAGGCGATGGCGGCGGCCAGTACGCCATTGGCAGCCTGTGCGGCAGTGCCGACGTCGCCGATGGCGACCTTGTACTTGCCTTTTTCCAGGTCATGCCAGGTTTTCGGCATGTCCTCTTCCTTCACCAGTTGCTTGTTGATGATGAAGGCGATGGTGCCGGTATAGGCCAGTGCCCAGTGCCCGTCCTGGTCCTTCGCCCAGGCCGGGACCTGGTCCCAGGTGCTCGGCTTGTACGGCTGGGTCACGCCCTTGGCCACGGCGATCGGGCCGAAGGCGGCGCCGACGTCGCCGATGTCGGCGCTGGCGTTGTCCTTCTCGGCGTCGAACTTGGCCACTTCCTGGGCCGAGCTCATGTCGGTGTCCATGTGCTTGAGGCCGTATTTCTTCGCCAGGTCTTCCCAGGTTCCTTTCCAGTTCGCCCAGGCATCGGGCATGCCCACGCTATTGACGGTGCCTTCCTTGCGGGCGGCGTCCTCCAGGGCCTTGAGGTCGGTGTCGGCGGCCACGGCCGCATGCGACAGGGCAATGCTCGCGCCTAACAGAGAGGCCAGGAAAAGCTGTTTCATCCGAAGCTCCTTAATGGGTGCCTTGCACGACATGAGAGGTTGGGGCGTTGTTGCGTTTCGGTTGGTCTAGGTCAGCAATACCTGAGCCAAGGTAGGCATGTTGCGTGACAGTTTGATGTCGCACAGCCTTGCCGGGCGTTGCCGACCGACTCTGGAAATACAGCGTAGACCACGGTTGAGCGCACGATGGCCGTGGCCTCCAGCCCGTGCCGGAATGACCGTTGGGCGCACTTGTCATCTCAGGTTCATCTGCTTTGCCTAAGCTCAAGAGGTTTTTCCGGCCAGGCCAGATGCACCCTTGCAGGGCATCGGGTGCGGCTGGACTAGTCCAGAAGGAAGCCCTTGATGCATGCACCGCCGCCCCGTGCCGTTACAGCCATTTGCCATGCCCTGCAGGAGCAGATCGAACACGGCCTGCTCCCGCCCGGAGGCAAGCTGCCGGCTGAACGCAAGCTCAGTGAAGTATTCGATACCACCCGGATTACCCTGCGCGAAGCGCTGGTCCAGCTGGAGGCCCAGGGCCTGATCTACCGCGAGGAGCGGCGAGGCTGGTTCGTTGCCCCGCAACGGCTGACCTACGACCTGATCGAGCGCAGTCACTTCCATGCCATGGTGCGCGAGCAAGGGCGCATCCCGGCTACCGAACTGCTCTCGGCGCGCCTGCAACCGGCGGCCGCGGCGATCTGCGCGCGCCTGAAGCTGCCGCCACTGTCCAGCGTGATCCAGATCTGCCGCCTGCGCCGCATCGACGGGCGTGCAGTACTCTATGCCGAGCATTACCTGAACCCGGACTACTTTCCCGGCATCCTCGAACATGACCTGGGCCAGTCGCTGACGGAGATCTATGACCGTCACTATGGCATCCGCTACGGGCGGGTGTGCTTCGAGATCCTGCCAACCGCCCTGCCGACCGCGGCGGCCTCGGCATTGAAGGTGTCACCGGGCAGTGCCGGCCTGCATATCACCCGGGTCAACAGCGACCAGTCGGGGCGACTGATCGACTGCGACCTCGAGTATTGGCGGCACGATGCGATCCGCATCCGCGCCGATGCGGGCTAGGCCTTTTCGCTATTCTCGGCAGCGGCGCCGCCGGCGGTGGTCAGCACCTGTACCGACAGGCGCGGGGTGGCAAGGTCCAGCCCGGCCTCGTCGAGCTGGCGCTTGAGCGCCAGGTTGAAGGCCCTCGATACCTCCCATTGCTTGATCGGCGCGGTCTTGAAGCGCGCCCGCAGCACCGCCGAGCCGGATTCGAAACTCTCCACGCCCTGCAACTCCAGTGGCGACCAGATGTTGCGGCGCTGCAACGGGTCGCTGCGCATCTTCTGGCCGACGTCGCGAATCAGGGCGATGGCCTGGTCGATGCCCATGTTGTAGGGAATGGCGATGCGGAAGATCGCGTAGCCGAACTCCCGGGAGTAGTTCTTGATGCTCTTGATCTCGCTGAACGGGATGGTGTGGACGATGCCGTCGATATCGCGCAGGCGCACGGTGCGGATGGTCAGGCCCTCGACGGTGCCGAGATGGCCGCCGACATCGACGTAGTCGTCGATCGCCAGGGAGTCCTCGATGATGATGAACAGGCCGGTGATCAGGTCGGCCACCAGCGATTGCGCGCCGAAACCGATGGCCAGGCCGATGACACCGGCACCCGCCAGCAGCGGGGTGACGTTCATGCCCATGTTCGCCAGGGCGATGATCAAGGCGATGATGGCGATGGTCACGAACAGTACGTTGCGGATCAGCGGCATCATGGTCTGCGCCCGGGCGTTGGCCAGGCCCTTGCGCGAGCGGGTCAGGGCGTGGTGCACGGCGGTATCGGCGAGGATCCACACCAGCCAGGCGGCGATCAGGGTGCCGGCCAGGCCGCCCATGCGGATTGCCACTTCATGGCCTTCGCCTTCGGCGAAGCTGATCAGCGACAGGCCCCAGACCCTCAGGCCCAGTTCGATGAATACCAGCCAGACGCCCAGGTGCACCAGGGTGTAGGCGAAGCTGCGCAGGCGCTCGGCGTACACCGCCTGGCGCCGGTTGTTGCGCTGCTGCCGGAGTGCGTGGCGACGGACCAGGCCGTTGATCACCATGCACAGGATCACCAGCACCGTGCACATCAACGACTGGCGCAGGGCTGTGCTGGTATCACCTGCGGAAACGAAGGTGGCGAACAGCGAGATGCCCACCAGCACCAAGGCCGGCAGGTACCAGAAACTGCCAAGGACTTCGATCGTGTCGCTCAGGGCACGGCGCTTGAGCCGATGGGCCAGCGGCTGGTTGCGGATCAGGTGGGCGATGGGGCGGCGGAAACGCAGGATGAACAGCGCCGTGGACAGGGCCGCGAGGATATTGGCCAGGGTCGCCAGGGCATGGGCCAGGTGGGTGCCGAGGGCCAGGTACAGGCGCGGGTCGTTCATCGCCTCGCCGAAGGCGGCGAAGCTGCCGATCAGCCAGAGCGGGCGGAAGGCCCGGTGCCGCAGGATATGCAGGGCACGGTGGCGGTGCGGGCCGTCGAGCAGGGAGAAGGCGATCACGCAGATGGACGAGAACAGGGTACCCACCACCAGGGCGTAGGCGATGACCATGGCCATCGATTTGCCCAGCGAGGAGGGCAGGGCGAAGCTCAGGTACACGGTGATGATCAGCGCCACCAGCCAGGGCCCCAGCTTGCGCAGGGCGAAGCGCACCAGGTCCCAGGTGCGGGGATGCTGGGGCAGTTCCTCGGTCAGGCCGAAGCGCACGCGCAAGCGGTGGCTGGCCCAGTTCAGGGCGTAGGCCAGCAGGCTCCACAGGGCGAGGATGGCGATGAAGCCGAACAGCAGCCCCGGCAATTGCTGCACCGGCACTTTCAGCGCCGCGAGTTCGACCCCCGCCAGTTCCATTTCGTCGGCCCAGCGCTTGAACGGACTGGCGTCGCCGCTGAACTGCTTTTCCAGTTCGGCGAAGGTGCCGCCGATCAGGCCCAGCACGCCCTGCTCAGGGTCCGGCTGGGCCTGGCGGGTGCTGTCGCGGAGCTTCTTCAGGTCGTTGAGCAGGCGCGTGCGTTGCTGGTCGTTTTCCAGCGTGGTGATGACTTCGTCGAGGGATTTGCCCAGGGGTTCGCTGGCCTGGGGCTGGGCCGGCGTGCTGCCGCCGAGCAGGCTCGGCAGGCCGGCGGCCTGGGCCTGGGCAGCGAAGATCAGCAGTAGCAGGGTGAAACAGCGCAAAAGGGCGGACACTGGACGATCAACCTCGAACACAGGTAATCGGCGCAGTGTAGAGCATCCGTCAGTCGAGTTTCTCGAGGATCTTCCAGACCATGATGCCAAGTATGGAAAGCATGCCGAGCCACATCATCAGCACACCGGAATTGTTTTCCCGCTTGTTGAAGCCGATGGTCAACAGAATCAGGCCCGCGAGGACCGGCAGGAACATCGACTGGAACGTGGACAGACTCAAGATCCTTCTCCTTGCTGCGAAAAGTCTGGCTTGAGCATAGGCGCTAAATGACAGCGCGAGGTTGACTGGTGTCACAAAGCGCCGGCTCCGCCAGTGGGGACGTGGCGGGGCAGAGCGCCCCGCCGCGGTTTCATGGCAGCTCGCGGCTGCGATAGAACGCGGTCAGTACCTTGACCAGATGGGCCAGGTCCTGGCTGCCGCACAGCTCGCGGATCGAGTGCATGGCGAAGGTCGGCAGGCCGATATCGACGGTGCGCACGCCCAGGTGGCTGGCGGTGATCGGGCCGATGGTCGAGCCGCAACCCATGTCGCTGCGCACCACGAAGCTCTGCACCGGGACTTCCTCGGCCATGCACAGGTGGCGGAAGAACCCGGCGGTTTCGCTGTTGGTGGCGTAGCGCTGGTTGTTGTTGACCTTGATCACCGGGCCGGCGTTGAGCTTGGGGCCGTGGTTGCCGTCGTGCTTCTCGGCGTAGTTGGGGTGCACGCCGTGGGCGTTGTCCGCCGAGACCAGCAGCGAGCGCTGGATGGTGCGGACGAACTCGTCGCCGTCCGGCAGCAGGCGGCGCAGGGTCTGTTCCAGCATCGGGCCGTCGGCACCGCAGGCCGAGCAGGAGCCGACTTCCTCGTGGTCGTTGCACACCAGCACGCAGGTTTCGTCGCTGTCGGCGTCGAGCAGGGCACGCAGGCCGGCGTAGCAGGACAGCAGGTTGTCGAGGCGCGCGCCGGCGATGAACTCGCCGTGCAGGCCGACCAGGGCTGCGTCCTGGGTGTCGTAGAAGCTCAGTTCGTAATCCAGCACCACATCGGCGTTGAGGCCGTGTTCGCGGGCCAGTTGCTCGGTCAGCAGGGCGCGGAAATCGACGCGCTCGTCACCGGCCACCTGGGCCAGGATCGGCGGCAGCTCGATCTGCGGGTTGATCGCCCAGCCTTCGTTGGCGGTACGGTTGAGGTGGATCGCCAGGTTGGGGATCACCGCGATGGGCAGCTTGAAGTCCACCAGCGCGCTTTCTACCTTGCCGTCGCGGCGGAAGGTGACGCGGCCGGCCAGTGACAGGTCGCGGTCGAACCAGGGCGCGAGCAGCGCGCCGCCGTAGACTTCCACCCCCAGTTGCCAGAAACCGTGGCGCTGCAGCTCGGGTTGCGGCTTGACCCGCAGGCACGGGCTGTCGGTGTGGGCGCCGACTAGGCGGATGCCGTCCAGCAGCGGCGAATGGCGGCCGAGCTTGATGGCGATGATCGAGGAGTCGTTGCGGGTCAGGTAATAGCGACCGCCAGGCACCGTGGCCCAGCTGTCGCGTTCGTCCAGGCGCTGGTAGCCGGCCGCTTCGAGGCGCTGGGCCAGGCTGGCGGTGGCATGGAAGGGCGTGGGAGAGGCTTTGAGGAAATCAATCAGGCCTTGGTTCAGGGCGTCGCGCATAAGTCACTCCAGACAGCAGTGGGCGCGAGTTTAGCGCAGATGGTCTGGGAGCGACATGGCCGGCTCCGAGGGTGATGCTGATGGCCTAATCGCTGGCAAGCCAGCTCCCACAGGCCCGCGTCGTACATACCTTTTGTGGCTGACTCAAACCCCTGTGGGAGCTGGCTTGCCAGCGATCGGGGTCACTTCAGAACGGCGCCGGGCACTCGAACCTGAGCCGCTCGCCCGTCACCGGGTGGGTGAAGCTCAGCATCGAGGCGTGCAGGCACAGCCGCTCATGGGCCGCCAGCGCCTCGGGATTGGCATACAGCCGGTCACCCAGCAATGGGTGTCCGATCGACAGCATGTGCACGCGCAACTGGTGCGAGCGCCCGGTGATCGGCGTCAGTTCGACCCGGCACCAGTCGCCGCAGCGCTCGACGATGCGCCAGAAGGTCAGGGCATGCTTGCCCTGTTCGTGGTCCACCACGTGCCGCGGCTTGGTGGGCGGGTCGTAGCGCAGCGGCAGGTCGATGCTGCCACTGTCGCGCTCCGGCTGGCCCCAGCACAGGGCGGTATAGGCCTTCTCGGTCTCGCGGTCGTGGAATTGCCGGGACAGTTCGCGGTGGCTGTCGGCGTCGCGGGCAAGCAGGATGATCCCTGAGGTTTCCCAGTCCAGTCGGTGGACGATCAGCGCATCGGGGTAGCCGTTTTCCTGCAGGCGGGTGATCAGGCAGTCCTTGTTGTCCTCGGCCCGGCCAGGCACGGAGAGCAGCAGGGTTGGCTTGTTGACCACCAGAATGGCGGCATCCTGGTGGAGGATCTCGACGTTGGACAGCGGCATTGCGTGTTCTCTGCAAACGCCAACGGCGACGGTCGGTCCCGGGCATGTGCAGCCCGGGCCCGGCCGTCGCCGTGGCAGGTTACCCGCAGACGCTCAGGGGCGTTCGGGCAGGGTGATGTTGAGTTCGAGTATCGAGCAACTGCCCTGGTTCTCCAGCGCCACCTGCACGTCATCGTTGCCGATGTTGACGTACTTGCGGATCACTTCCAGCAGTTCTTTCTGCAGGGCCGGCAGGTAGTCCGGGGTGCTGCGCTGTCCGCGCTCGTGCGCCACGATGATCTGTAGACGCTCTTTCGCAACCGACGCGGAACTCTGTTTTTTGCTGGCACGAAAGAAGTCAAAAAGGTTCATGGTTCAATTGCCTCCAAACAGGCGCTCGAAGAATCCCTTCTTCTGTACGTCGAGGAACCGGTGTTCCACGGTTTTGCCCAGCAGGCGGTCGACAGTGTCGCTGTACGCCTGGCCGGCATCGCTCTGGTCGTCGAGGATGACCGGGACGCCCTGGTTGGAGGCCTTGAGCACGGCCTGGGATTCGGGGATGACACCCAGCAGCGCGACGGAGAGGATTTCCTTGACGTCTTCGACGCCCAGCATCTCGCCCTTGCTCACGCGCTCGGGGTGGTAACGGGTGATCAGCAGGTGTTCCTTGATCGGGTCTTCGTTGCGTTCGGCGCGGCGCGACTTGCTGGCCAGCAGGCCGAGCATGCGGTCGGAGTCGCGTACCGAGGATACTTCAGGGTTGGTCACGACGATGGCTTCGTCGGCGAAGTACATCGCCAGGTGCGCGCCCTTCTCGATGCCGGCCGGGGAGTCGCAGACCACGTAGTCGAAGTTTTCCTTCAGCTCCATCAGGACCTTCTCCACGCCTTCCTGGGTCAGCGCGTCCTTGTCCCGGGTCTGGCTGGCGGCCAGCACGTAGAGGTTCTCCAGGCGCTTGTCCTTGATCAGGGCCTGCTGCAGGTTGGCCTCGTTGTTGACGACGTTGACGAAGTCGTACACCACGCGGCGCTCGCAGCCCATGATCAGGTCGAGGTTACGCAGGCCGACGTCGAAGTCGACGATCACTGTCTTGTGCCCGCGCAGCGCGAGGCCGGTACCGATGGCGGCACTGGTGGTGGTCTTGCCCACACCACCCTTGCCGGAAGTCACCACGAGAATCTTGGCCAAGGTGTATCACCCCTAAAAATGATGAAAAAGGACGTGCGGTCCCTAAATGCAAAAACGGCAACTAACTGACTAAAGTTGCACGGAAAATGGCGGCAGTATCCGTTAAAGGCGGGTGATGTTCAACACGTCCCCGGACAGGCTGACCTGCACGCCGGCCCCCCACAGCGGATCGCGGCGCAGGTCTTCGGAGACCTTGTACTGCCCGGCGATCGAAACCAGTTCGGCGGTCATCTGCTGGCAGAAGATCCGTGCCTTGGTGTTGCCCTTGATACCGGCGAGGGCGCGACCGCGCATTGGCCCGTACACATGGATATTGCCATCGGCGAGAAGTTCCGCACCCGGGCTGACCGCCGACACCACGACCAGGTCGCCCCCCTGAGCATAGATCTGTTGGCCGCCGCGTACAGGCGTGGTGATGATCCTGGTCGGGCGTACCGTCGGCTCCGGTGGCGGAGGCGGTGGCGCCGGGGCGGGTTCGGCTTTTTTCGCCGGCTCGATTTCCACCGGGTCCACCGGGCGCTCGCGGGCGCCGGACGGCGGCAGCACCGGCAGGTCGATGGCGATGGCGGCGGCGATGTCCTCGATGCGGCTGGCACGGATCGCCAGGGTGCGCAGGCCGTGCTGGCGGCAAATGCGCATCATCCCCGGCAGGTCGACGCTGCCTTCGTTGGCCGGCAGCTTGTCCAGCGCCAGCACCAGCGGCGTGTTGCTGAAGAAGTTCGGCGCCTGGGCGACCTTGGCCGCCAACTGCCGGTCGAGACCATCGAGGTCGTTGCGGGCAAGCTCGAGCACGGTGATGGCGAGCATGCTGCCCTTGAGCTGGAACACGGGGGCTGGGTCTGGCGTCTGGCTTTGGCTCATGGTCTGCGTCGAAGCGGCTTTCGTTGCGAAAAGTGCCCAGACTTATAACGAGAACGCCGGTTAGCCGCAACCCGCGCCGAACCGTTGTAGAATGCCCGGCCTTTTTCTTTCCGGAATCTTGAATGGATCGCCCGCGTTTTCGTCCGTACTTCCTGCATCCGCGTTTCTGGCCGCTGTGGCTGGGGCTCGGCCTGCTCTGGCTGATCGTTCAGCTGCCGTACCCGGTTTTGCTGGGGATCGGCCGTGCCCTGGGGGCGGTGATGTACCGCGTGGCCGGAGCGCGCCGGGCGATCGCCGCACGCAACCTGGAGCTGTGCTTCCCGCACTTGCCGTCCGTCGAGCGAACCCGCCTGCTCAAGGAAAATTTCGCTTCCACCGGTATCGCGTTCTTCGAAATGGCCATGAGCTGGTGGTGGCCAAAGGCCCGTTTGGCGCGCTTGGCGCACATCGAGGGGCTGGAGCATCTGCAGGCGGCGCAGCGTGATGGCCAGGGTGCCATCCTGATGGCCCTGCACTTTACCACCCTGGAAATCGGCGCCGCGCTGCTCGGCCAGGTCCACACCATCGACGGCATGTACCGCGAACACAAGAACGCCCTGTTCGACTTCGTCCAGCGCCGTGGCCGCGAGCGGCATAACCTCGATTCCCTGGCGGTGGAGCGCGAGGACGTGCGCGGCATGCTCAAGCTGCTGCGCGCCGGCCGCGCCATCTGGTACGCACCGGACCAGGACTACGGTGCCAAGCAGAGCCTGTTCGTGCCGCTGTTCGGTATCCCGGCGGCGACGGTTACCGCCACCACCAAGTTCGCCCGCCTGGGCCGCGCCCGGGTCATTCCGTTCACCCAGGAGCGCCTGGCCGATGGCAGTGGCTATCGCCTGGTGATCCATCCGCCGCTCGAAGACTTCCCGGGCGAGACCGAGGAAGCCGACTGCCTGCGCATCAACCAGTGGATCGAGCAGGCCCTGCGCGAGTGTCCCGAGCAGTACCTGTGGGCGCACCGGCGCTTCAAGTCGCGGCCGCCGGGCGAACCCAAGCTGTACAAGAAGTAACCCGCTTTTTCCGTCATTCCAGGGAGTGCGTGCATGGCAGCAGAACCGGTCACCGGCTTGATCCTTTCCGGCGGCGGCGCCCGTGCCGCCTACCAGGTGGGGGTTTTGGCGGGCATTGCCGACCTGCTGCCGCAAGGCGCGGCCAACCCCTTTCCGGTGATCGTCGGCACCTCGGCCGGTGCGATCAATGCTGTCACCCTGGCCAGCGGCGCCCTGCATTTCGCCGAGGCGATACGCCGTCTCACCGGCTTCTGGCAGGGCTTTCGCAGCCACCAGGTGTTGCGCAGCGACTGGCCCGGGGTAGTGCGCCAGGCCAGTCGTTTCGTCGGCCACAGCCTGCTTGGCCTGGGGCGCCAGGTGCCGGTGGCCCTGCTCGATAGTTCCCCTTTGCGCGGGCTGCTCTCCGAGCATCTGGACCTGAGCGGCATCGGCCATGCCATCGAGCAGCGCCACCTGCGTGCGGTGGCGGTGACTGCCTTCGGCTATGAGTCGGGCCAGGCGGTGACCTTCTACCAGGGGCGCGGCGCCATCGATCCGTGGTTGCGCCATCGTCGTATCGGCTTGCCGACCCGCCTGAGCATCGACCACCTGCTGGCCAGTTCGGCGATCCCGCTGTTGTTCGCGCCGGTCAAGCTGGGCCACGATTACTACGGTGACGGTGCGGTGCGCCAGTCGGCGCCGATCAGCCCGGCGCTGCACCTGGGGGACAACCGCATCCTGGTGGTGGGCGTCAGCGGCAATCCGCGCGGGCCGGCGGACACCATGCCGCATGCCCGGGTCTACAGCGGCCAGCCGCCCAGCCTGGCGCAGATCGGCGGACATCTGCTCAACAGCACCTTCATCGACAGCCTGGAAGACGACCTGGAGCTGCTCCAGCGACTCAACCACCTCAGCCACCTGGTGCCGCCCCAGGATCATCCCCAGCGCCTCGGCCTGGCGCCGGTCGAGGTGCTGGTGGTGGCGCCCAGCCAGCCGCTGGACGAGATCGCCGCGCGCCATCGCCGCGAACTGCCGCCGGCCTTGCGCATGTTCCTGCGCGGGCCGGGGGCGACCAAAACCAGTGGGGCAGGGGTGCTCAGCTACTTGCTGTTCGAGGCAGGGTATTGCAGCGAACTGATCGAACTGGGGCGGCGGGATGCACTGGCCAAACGCTCGCAGTTGTGCAGTTTCCTGGGGTTGTCTGATCCGGCCTAATCGCTGCGGTGCGGCGGTCCGACAAGCCCCCACAGGCACCCCACCGCTCTTGAGGGCAGTGGTGAACCTGTGGGAGCTGGCTTGCCAGCGATGAGGCCCTGAAGATCACTCAGCTATCTGAAGCTTGCGCGACTCCGTATACACATACCGCACCTTCTCGTACTCGAACGGCGAGTTCATCTGCCCGTAACGGAAGTTGGTGGTATAGCGCTTGTCCACGGCCCGCAGTACCCAGATTTCCGGGTGATCGCTGCTGACTTCCGCGACATTGAGGAAGTTGATCTGGTTTTCCGCGCCATAGTCCACCACCAGCCCGCCGGTATCGCGCAGGTTCGAGGGGCCGAGGATCGGCAACACCACGTACGGCCCGCTCGGCACGCCCCAGACGCCCAAGGTCTGGCCGAAATCCTCGTTCTGCTTGGGCACGCCCATCATGGTTGCCGGGTCCCACAGGCCGAAGACGCCGATGGTGGTGTTCACCAGCAGCCGCGCGGTGATGTCCAGGGAACGCTTGCCCTTGAACTGCAGCAGGCTGTTGAGCAGGTTCGGCACGTCGCCGAGGTTGCTGAAGAAGTTGCTGACCCCGCTGCGCACGAATTGCGGGGTGATATAGCGATAGCCGTTGACCACCGGCAGGAACACCCATTGGTCGAAGCGGTAGTTGAAGTGGTAGACGCGACGGTTCCACGATTCCATCGGGTCGTAGACTTCCAGGGCGTCGAGGGTGGCGCGCTCGAATTCGCGCTGGTCCAGCCCCGGGTTGAATTTCAGTTCCTTCAACGGCTCGGTGAAGCCGTCGGTATCCAGGGCACTGGCCGCAGGCGCGGTTTCGTCGGCGAAGGCCGGGACGGCGGACAGCAGCAGGGCGGTGATCAGCAGACGTTTAACCACGGAAGAACTCCAGCATGGCGTCGCTGTTGACGCGGTAATTGATGTTGCCGCAATGGCCGCCATGGGGGTACAGGGTCAGCCGGTCGCCAAAGGTCTTGCGCAGGAAACCGATATCGCCAGGGCCGAGTATCAGGTCGTCGGCGTTGTGCATCACGGCGATCTTCGGCGACTGGCTCAGGTAGTCCTTCAGGGCGTAGAGGCTGACCTGGTCGATCAGTTGCAGCAGGCTGCCGCCATCGGTACGGGCGCGCCACATGGGGATCACCTGCTCGGTCAGGTAGCAGTCGAAGTCGCATTGCAGGGCGCGCTTGAAGAAGGGCGTCAGGCTGCTGCCTTCGGTGATCGGGAATTTCGGCGGGATTATCAGGCCGCGGCGGTTGATCAGGTCCGAGGTAAAGGCGATATCGGCGGCGGAGAAGCGGAACGAACTGCCGATCAGCATGGCCATCTGCTCGTTGGTCAGGTGCTGGCGCGACTGCTGGAAGTCGTAGAGCAGGGCGTCGTTGAGGTCGATATAGCCCTTCTGCTGGAAATAGCGGGTCAGCTTGGCAAGGACCAGCTCATAGAAGGTGGTGTGGCTGGTCACGCCCTTGACCTCGGTCTGCACCAGGCGGTCGAGGTTGGTGATCGAGGTGTACAGGTTCACCGGCGGGTTAAGCAGCAGCACACGCTTGAAGTTGAAGCTGCGCCGGGTTTCGTCAAGGTGGGCGACGAACGCCGCGTCGAGGGCGCCCAGGCTGTAGCCGCTGAGGTAGAACTCCTTGACCGCCAGGCGCGGATGCTGGGCGCGCACGCCCTGCATGACCCGGTACAGGTCCTCGGCGTCCTCGCTGCTGACGCCGGGCGTGGCGAAGCGCGAGGCGGCGCTCATGAAGTCGTAGCTGGTCGGCGAGGACAGTTGCACGACATGGAAGCCGGCCTTGTAGTACAGGCGCTTGAGGTACTCGTTGATGCTCGAGTTGAAGGGGGCACCGGTACCGGCGATTAGGAAGATCAACGGCGCCTCGTGGTCCTGCCGGGCCAGGCGGTAGGTGAGCTTCTTCACCGGCCAGAAATTGTCCGGCAGGATGAACTCCCGTTCCGGACGCATGTTCAGGGTGTAGTCGCTCTGGGTGATGTCATCGTCGGTGGGCAGCTCGGGACGCAGGTCCGGCGGCGTGGTGGCGATGGTCGCCTCGAAGGGGTTGGTCAGCGGGTAGCCATAGCTGGCGGCATCGATATCCGCCGCCGACGCGGCCGCACACAGCAAGAGGCCACCCAGCAAGGCAGCAAGGCGCAGAGGTCGAAACATGACGGGTCCCCGGAAAAAAGGCAAAAGCACGATGCAGCCTAGGACACTTGCATGACGAAAGAAGTTGCCAAGTGCCACTGTCTTTGTTGCTTCGAATGTTGCCGCGCCTGCTTTGGTCGTTGCAACAATTGGTTCCATTTATCCTGAGGATAAAAGTAGCTCAGGGCCGCGCTTTCGCCTTGCGCCCACGGTCCGAGGGATTATGCTGGCCGGCGATTTTTCTGACTTTGGAGTTCCTGATGTCCCAGCGTTTGCCGTTGATCGCACTGCTGCTGTTCATTCCGGCGTGGCTGGCTGCCAGTTATACCGTGCGCTACGGCTTCATGGAGGACCCGCAGTGGGTCGGGGTGTGCTCGGCGCAGGTACAGGTGTGGGAGTGTTCGGTGCGCTCGATGCTGGGGCTGACCATTCATTTCCGGATCCTGGCCTGGATCGGCCTGGGGCTGGCGCTGCTGGCGACCGTGGTACCACGCAAGGCCGGCTGGTGGCTGGCAGTGCTGGCACTGGTGGCGGGGATACCGGCCTTGGTGCTGTACACCGCGAGTATTGCGGTGTTTACGGTGGTGCTGGCGGGGTTGCGGCTGGTTCGCCGGTCTCTGCGGTGAACTTCAGGGCCTCATCGCTGGCAAGCCAGCTCCCACAGGGATCGCGTGCACCGCTGAACCTGTGGGAGCTGGCTTGTCGGACCGCCGCACCGCAGCGATGAGGCCCTCAAGAACTATCGAGTTCTCAGGCAGCGCCACAAGGCAGCAGTCATCACCACACTGACCCCCGCCCAGAGCCACGCCTGCTCACTGACCAGCCCTTCGCGATACAACTGCGGCGCGATCCCTGCACCCACGATCAGGGTCAACAACGCCACCTCGGCCCGCGCCACCCTGACCGGCCGCACCAGGTAAACCAGCGCCGGCACCACGAACGCTGCACTCGGGAAGCTCCGGTAGCGCGGATCGAACACCAGCGCCAGCATGCTTACCGCTGCCGCGAAGCCTGCCGCGATCACCCACCAGGCGCCGCGTGCCTCCAGCCAGGCGAACGCCCGCTGGCGCCAGCCGTCCCGTGCCGCCAGGGCCAGTGCGCCATGGGCGAGAACGATCAGGTTCAAGCACGTCAGCAACACCACCCAGGTCCACTCGCCGACGAAACGTGCGTTGGTCCGCGCCAGTTCGCCCCACAACCCGATACTCGCCGCCCCGATCGCCGCCAGCAGCGGCAGCGCCAGCGCATTGCGCGCATTGCGCACTGGCCCGGCCACCAACAAGGTGGCGAAGAACAGCACACCACTGGCGACCAACCACTGCGGCCAGAACGGCAGGTTGCTCACCGGGCCTTCCAGCACGCCCTTGTCCTGGCGATCGGCGTCATACAGGCCCCAGTAACCGCCAACCGCCCCTTCGCTGGCACGCTTCCACGGCTGGTCGAAGGCTTCGATCAGGTTGTAATGCCAGCCATGCTCCTCGGCCATGGCCACGAAGCCACGAATGAAGCGCGCCTCGTTGACCCGGCTCGGTACTGCGGTTTCGCGCTGGCGGCCTTCGCTGGGCCAGCCGGTCTCGCCGATCAGGATGTCCTTGGGGGCGAATTTGTTGCCGAACACCTGGCGGATCTCGCCGACATGGGCCAGGGCATCGTCGATGCCGCGCGGATCATCTTCCCAGTACGGCAGCAAGTGGATGGTCAGGAAGTCCACGGCCGGGGCGATCTGCGGATGCTGCAGCCAGAACTCCCAGACGTCCGCATAGGTCACCGGTACCTGCACCTGGCTTTTCACCTGGCCGATCAACGCAGCCAGGCGGTCGCCGGTGACTTCCTTGCGCAGCAGGGTCTCGTTGCCGACGATCACCGCGCGGACCACGTCCGGGTTGGCGTTGGCCGAGGCGATCAGGGCGCGGATTTCCTTGTCGGTATCCACCGGATTGCCGTTGACCCAGGCCCCGAGCATGACTTTCAACCCATATTTGCGAGCAATGGCCGGGATGTCTTCAAGCCCGGTCATGGAATAGGTGCGAATGCACTCGAAACGCTTCGAAAGCAGCGCCAGGTCGGCATCGATACGCTCCGGACGCAGGGTGAAGGGCTGGTCGAACGGCGACTGGTCCTTGTCGAACGGCGTGTAGGAAGCGCATTGCAGTTTATGCGTGGCGCTGGCGGCGTCAGGCAGCAGCACCGGCTTGCCGAGCCCGTACCAGAGCCCGGCGAGGGCGAGCAGGCCGAGCAGGCAGGCGAACAGGTAGGGCGGCAGCGCAAAGCGGGCAGTCGAGGACATGGAACGATCCGGCTGAGGAAACAAAGCCGCCAATACTACCTGCAAACGCCCGGGGATTTTTCCTTGGCATGCAAAGTTCGGGCGGGTTTTCCCGCAAGCCCGGCGGGCCGGGGCACTGCTGGCCAGCTGATGTCGTTTCTCGGTGTTTCAAGGTCGCTGACGAAACAGGATCGTGGCGGTCCGGGGTTGATGATGGCAGCCATCAGTGCTCCGCTGATGCGATTCCGGTCCCGTTCCTGCTGTAGAGAATCCAGGCGTGAAGGGGGCGCCTTGCACCAGAACAAGACATGGCCCGATCTCTGTCGGGCACGTGACGTCCCGTGAAGTGACTATCTGTTTAAGCGACAAGGGGAAGCTTGATGAAAATGCGACGACTCCTGGGGGCGGGTGCCGCCCTGGTATTGGCGATGAGCGCCGGGCAGGCGATGGCCAAGGAAGTGAGCATCGGCTATGTCGATGGCTGGTCCGACAGTGTGGCGACCACTCATGTGGCGGCCGAGGTCATCAAACAGAAACTGGGCTATGACGTGAAGCTGATGCCCGTGGCGACCGGGATCATGTGGCAGGGCGTGGCCACCGGCAAGCTGGACGCCATGCTTTCCGCCTGGCTGCCGGTCACCCACGGTGAGTACTGGGCCAAGAATAAGGATGAGGTTGTCGATTACGGCCCCAACTTCAAGGACGCCAAGATCGGCCTGATCGTGCCGGAATACGTGAAGGCGCAATCGGTCGCCGACCTCAAGACCGATGACAGCTTCAAGAAAAAGATCGTGGGTATCGACGCCGGCTCCGGGGTGATGCTCAAGACCGACCAGGCGATCAAGGACTACGCGCTGGACGGCTACAAGCTGCAGGCCAGCTCCGGTGCGGCGATGACCGCCGAACTGGGTCGCGCCTATGCCAAGCAGCAATCCATCGCGGTGACCGGCTGGGTGCCGCACTGGATGTTCGCCAAGTGGAAACTGCGCTTCCTCGAAGACCCGAAAGGCGTGTACGGCGCCGCCGAGACCGTCAACAGCATCGGCAGCAAGGAACTGGCGACCAAGGCGCCGGAAGTGGCCGAGTTCCTGAAGAAATTCTCCTGGCAGTCGAAAGACGAGATCGGTGAGGTCATGTTGGCCATTCAAGAGGGCGCAAAACCCGACGCCGCCGCCAAGGACTGGGTTGCCAAGCACCCCGAGCGCGTCGCCGAATGGACCGGCAAATAAGGTCAGAATGATGGCTTGATGCCTCTATCCTGAGCCTCACCAGGGCCGCCCCCGGTTTTTCCGGTGGGCGGCCTTTTGCATTTCCGGGTTGTTACCCATTTCGCAAAAGCCTTTTACATCTAAGACTAAGGTCGTCTGGAGCGCGTTCATGGGCAGCATAAAGTGGTGACGGGTTCTACCTAATCTGTGCTGCGAGGACAAAAACAATGAACGACAGCATTTACCTATCGATACAAAACAGCCCGCGGTTCAAGGAGCTGGTGTCAAAACGGGAACGATTCGCCTGGATTCTCTCGGTGATCATGCTCGGTCTCTACTCTGCTTTCATTCTCCTGATTGCCTATGGCCCGCAAGTACTGGGCGCCAAGATCAGTCCCGGCTCGTCGATCACCTGGGGTATTCCCCTCGGCGTCGGCCTGATCCTGTCGGCTTTCATTCTCACCGGCATCTACGTACGTCGTGCCAACGGTGAGTTCGACGAGCTGAACAACGCAATCCTCAAGGAGGTTCAGCAATGATCCGGCGTGTACTGGCAACCCTGGCCATCGGCGCGTTCGCACCCGCCGTCTGGGCCGCCGACGCCCTCACCGGCGAGGTGCAGAAACAACCGCTGAACGTTGCGGCGATCCTGATGTTCGTCGCCTTCGTCGGTGCCACCCTGTGCATCACCTACTGGGCCTCGAAGAAAAACAACTCGGCGTCCGACTACTACGCCGCCGGCGGCAAGATCACCGGCTTCCAGAACGGCCTGGCGATCGCCGGCGACTACATGTCCGCAGCGTCCTTCCTGGGGATTTCCGCCCTGGTGTTCACCTCCGGCTACGACGGCCTGATCTACTCGATCGGCTTCCTCGTCGGCTGGCCGATCATCCTCTTTCTGATCGCCGAACGCCTGCGCAACCTGGGTAAATACACCTTCGCCGACGTGGCTTCCTACCGCCTCGGCCAGAAGGAAATCCGTACCCTGTCCGCCTCCGGCTCGCTGGTGGTGGTGGCCTTCTACCTGATCGCCCAGATGGTCGGCGCCGGCAAGCTGATCCAGCTGCTGTTCGGCCTCGACTACCACATCGCGGTGATCCTGGTCGGTATCCTGATGTGCCTGTACGTGCTGTTCGGCGGCATGCTGGCGACCACCTGGGTACAGATCATCAAGGCAGTGCTGCTGCTCTCCGGTGCCAGCTTCATGGCGCTGATGGTGATGAAGCACGTCAACTTCGACTTCAGCCAGCTGTTCTCCCAGGCCATTGCCGTGCACCCGAAAGGCGAGGCGATCATGAGCCCCGGCGGCCTGGTGAAGGACCCGATCTCGGCCTTCTCCCTGGGCCTGGCGCTGATGTTCGGTACCGCCGGCCTGCCGCACATCCTGATGCGCTTCTTCACCGTGAGCGACGCCAAGGAAGCACGCAAGTCGGTGTTCTACGCCACTGGCTTCATCGGTTACTTCTACATCCTGACCTTCATCATCGGCTTCGGCGCGATCCTGCTGGTCAGCACCAACCCTGCCTTCAAGGACGCTGCCGGCGCCCTGATCGGCGGCAACAACATGGCGGCGGTGCACCTGGCCGACGCAGTAGGCGGCAGCGTCTTCCTCGGCTTCATCTCGGCCGTGGCCTTCGCCACCATCCTCGCGGTGGTAGCAGGCCTGACCCTGGCCGGTGCCTCGGCGGTGTCCCACGACCTGTACGCCAGCGTCTGGCGCAAAGGCAAGGCCAACGAGAAGGACGAGATCCGCGTTTCGAAGATCACCACCATCGCCCTGGCCGTGCTGGCCATCGGCCTGGGCATTCTCTTCGAAAGCCAGAACATCGCCTTCATGGTCGGCCTGGCGTTCTCCATCGCGGCGAGCTGCAACTTCCCGGTACTGCTGCTCTCGATGTACTGGAAGAAGCTGACCACCCGCGGCGCCATGATCGGCGGCTGGATGGGCCTGATCAGTGCGGTCGCGCTGATGATCCTCGGCCCGACCATCTGGGTGCAGATCCTGCATCACGAGAAGCCGATCTACCCGTACGAATACCCGGCGCTGTTCTCGATGATCATTGCCTTCATCGGTATCTGGTTCTTCTCGATCACCGACAAGTCCAAGGCCGCCGAAGACGAGCGTGCGCTGTTCTTCCCGCAGTTCGTGCGTTCGCAGACCGGCCTGGGCGCCAGTGGTGCGGTTTCCCACTGAGTCCTGAGCGTCAATGAAAAACGGCCCTTCGATGAAGGGCCGTTTTTTTTGCCTGCGATTCAGTCGCGGGTCATATGTAGCCGAGCAATAGCAGGATCAGCAGCACGATCAACACGGTCCCGATGACGCCGGATGGCCCGTAGCCCCAGCTCCTGGAGTGCGGGAAGACCGGCAGGCCGCCGATCAGCAGCAGGATCAGGATGATGATGAGAATTGTGCCCATGACGGATTCCTCTGGTTTCGGTCGGATGGGCAGACCTGCTGGACAGGTCCGCTTACTTAGTGTGATTGCGGGCCTGGGCAGAAAGTTTAATCGGGTCGCTTTTGAGGGCCTCATCGCTGGCAAGCCAGCTCCCACAGGTTCAGCGGCGCACGCGATACCTGTGGGAGCTGCGGTTCGGCGCCCCGACTTGCCAGCGATAGCGCCCGCGAGGTCACCACCATTCAGCAACCTGATACCCCTCCGGCCCCCGCAAACCCTTCGCTACACTGCCCGTCACCATCACGAAACACACAAGGCAGGCGCTATGCAGAACCGCATGATGATCACCGGCGCGGGCTCCGGACTGGGGCGCGAGATCGCCTTGCGCTGGGCGCGCGAAGGCTGGCAACTGGCATTGAGCGACGTTAACGAGGAGGGCCTGAAACAGACCCTGGCCCTGGTTCGTGAAGCCGGCGGCGACGGCTTCACCCAACGCTGCGATGTGCGCGACTACAGCCAGCTGATCGCCTTGGCCCAGGCCTGCGAGGAACACCTGGGCGGCGTCGATGTGATCGTCAACAACGCAGGCGTCGCTTCCGGCGGCTTCTTTGCCGAGCTGTCGCTGGAAGACTGGGACTGGCAGATCGCAATCAACCTGATGGGTGTGGTCAAGGGCTGCAAGGCCTTCCTGCCGTTGCTGGAGCGGAGCAAGGGAAGGATCATCAACATTGCCTCCATGGCCGCCTTGATGCAGGGCCCGGCCATGAGCAACTACAACGTGGCCAAGGCCGGGGTGGTGGCGCTTTCGGAAAGCCTGCTGGTGGAACTGCGCCAGCTCGAAGTCGACGTACATGTGGTCTGCCCGTCGTTCTTCCAGACCAACCTGCTCGACTCCTTCCGCGGCCCGACGCCGGCGATGAAGGCGCAGGTCGGCAAACTGCTGGAAAGCTCGCCGATCAGCGCGGCGGATATCGCCGGCTACATCTTCCGGCAGGTCGCCGCTGGCCAGTTCATGATCCTGCCCCACGAACAGGGGCGCATGGCCTGGCACCTCAAGCAGCATGATCCGCAGGCGCTCTACGACGAGATGGCCAGCATGGCCGAGAAAATGCGCGCCAAGGGCCGTTCGAGCCAATCCTGAGCCGCACCATCAGGTATCCTCGGCGTTTTGCCAGCTCCGGGGATACCTGTGATCAATTACCTGCTGTTTTTCCTAGCCGCCGTGTTCGAGATCGCCGGGTGCTACGCCTTCTACATGTGGCTGCGGCTCGGCAGGAGCGCCTGGTGGATCGCCCCGGCACTGTTCAGCCTGACCCTGTTCGCCCTGCTGCTGACCCGGGTCGAGGCCGCCTACGCCGGTCGCGCCTATGCCGCCTACGGCGGGATCTACATCGTCACCTCGCTGCTGTGGCTGGCCTTCGTCGAGAAAGGCCGCCCCTTGGCCAGCGACTGGTTCGGTGCAGGGCTCTGCGTGCTGGGCGCGACGGTCATCCTGCTGGGCCCGCGGCTGCAGAGTGCGGGCTGATTTGTAGGAAGTTTCAGTAGGTCACTTCCTGCGCTGTTGTAGGGCGGCTCTATTTGTCTGCCAGACCATTGAAGCGGACTACGCCGACAGACAGTCTCCAGATTCACCCGGATATGGAGGATTTGGCGATGCTGGTCATAGGACGCGAGATTGGCGAGGTCATCAACATCGGTAACGACATCAAGCTCAAGGTGATTTCGGTGGACGGCGGTACGGTGCGCTTCGGCATCAGTGCACCGCGCGACGTGGAAATTCACCGTGCCGAAATCTATCGGCGCCTGGCGGAGGACGCGCAGAAGCAGAAGGCGGGCTGATCAGTCGAACAGCTCCTTGGGGATATCGTGTCTGGCCAGCAATTGGCATTGCTGGCTGTCCATATCGAAGAGGATAAACGCCTGTCCTTTCGCCAGAGCCTGGCGCACCCGCAGGACGCGGGTTTCCAGAGGGGTATCGTCACCGTTGTCGGTGCCGTCGCGGGTGACGAAGTCCTCGATCAGGCGGGTCAGGGTGTCGGCTTCGAGTTGGTCGTAGGGGATGAGCATGGGGCTGGGTCTGCTTTGAATTGATGGCACATGCTACCTGCTTTGTTGCTCTTGAGGGCCTCATCGCTGCGGTGCGGCGGTCCGACAAGCCAGCTCCCACAGGGACTGCATGCACCTGTGGGAGCTGGCTTGCCAGCGATAGGGCCCTCAAGAACACATCAATCTTTCCTGCCAAGCACCTCATCCACCGTCGGCACCCGGGTATCACTCTCCATCTGTGCATCATGCTCAAGCTGATGACTGAACCTCTCCAGCGAACTCCCCGCCGGGTGCGAATCCGCTGCGAACACCGGCGGGCTCAGCAGGTAGGCGCCGAGCAGGCGACTCAAAGCCGCCAGGCTGTCGATATGGGTCCGCTCGTAGCCATGTGTAGCGTCGCAGCCGAATGCCAGCAACGCGGTGCGGATATCGTGCCCGGCGGTGATCGCCGAGTGCGCATCGCTGAAGTAATAGCGGAACAGGTCGCGCCGCACCGGCAGGTTGTGCTCGTTGGCCAGATGCAGCAGGTGGCGCGACAGATGGTAGTCATAGGGCCCGGACGAGTCCTGCATCGCCACGCTGACCGCGTGCTCGCTGGAATGCTGCCCCGGCGCGACCGGGGCGATATCGATGCCGACGAATTCGCTGACATCCCAGGGCAGGGCACCCGCCGCGCCGGAGCCGGTTTCCTCGGTGATGGTGAACAGCGGATGACAGTCGATCTCCGGCGTCCGGCCGCTTTCCACCACCGCCTTGAGTGCCGTCAGCAGCGCGGCCACGCCGGCCTTGTCGTCCAGGTGACGGGCGCTGATATGCCCGCTTTCGGTGAACTCGGGCAACGGATCGAACGCGACGAAGTCACCGATATTGATCCCCAGCGATTCGCAGTCGGCCCGGGTCGCGCAATAGGCGTCCAGGCGCACTTCGATGTGTTCCCAGCTCACCGGCATCTGGTCGATGGCGGTATTGAATGCGTGACCGCTGGCCATCAGCGGCAACACGCTGCCGCGCAGCACACCGTTGTCGGTGAACACGCTGACCCGGCTGCCCTCGGCAAAACGGCTCGACCAGCAGCCCACCGCCGCCAGGCCCAGGCGGCCATTGTCCTGCAGGGCGCGCACGCTCGCACCAATGGTGTCGAGGTGCGCGGAGACGGCGCGGTCGGGTGAATTCTTGCGGCCCTTGAGGGTGGCGCGGATGGTGCCGCGCCGGGTCAGTTCGAAGGGGATGCCCAGTTCCTCCAGGCGTTCGGCGACATAGCGCACGATGGTGTCGGTAAAGCCGGTGGGGCTCGGGATCGCCAGCATTTCCAGAAGGACTTTCTGCAGGTACTTCAGGTCCGGTTCGGGTAGCGGGGCAGTCATGGATACTCCTGGTGCACGGTTTGGATCAGTTCGTCGTCCGGCTCAGGGGAAACAGCAGATCGACGAAACGTTCGGCAACGGGTTGCGGTTCGTGGTTGGCCAGGCCGGCGCGTTCGTTGGCCTCGATGAACACATACTCCGGCTGGTCGGCGGCACGCACCATCAGGTCGAGGCCGACCACCGGGATATCCAGGGCGCGGGCGGCCTGGACCGCGGCCTCTGCCAGGGTCGGGTGCAGGCGCGCGGTAACGTCTTCCAGGCAGCCGCCGGTATGCAGGTTGGCAGTACGGCGCACCGCCAGGCGCTGGCCGGCGGGGAGGATGCTGTCGTAGTCGAAGCCGGCGGCCTGGAGCGTGCGCAGGGTTTCCTCATCCTTGGGAATCCGGCTTTCCCCGCCGGTGGCCGCCTGCCGGCGCCGGCTTTGCGCGTCGATCAGGCGACCGATGCTGTGCTGGCCGTCACCGATCACCTGGGCCGGATGCCGGATCGCCGCCGCCACCACTTCGAAGCCGATCACCAGGATGCGCAGGTCATGGCCTTCGTGGAAACTCTCCAGCAACACCCGGCTGTCGAAGCGCCGGGCCTGCTCGATGGCCTGGGTGACCTCGTCCAGGGTGGTGAGGTTGACCGCCACGCCATGGCCCTGTTCGCCATCCACCGGCTTGACCACCACCGCGCCGTGGTCCTCGAGAAAGGCCAGGTTGTCGTCGGCATTGCCCGCCAGTTGCTGCGCCGGCACGTTAAGCCCGGCAGCGGCGAGGGTGTGCTGGGTCAGGCGTTTGTCCTGGCAGAGGGTCATGCTCACGGCCGTGGTCAGGTCGCTCAGCGACTCGCGGCAGCGCACCCGGCGTCCGCCATGGCTGAGGGTGAACAGGCCGCTGTCGGCATCGTCCACCTGAACGTCGATTCCGCGCCGGTAGGCTTCCTCGACGATGATCCGCGCATACGGGTTGAGCCCATCCTGCGGCCCCGGGCCGAGGAACAGTGGCTGGTTGATGCCGTTCTTGCGCTTGACCGCGAAGGTTGGCAGGTTGCGGAAGCCGAGCTTGGTATAGAGCCGCTTGGCCTGGCGGTTGTCATGCAGCACCGAGAGGTCGAGGTAGTTGAGGCCGCGGCTCATGAAATGCTCCACCAGATGACGCACCAGCACCTCGCCCACGCCAGGCCGGGTGGTGTTGGGGTCCACCGCCAGGCACCAGAGGCTGCTGCCGCCCTCGGGGTCTTCGAAGGCCTTGAGGTGGTTCAGGCCCATCACGCTGCCGATTACCGCGCCGGTGTCCTCGTCCTCCGCCAGCCAATACACCGGACCGCCCAGATGGCGCGGCGTCAGCAGCTCGGTCTTGACCGGCAGCATGCCGCGGGTCTGATACAGCGTATTGATCGCCTGCCAGTCCTCGTCGCTTTGCGCCCGGCGGATGCGGAAGCCGCGAAATACCCGGCTGGCCGGGCGGTAATCGCTGAACCACAGGCGCAGGGTGTCGGAAGGATCGAGGAACAACTGCTGCGGGGCCTGGGCCAGGACCTGCTGTGGTGCTGCGACATACAAGGCGATATCCCGCTCGCCCGGTTGTTCCTCCAGTAGCGCCCGGGCCAGTTGGCCAGGCTCGGCATAGGTATGCCCGATCAGCAGGCGTCCCCAGCCGCAGTGCAGTGAACGCGGCTTTTCATGGGGCTCGCTGCCTTCATCGGCCAGGCGCGCCTGCAGGCGTTCATAGGACGGCACCTGGCCGCGCAGCAGGCGCTGGCCATAGGTGGATGGATGGGCTTTCATCGGTCAGATTCCTTGTTCGCTGAGCCACAGGTTCAGGGCCGCCAGTTGCCAGAGTTTCGAGCCGCGCAACGGCGTGAGCTGGCCGTGGGGGTCGCTCAGCAGGCGGTCGAGCATTGCCGGGTTGAACAGGCCGCGGTCCTGGCTTGGGTCGAGCAGCAGTTCGCGCACCCAATCCAGGGTCGCGCCTTGCAGGTG
Source organism: Pseudomonas sp. GD04058 (assembly GCF_029836855.1). Classification (NCBI taxonomy): domain Bacteria; kingdom Pseudomonadati; phylum Pseudomonadota; class Gammaproteobacteria; order Pseudomonadales; family Pseudomonadaceae; genus Pseudomonas; species Pseudomonas sp. GD04058. The sequence goes on from NZ_JAOECN010000008.1 coordinate 119,614, forward strand.
CTTGAGGCCGGGTACCGGGAAGTAGCCCTTCTTGCGATCGATCACCTCGTTGGGAATGACCAGCCGCGCCGCTTCCTTCAACACCTGCTTGCCGCCGTCCGGCAGCTTGAAGCGCGCCGGAATGCGTGCCGACAGCTCCACCAGGCGGTAATCGAGGAACGGCGTACGCGCCTCCAGGCCCCAGGCCATGGTCATGTTGTCGACGCGCTTGACCGGGTCGTCCACCAGCATCACCGTGCTGTCCAGGCGCAGCGCCTTGTCCACGGCTTCGCGGGCGCCCGGCTGGGCGAAGTGCTGGCGGACGAAGTCGCCGGCCACGTCGCTGTCCACCAGCCATGGCAACTGCACGGTGTCGCGGTACTCCTCGAAGCTGCGATCGAAGAACGCCGCGCGATACGCCGCCACCGGGTCGGCGGCGCCATCCACCTGCGGGTACCAGTGGTAGCCGGCGAACAGCTCGTCGGCGCCCTGGCCGCTCTGCACCACCTTGCAGTGCTTGGCCACTTCCCGCGACAGCAGGTAGAAGGCGATGCAGTCGTGGCTGACCATCGGCTCGCTCATGGCACGGAAGGCTGCCGGCAACTGGGTGATGATCTCGCGTTCGTCGATGCGCAACTGGTGGTGGCGGGTGCCGTAGTGCCGGGCGATGAGGTCGGAGTACTGGAACTCGTCGCCGCGCTCGCCGCCGGCATCCTCGAAGCCGATGGAGAAGGTCGACAGGTCTTCCACACCGACCTCGCGCAGCAGGCCGACCAGCAAGCTGGAATCGACGCCGCCGGACAACAGCACACCGACATCGACCGCCGCGCGCTGGCGGATGGCCACGGCTTCGCGGGTGCTGTCGAGCACGCGGTCGCGCCAGTCTTCCAGGGTCAGGTCCTGTTCATCGGTGCGTGGCCCGTAGTGCAGGCTCCACCATTGCTGCTGCTGGCTTCGGCCCTGGGCGTCGATGCGCATCCAGGTGGCGGGCGGCAGCTTTTCAATGTTGGCCAGCAGGGTGCGTGGCGCGGGGACCACGGCATGGAAATTCAGGTAGTGATTGAGGGCCACCGGATCCAGCACCGGATCGATATCACCGCCCTTGAGCAGGGCCGGGAGGGTCGAGGCGAAGCGCAGGCGCTCGTTGGTACGCGACAGGTACAGCGGCTTGACGCCGAGGCGGTCGCGTGCGAGGAACAACTGCTGCTTGTCCCGTTCCCAGATGGCCAGGGCGAACATGCCGTTCAGGCGTGGCAGCAACTGCTCGCCCCAGGCGTGATAGCCCTTGAGCAGCACTTCGGTGTCGCCGCCGGAATAGAAGCTGTAGCCGAGGCTTTCCAGCTCGGCGCGCAGTTCCGGGAAGTTGTAGATGGCGCCGTTGAAGGCCAGGGACAGACCGAGTTGCGGGTCGACCATGGGCTGGGCCGAGCCGTCGGACAGGTCCATGATCTTCAGGCGACGGTGGCCGAGGGCGATCGGGCCCTGGCTATGGAAGCCCCAGGCATCCGGGCCGCGAGGGGCCAGGTGATGGGTGATCCGCTCGACCGCGGCGAGGTCTGCCGGGCGCGAGGGGGTTGCTACAGGGGTGAAACGAAACTCTCCAGCTAATCCGCACATAAGTCCTTACCGGTTTTGCCGTTGGGGAAAGTGCCCGAACAGGGGGCACTCAAAAACTGACCGGGTGAGGTTGTGGGAGTTTTAGATCGATATGGAATAAGGCCTTGGGTTGGGCCTTGGGCGATGATGGTGTTTCTGAAGGCCCTATCGCTGGCAAGCCAGCTCCCACAGGGGCTGTGGGAGCTGGCTTGCCAGCGATGAGGCCCTCAAGCCTTGCCGCGCTTCAGCTCACGCAACATGAAGCGGTTCGGGTGACAGGCCTCCGCGATCTCCCGCGGCACTGGCAGGGCGTCGCCATTGACCCAGGCCGCCAGCAGCTCGCCGCACAGCGGTGCGGTGATCAGGCCCCGCGAGCCATGCCCGCTGTTGATATAGAGCCCCTCCAGCCACGGGCAGGGCTCATCGGGCACCTGCCGCGCATTCTTCGCCAGCGCCGCGTAGGTTTCGGCAAAGGGCCCGGCATCCGCCAGCGGCCCGACCAGCGGCAAGTAATCCGGGCTGGTACAGCGAAACGCCGCCCGGCCTTCCAGGTGCTGCGCATCCAGCCGGTCGATCTCCAGCCGTTCAGCCAGGTCCGGCGAGATTTCCCGCAGCAACTCGAGATTGCTGCGGTGTTCCTCGACGGTCGGCACGGTATCGCTACTGTGGAAATCGAAGCTGGCGCCCAGGGTGTGTTCCCCCTGGCGCGGCGGGGCCACATAGCCGTCGGCGCACACCACCGTGTGCAAGGCCCGGCTGGCGGCAGTCGCCGGCAATCTGCTGATCTGCCCGCGAATGCGCTTGAGCGGCAGGCCGGCACAGGCTTCGAACTGCCGAATCTCCGCCGCCCCGGCCAGCACTACCACCGGCGCTTCGGCCAGCACTCGCTCGCCGTCGAGCGCCTGCCACAGGCCATCGACCCGGCGCAGTTGCAGCACGTTGTGATGGGGCAGCAGCTTCACCTTGGCCTGTTCCGCCTGCCAGCGACACAGCGCCGGAGGATGCACCCAGCCGCCTTCGGGATAGAACAGGCCGCCGGCGGGCAGGGCGACGCCGGCAATGGCTTCGGCCTGCTGGCGATCCAGCCGTTGCAGCAACTCATCGCTGAACGCCCCGGCCAGCTGTGCCTGGCGCTGGTCTTCCTGGTCATCGAACGCCAGTTGCAGTACACCGCAAGCGTCCCAGTCTGTGCCGCGCTGCAGGCGTTCGAGCAGGCGCCGGGTATGGCCGAAACCGCTAACGATCAATTGCGACAGCAATGTGCCATGGGCGGAAAGCTTGAGGTAAAGCACGCCCTGGGGGTTGCCCGAGGCCTCGCTGGCCGGTTGCCCGTGGCGCTCAAGCAGGCTGACCTGCCAACCCCGCGCAGCGAGGCTGGCGGCGCTGGCACAACCGGCCAGGCCGGCACCGACCACCAGTGCATGACGAGGGCTTCCTGAAGGCGCAGGGCGCCGATACCAGGGCGGCACTGCCACTGGCAGCGCCTGTTGTTCCGGGCCGGCGCTGTACAGTCCGCGCAGGATCTCCCATTTCTTGCCGATCCCCGGGATCCGCTTCATGGTGAAACCCACCGCGATCAGGGCGCGGCGTACCCAGCCGGTGCTGGTGAAGGTGCCGAGGGTGGTCCCCGGCACCGACAGCCGGCCCAGTTGGGCGAACAGTTCCGGGGTCCACATGTCCGGGTTCTTCGCTGGCGCGAAACCGTCGAGGAACCAGGCGTCGATGCGCCCGTCGAGCTTTTCGAACTGCTCCCGGGCATCGCCGATCATCAGCGTCAGGCTGATTCGGCCATCCTCGAACAGGAACTGCTGGTAGCCCTCGTGCACCGCCACATAGTGCTCCAGCAGTGCCTGGCCCTGGCTTGCCAATTGCGGCCACAGGGCCAGGGCGCGGGCCAGGTCGGTGCGGGTCAGGGGAAACTTCTCGGCGCTGATGAAGTGCAGGCGTGCGCCGGTCCGGGCGTGCTTGTCGAATAACTGCCAGGCGCAGAGGAAATTCATCCCGGTACCGAACCCGGTCTCGCCGATCACCAGGCACTCGCCCGCAGCCAGCGCGGCGAAGCGCTGGCGCAGGTCGTTCTGCTCGATGAACACGTGGTGGGTTTCCTCCAGGCTCTGGTCCTTGGAGAAATAGATGTCGTCGTACTGCCGCGAATGGGGGCGGCCCAGTTCATCCCAGTCGATCTGGGCGTGGCGTGGAGCAGGTGAGTCGGTCATGAAAGGGCTCGGCAACAGCGGAACCGGCATTCTAGCCGATCGCCGAAACGCTGTTTGATCCCGGACAAAACCAGTGGCGATCCGCTAGTCTTGCTTATCCATGAAGGGAGCCTGGTATGTTCGAATCCGCTGAAATCGGTCACTCGATCGACAAAGAAACCTACGACGCCGAAGTGCCCGCGCTACGGGAAGCCTTGCTCGAAGCCCAGTTCGAACTCAAGCAGCAGGCACGCTTCCCGGTGATCGTGCTGATCAACGGCATCGAAGGTGCCGGCAAGGGCGAGACGGTCAAGCTGCTGAACGAATGGATGGACCCGCGGCTGATCGAAGTGCGCACCTTCGACCAGCAGACCGACGAAGAACTGGCCCGTCCGCCGGCCTGGCGCTATTGGCGGGCGTTGCCGGCCAAGGGGCGGATGGGCGTGTTCTTCGGCAACTGGTATAGCCAGATGCTTCAGGGCCGGGTCCACGGACATTTCAAGGACGCCGTGCTGGACCAGGCGATCAGTGCAGCCGAGCGACTGGAGCAGATGCTCTGCGACGAAGGCGCGCTGATCTTCAAGTTCTGGTTCCACCTGTCCAAGAAGCAGATGAAGGCGCGGCTCAAGGCGCTCAAGGATGACCCGGTGCACCGCTGGCGCATCAGCCCGCTGGACTGGCAGCAATCGGAAACCTACGACCGCTTCGTGCGCTTCGGCGAGCGGGTGATTCGCCGCACCAGCCGCGAGTATGCGCCCTGGCACATCATCGAAGGGTTCGATCCGCATTACCGCAGCCTGGCCGTGGGCAAGCTGCTTCTGGAAGGCCTGCAGAATGCCTTGAAGGCCAAGACCCTCAAGGAGCCGACGCCGATCGCCCCGCTGGGGGCCAGCATCGACGACCGCAGCCTGCTGGAAAGCCTCGACCTCAGCGTCCACCTCGACAAGAACGACTACCAGGAACAACTGCTGACCGAACAGGCGCGCCTGGCCGGTTTGCTGCGCGACAAGCGCATGAAGCATCACTCGCTGGTGGCCGTTTTCGAAGGCAACGACGCGGCGGGCAAGGGCGGGGCGATCCGCCGGGTGGCGGCAGCACTGGACCCGCGCCAGTACAACATCGTGCCGATCGCCGCACCCACCGAGGAGGAGCGTGCGCACCCGTACCTGTGGCGGTTCTGGCGCCACTTGCCGGCGTTCGGCAAGTTCACCATCTTCGACCGCTCCTGGTATGGCCGGGTGCTGGTGGAGCGGGTCGAGGGCTTCTGCAGCCAGGCCGACTGGATGCGTGCCTACGGCGAGATCAACGACTTCGAAGAGCAGATCAGCAACGCCGGGGTGGTGGTGGTCAAGTTCTGGCTGGCGATCGACCAGCAGACCCAGCTTGAGCGTTTCCAGGAGCGCGAGAACATTCCCTTCAAGCGCTTCAAGATCACCGAGGAGGACTGGCGCAACCGCGACAAATGGGACCTGTATGCCCAGGCGGTCGGGGATATGGTCGACCGCACCAGCACCGAGATCGCGGCCTGGACCCTGGTCGAGGCCAACGACAAGCGCTGGGCGCGGGTGAAGGTGCTGCGCACCATCAACGAAGCGCTGGAGGCGGCGTTCCGCAAGCACAAGAAGTGATGCTTGAAGCTGACACCAAACCCTGTGGGAGCTGGCTTGCCAGTGATTGGCCCGGCCAGACACCCTCATTGCCTGTGCCTGCCTCATCGCCGGCAACGCCGGCTCCCACAGGTTCCCGAACCAGCCGCGGGATTTGGGGCTGGCACTGACCTGTGGGAGCTGGCTTGCCAGCGATAGGGCCAGATCTGACAACATCTTGGTCAGTGCCTGCCTCATCGCTGGCAAGCCAGCTCCCACAGGGTTCTTTTACATCCTGGTGGCCTACGGCGCGTTCGCCGAGGCGCTGGTGCATTGGGAGGCGTCGCGGGTCAGCGCGACGCTGGCCGCCTGACTCAGCCCTTGCCACCGGCTTCGAGCATTTGCTCGGGACGCACCCACTCATCGAACTGGGCATCGGTGAGATAGCCCAGGGTCAGGGCCGCCTCACGCAGGGTGATGCCTTCGGCATAGGCCTTCTTGGCGATTTCCGCGGCCTTGTCGTAGCCGATATGCGGGTTCAGCGCGGTCACCAGCATCAGCCCACGCTCCAGGTGCGCGGCCATCTGCCGGGAATCCGGCTCGATACCGGCGACGCAATGGCGCTGGAAGTTCTGGCAGCCATCGGCGAGCAGCTCGATGGATTGCAGCAGGTTATGAATGATCACCGGCTTGAACACGTTCAACTGCAAGTGTCCCTGGCTGGCCGCGAAGCCGATGGCGGTATCGTTGCCCAATACCTGGCAGGCCAGCATCGACAGGGCCTCGCATTGGGTCGGGTTGACCTTGCCAGGCATGATCGAACTGCCCGGCTCGTTGGCCGGCAGGCGCACTTCCGCGAGTCCGGCCCGCGGACCGGAGCCGAGCAAGCGCAGGTCGTTGGCGATCTTCATCAAGGCCACGGCGAGGGTTTTCAGGCCGCCGGCCAGGGTGGTCAGCGGTTCATGGCCGGCGAGGGCGGCGAACTTGTTCGGTGCGGTGACGAACGGCAAGCCCGACAGCGCGGCGAGTTCCGCCGCGATGGCTTCTGCAAAACCGTGCGGCGCATTGAGCCCGGTGCCCACCGCCGTGCCACCCTGGGCCAGCTCGCACACCGCCGGCAAGGCGCTGCGGATGGCGCGCTGGGCGTAATCCAGCTGGGCCACCCAGGCCGAGACCTCCTGGCCGAAGGTGATGGGCGTGGCGTCCATCATATGGGTGCGTCCGGTTTTCACCAGGTCGGTATGGCGCGCCGACAACTCTGCCAGCCCAGCAGAGAGCTCGGCGATGGCCGGCAGGAGCTTTTCCTGCACGGCTTGCGCCGCGGCGATATGCATCGCCGTAGGGAAGCAGTCGTTGGAACTCTGCGAGCGGTTGACATGGTCGTTGGGGTGTACCGGGTCCTTGCCGCCGCGGCCTTTGCCGGCCAGTTCGTTGGCACGCCCGGCAATCACTTCGTTGACGTTCATGTTGCTCTGGGTGCCGCTGCCGGTCTGCCAGACCACCAGCGGGAACTGGTCGTCATGCTCGCCGTCGAGCACCTCGTCGGCGGCCTGCTCGATCAGCCGGGCGATATCGGCGGGCAGGTCGCCATTGCGGTCGTTGACCCGCGCCGCCGCCTTTTTCACCAGGGCCAGGGCATGCAGCACGGCCAGCGGCATGCGTTCCTTGCCGATGGCGAAGTTGATCAGTGAACGCTGCGTTTGCGCACCCCAGTAGACCTGATCAGGAACTTCGACCGGTCCGAGGCTGTCAGTTTCGATGCGGCTCATGTGTTACCCACTCCTTTGCAAGATGCAAGTTTGACCAGACAGTTTAGGTCTTGATTCACCAGGCCGGTTCCATAGCCCACTCGTCCTATTGAGCGGCTGCGCCCGTCGGCGCAGAATGCTCTACGCTGGAAACACTCACTTACTCTTTTAAGGATTTCCGATGACCCGTCTCCGCGCCCTTTGCACGGCCGTCGCCCTGGTTTGCGCAAGCGGCCAGGTATTCGCTGCCAGTCCGAGCCACAATGCTGCGGCAGAGAAGTTTCTGACCCTGGCCCATGCCGACAAGCTCGGCACGCCGGTGTACATGCAGGTGCAACAGATGTTCGCCCAGCGCTTCGAGCAGACCAAGGCGCCTGCCGCGAAGAAATCCGTGCTCGACAGCTACCAGGCCAAGGCCAACGCCGCGCTGGATAACGCCATCGGCTGGAACAAGCTGAAACCGGACATGGTCAACCTCTATACCAGCACCTTCACCGAGCAGGAGCTCAAGGACCTGGTGGCCTTCTACCAGTCGCCGCTGGGCAAGAAAGTCCTGGAGAAAATGCCGCAGGTGACCCAGCAATCCGCCCAACTGACCCAGCAGAAGCTGGAAAGCGCGGTACCGGTGGTCAACAAGCTGCTGTCGGACATGACCAACGAACTCGACCCGAACGCCGGCAAGGCCGCCGCGCCGGCCAAGAAGCCATAAGCGGAGCCGCCGATGTCGATGCAACAGAAGATCGAACAGAGCCTGTCGGTGCTGGAACCCCGGCACTTGCAGGTGCTGGACGAGAGCCATATGCATAGCCGTGGCACCGAGACCCACTACAAGGCGGTGCTGGTCAGCGAGCAGTTCGAGGGCCTGAACAGCGTCAAGCGGCACCAGAAGGTGTACGCCACCCTCGGCGACCTGATGGGTCAGTTCCATGCCCTGGCGTTGCATACCTACACCCCGCAGGAATGGGAAAAGGTCGGCGTTGCGCCGGCTTCTCCGACCTGCGCCGGAGGCAGCAAGCACTGATTTCACCATCAGGTTTTGGTAAACTCCGCACCCGCGCCGCTTGTCGGCGCGTTTTTATTTGTATTTTCGAACCCGGTCCGCCCTTTGCGAGGGTGACCACTGGAGAGTTGCAAGCATGACCCAATCCATCGTCGTGGCGGCGCTGTACAAGTTCGTCACCCTCGAAGACTACGTCGAACTGCGCGAGCCACTGCTGGCCGCCATGGAAGCCAACGGTGTCAAGGGCACCCTGCTGCTGGCCGAGGAAGGTATCAACGGTACCGTTTCCGCCACCCGCGAAGGCATCGACGGCCTGCTCGCCTGGCTGCGCAACGACCCGCGCCTGGCAGATGTCGACCACAAGGAGTCGTACTGCGACGAGCAGCCGTTCTACCGCACCAAGGTCAAGCTGAAGAAAGAGATCGTTACCCTCGGCGTACCAGGCGTGGACCCGAACAAGGCGGTCGGCACCTACGTCGAGCCGCAGGACTGGAATGCCCTCATCAGCGACCCGGAAGTCCTGTTGATCGATACCCGCAACGACTACGAAGTGGCCATCGGCACCTTCGAAGGTGCCATCGATCCGAAGACCACCACCTTCCGCGAGTTCCCCGAGTACATCAAGGCCAACTTCGACCCGGCGCGGCACAAGAAGGTGGCGATGTTCTGCACCGGCGGCATCCGCTGCGAGAAGGCATCGAGCTACATGCTCGGTGAGGGCTTCGAAGAGGTCTATCATCTGAAAGGCGGGATCCTGAAATATCTTGAAGAAGTGCCTCAGGACCAGAGCAAGTGGCAAGGCGACTGCTTCGTTTTCGACAACCGGGTCACCGTGCGTCACGACCTCAGCGAAGGCGACTACGACCAGTGCCATGCGTGCCGCCATCCGGTCAGTGTCGAGGACCGGGCCTCGGAGCACTATTCGCCAGGCATCAGTTGCCCGCATTGCTGGGACAGCCTGAGCGAAAAGACCCGCCGCAGTGCCATCGACCGGCAGAAGCAGATCGAACTGGCCAAGGCCCGCAACCAGCCGCACCCGATCGGGTTCAACTACCGCAAAGCCGAGGTGTGATGCATGACCGCCCGCCTGCTCTATGTGATGGACCCGATGTGCTCCTGGTGCTGGGGGTTCGCGCCGGTGGCTGCGGCCCTGATTGCCCGGGCGCGTGAGGCGGGGGTTGAGACCCGCCTGGTGGTCGGCGGCCTGCGCACCGGCAGCTCGGCGCTGGACGCCTCGACCCGGCGTTATATCCTTGAGCATTGGCAGGCGGTCAACGAGGCGACGGGGCAGCCGTTCCTGCTTGATGGCGCCATGCCCGACGGCTTCGTCTACGACACCGAGCCGGCCTGCCGCGCCCTGGTGACCGCGCGCAGCCTGGACGGTAACAAGGTCTGGGGGTTGCTGGCGTTGATCCAGCAGGCGTTCTACCAGCGGGCCGAGGATGTCACCCTGGCGCCGACCCTGGTCAACCTGGCGGAGCAGGCCGGTCTGGATCGCGCCAGCTTCGCTGCGGCCTTCACCAGCCCCGAACAGCGCAGCGCCACCGCCGCCGACTTCACGTGGGCCCAGGACCTGGGCATTGCCGGCTTCCCCACGCTGCTGGCCGAGCGCAACGGCCAACTGGCCTTGCTGACCAACGGCTACCAGCCGCTTGAGTCCCTTGAACCCTTGCTTGGCCGCTGGCTGGAGCGGGCTGCCCATGCTTGATCTGCCAGGCTCGCCCGACCCGGTTCCCGGGCCTGCGGCGGCGTCTGCCGATCGCTTGAGCTGGGCGGAAATCCGCCGCCTGGCGCTGCATCACAAGAAGTCCCTGTGGACGGCCAACGCGGTCGCCGTACTGGCGGCCCTGTGCAGCGTGCCGATTCCGCTGCTGTTGCCGCTGCTGGTGGACGAAGTGCTGCTCGGGCATGGCGATGCCGCCTTGGAGTGGATGAACCGTTTCCTGCCGGAGAACTGGCAGGTGGCGACCGGCTATATCGGCCTGATGCTGCTGGTAACCCTGCTGTTGCGCTGCAGCGCGCTGCTTTTCAACGTGGTCCAGGCCAAGCTGTTCGCCGGGCTGGCCAAGGACATCGTCTATCGCCTGCGCATCCGCCTGATCGAGCGGCTCAAGCGCATTTCCCTGAGCGAGTACGAAAGCCTCGGCAGCGGCACGGTTACCACGCACCTGGTTACCGACCTCGACACCCTGGACAAATTCGTCGGCGAAACCCTCAGCCGGTTCCTCGTGGCGATGCTGACCCTGACCGGCACCGCTGCGATCCTGATCTGGATGCATTGGCAACTGGCGCTGCTGATCCTGCTGTTCAATCCGCTGGTGATCTTCGCCACGGTGCAATTGGGCAAGCGGGTCAAGCACCTGAAGAAGCTGGAGAACGACAGCACTTCGCGCTTCACCCAGGCCCTGGCCGAAACCCTGGACGCCATCCAGGAGATCCGCGCTGGCAACCGCCAGGGCTATTTCCTCGGGCGCCTGGGCCTGCGCGCCCAGGAAGTGCGCAACCATGCGGTGGCCTCGCAGTGGAAAAGCGACGCCAGTAGCCGCGCCAGTGGCCTGCTGTTCCAGTTTGGCATCGATATCTTCCGCGCGGCGGCGATGCTGACCGTGCTGTTTTCCGACCTGAGCATCGGCCAGATGCTCGCGGTGTTCAGCTACCTGTGGTTCATGATCGGGCCGGTAGAACAGCTGTTGAACCTGCAATACGCCTATTACGCGGCCGGTGGCGCCCTGAGCCGGATCAACGAACTGCTCGCCCGTGGTGACGAGCCGCAGTTCGCCGGCGGCACCGATCCGTTCCACGGGCAGACCACGGTGGGCATCGAGGTTCGTGGCCTGCGCTTCGGCTATGGCGAGGAGCCGGTGCTGGACCAGTTGAACCTGGCCATCGCACCGGGAGAAAAGGTCGCCATCGTCGGTGCCAGCGGCGGCGGCAAGAGCACCCTGGTGCAACTGTTGCTTGGGTTGTACAGCGCCCAGGCCGGGACTATCCGGTTTGGCGGGGCGACCCTGCAGGACATCGGCCTGGATACCCTGCGCGAGAACGTTGCGGTAGTGCTGCAGCATCCCTCGCTGTTCAACGACACGGTGCGCGCCAACCTGACCATGGGCCGCGACTGCAGCGACGAGGAGTGCTGGCAGGCCTTGGCCATCGCCCAGCTCGACGAGACCATCGATGCCCTCCCGCAAGGCCTGGACAGCGTGGTCGGTCGCTCCGGGGTGCGACTTTCCGGCGGCCAGCGCCAGCGTCTGGCGATCGCCCGGATGGTCCTGGCAAAGCCCAAGGTGGTGATACTCGACGAGGCCACCTCGGCCCTTGATGCAGCCACCGAATACAACTTGCACCACGCCCTGGCCCGCTTCCTCAGCGCGCGTACCACCTTGATCATTGCCCACCGCCTGTCGGCAGTGAAACAGGCCGACCGCGTGCTGGTCTTCGACGGCGGTCACGTCGCCGAGGATGGCGGTCATCAGCAATTGATCGCCGAGGGCGGCCTGTACGCCAAGCTGTACGGTCACTTGCAGCAAAGCTGAGCCTTTATTGTGCGAAATCACTTATCTGCATGAAGGCAAATGGCCTAGTCTGTATCGGAACAGAGTGAGGCCACTCACCGGTGTGCTGTCGCAAGGGATTTCATGAAGGGAAAACGGACGCTCGAAACGCCCAGGCTCCTGGGGCTCATCTGGCCATTCATTGCCGTGGTGCTGTTCCAGGCGCTGCTCGGCAGCATGAGCCTGTACGCCCTGTCGGCGATGCGCGCCTACGTGGCAGGGGAAAGCCTGTGGTCCAAGGGGCAGAAAGACGCCATCTATTACCTCAGCCTCTACGTCGATAGCCGCGACGAAGAGAATTTCCGCAAATATCGGCAGGCCTTTGCCATTCCCGAAGGCAGCCATCGCCTGCGCCTGGCCCTGGATCGCGATCCGCCGGACCTGGAGGGCGCGCGCCAGGGCATCCTGGCCGGCGGCAACCACCCGGACGATGTAGCCAGCGTTATCTGGTTCTACCTGAATTTTCGCCATGTCAGTTATCTGGAAAAGGCCATCGATCGCTGGCAGGTGGGCGACAGCTTCCTGCAGGAACTGGACACCCTGGCCCGGGAAATCCACGCCGGCATTTCCGCTAACCGCGCCACGGCCCGGGACCTGGTGGACTGGAAACAGCGCATCGTGGCCATCAACGACAACGTCACGCCTGCCGCCCGGGCCTTCAGCGACGCCCTTGGCGAAGGTTCGCGGATGCTCCTGCGCTTGCTGCTGCTCACCAACCTGGCTACCGCCGCATTCCTGATCGCCCTGGCCTGGCTGCGTTCGAGCAAGCTGCTGGCTCAGCGCCAGGCTTTCGCCAGTGCCCTGCAGGTGGAAAAGGAGCGGGCGCAGATCACCCTGGCCTCGATTGGCGACGGGGTTATTACCACCGACGTGGACGGGTGCATCCTTTATATGAACCCGGCCGCCGAACAACTCACCCATTGGGATGCGCTGCATGCCCAGGGCCTGCCCCTGGCGGCGCTGTTCAGCCTGCTCGACGACAATGCCGAAAAAGACAGGCTGACCCTTACCGAGCACATCCTCAACGGTGCGTTGAGCGGCGGTTCCGAACATGTCCGGCAGATCCAGCGCCTGGATGGCAGCACGGTGGCGGTGGCCCTGGTCGGCGCGCCGATCATCAGCGAAGGGCGCATCAGTGGCACTGTGCTGGTGCTGCACGACATGACCCAGGAGCGCCAGTACATCGCCAATCTGTCCTGGCAGGCGACCCACGATGCACTGACGGGGCTGTCCAATCGTCGCGATTTCGAATATCGCCTGGAGCAGGCCCTCGCCGAACTGGCCCGGCATAGCGGCCGGCATTCATTGATGTTCCTCGATCTCGACCAATTCAAGCTGGTCAACGACACCAGCGGCCATGCGGCCGGCGACGAATTGTTGCGGCACATTTGCGCAGTGCTGCAATCGGCCCTGCGCGAGGGCGATGTACTGGCGCGGCTGGGCGGCGACGAGTTCGGCGTGCTGCTGCATGATTGCCCGCCGGAACAAGCCGAGCGGATTGCCGAGAACCTGCGCCAGTCGGTGCAGAGCCTGCATTTCGTATGGAAGGGCCGGCCATTCATGAATACCGTGAGCATCGGCCTGGTGCACCTTAACCAGGCGCCGGAAACCCTGGAGGCGGCTCTGCGGGCGGCGGACATGGCCTGTTACATGGCCAAGGAAAAAGGGCGCAACCGGGTTCAGCTGTACCAGGCCGACGATACCGAGCTGTCGGTGCGTTTCGGCGAGATGGCCTGGATCCAGCGCCTGCATATCGCCCTGGAGGAAAACCGCTTCTGCCTGTACGCCCAGGAAATCGCTGCCTTGCATCCGGAGGATGGCGGCGGACATCTGGAAATTCTCCTGCGCCTGCATGATGAAAGCGGCCGGATAATCCTGCCCGACAGCTTCATTCCCGCCGCCGAGCGCTTCGGCTTGATCACGGCCCTGGACCGTTGGGTTGTCGGCAGCGTGTTCAAGGTGATCCGCCAGTGTCTCGACGAAGGTGCCGAAGGGCCGCTGGCCATATGCTCGATCAACCTTTCAGGCAACAGCATCGGGGATGACAAGTTCCTCGACTATCTGCGGCGGCAGTTCAGCGACTACGCCATCCCTCCTGAATTGATCTGTTTCGAAATTACTGAAACAAGCGCGATTGCCGATCTCGGCAGTGCCATTCGTTTTATCAACGAATTGAAAGGATTGGGCTGCAAATTTTCCCTTGACGATTTTTGCGCCGGAATGTCGTCTTTCGCGTATCTGAAACATTTGCCTGTAGACTTCCTCAAGATCGACGGAAGTTTCGTCAAGGATATGCTCGACGATCCGGTTAACCGGGCAATGGTCCAGGTGATCAATCACATTGGCCATGTCATGGGCAAGCGCACCATCGCCGAGTTTGTCGAAACACCGCTGATCGAACAGGCTTTGCGGGAAATCGGTGTCGACTACGCCCAGGGCTTCCTGATCGAGCGGCCCCAGGCCTTTTCCGCCGCCAGCCTGAGGCGTCAGCGCGATGCGGCCAGGCCCATGCTGTTCGGCTCGCCGGGGACATTACGCTGACGCTTCCATCCAGATCACAAGGACAAGGAGCTGACAGTGATTGATACCTTTACCCGGACCGGTCCATTGATGGACGCCACCAGTTATCCCCTCTGGGCCCAGCGCCTGATCCAGGAATGCGCACCGCACAAGCGTCGTGTGGTCGAGCATGAGTTCTACCAGCGCTTGCGCGACGGTCAGGTTTCCAGCCGGACCATGCGTCAGTACCTGGTGGGCGGCTGGCCCGTCGTCGAGCAATTCTCGGTGTACATGGCGCAGAACCTGACCAAGACCCGTTACGCCCGTCATCCCGGCGAGGACATGGCGCGGCGCTGGCTGATGCGCAATATCCGTGTCGAACTCAACCACGCCGATTACTGGGTGCACTGGTGCGAAGCCCACGGCGTCAGCCTTGAGGAGCTGCAGGCGCAGGAGGTGCCGGCGGAGCTCCAGGCGCTCAGTGATTGGTGCGTGCATACCTGTGCCGCGGACTCGCTGGTGGTGGCCATGGCGGCGACCAACTATGCGATCGAGGGGGCGGTGGGCGAGTGGTCGGCGGTGGTCTGTTCGACCGATACCTACGCACAGGGCTTCCCCGAGGAAGGCCGCAAGCGCGCGATGAAATGGCTGAAGATGCATGCCCAGTACGATGATGCCCACCCGTGGGAAGCGCTGGAAATCATCTGCACCCTGGCGGGCAACAGCCCGGGCAAGGCCTTGCAGAACGAGCTGAAACGGGCGATCTGCAAGAGCTATGACTATATGTTCCTGTTCCTCGAACGCTGCATGCAGCTGGAACACAGTGAGTCTGGCCAGGACGACCGCCGTCGCGGGGCCCTGGCCTGAGGCGTCTTACTGGGCGTTGAACGCCTGACCGTTGACCCCGGTGCTGTCCGGGCCCATCAGGTACAGATAGACCGGCATGATGGCCTCGGGCAGCGGGTTGTCCTGCGGATTTTCCGCAGGATAAGCCTGGGCCCGCATGCTGGTGCGGGTCGCGCCCGGGTTCACGCTGTTGGCCCGCACCGGGGCCACGCCTTCCAGTTCGTCCGCCAGGGTCTGCATCAGGCCCTCGGTGGCGAACTTCGACACGCCATAGGCACCCCAGTAGGCCCGGCCCTTGCGCCCGACGCTGCTGGAGGTGAATACCACCGAAGCATCTTCCGACAGCTTGAGCAGCGGCAGCAGCGTCTGGGTCAGCATGAACATGGCGTTGACGTTGATGTGCATGACACGCATGAAGTTATCGCCGCTCAGCTGTTCCAGCGGCGTGCGCGGGCCGATGATCGAAGCGTTGTGCAGCAGGCCGTCGAGGCGGCCGAATGCGTTCTCCACCATCACGGCCAGCTCGTCGTACTGGTGCGGCAGCGCGGTTTCCAGGTTGAACGGGATGACCACCGGTTGCGGATGGCCGGCAGCCTCGATCTCGTCGTAGACCGCGGCCAGGTTGGCCTCGGTCTTGCCCAGCAGCAGCACGGTGGCGCCATGGGCGGCGAACGCCTTGGCCGCTGCCGCACCGATCCCGCGACCGGCGCCGGTGACCATGATGACCCGGCCTTTGAGCAGCTCTGGACGGGCGGTGTAGTCGAACATGGGAATTGCCTCGAAAAGGAGTGTCTTCAGGCCACGCCGCAGCGTGGCCTATGGCACATAGGTGCCGCCTGTCACTGTAGGAGCTGGCTTGCCTGCGATGGACCGCGCCAGCGGTCCCAAAGCATCCAGCACGAGCATCGCATACACCTATGCCTGGATCGGGTGATCAGCAGCCGCACAAGGCGCCGTCGAGCACCTTGCGCAGTTCCAGCGGGTGGTCGACCACCACGTCCGCGCCCCAGTTGTTAGGGTTGTCCTCGGGATGAATGTAGCCGTAGCGCACTGCGGCGGTGCGGGTGCCGGCGTCGCGCCCCGACTCGATGTCGCGCAGGTCGTCGCCGACGAACAGGACGCTGGCCGGATCCAGGCCGAGGGTCTTGCAGGCGAGGATCATCGGCTCCGGGTCGGGCTTGCTGTTCTTCACGTGGTCCGGGCAGATCAGCAGCGAGGAGCGCTCGGCCAGGCCCAGGCGCTGCATGATCGGCTCGGCGAAGCGTACCGGCTTGTTGGTCACGACGCCCCACAGCAATTTGCCGCGCTCGATGTCCTCGAGCAGCTCCTGCATGCCGTCGAACAGCTTGCTGTGCACCGCGCAGTCACGTTGGTAGCGCTCGAGGAATTCCAGGCGCAGGGCCTCGAAGCCAGGTGCGTCCGGGTCCATGCCGAAGGTCGCGGCGACCATCGCCCGGGCGCCGCCCGAGATCACGTCGCGGATGATCTTGTCGGGTACTGCCGGCAGCCCGCGCTCGGCGAGCATCGCCTGGCTGATGGCGATGAAGTCCGGCGCCGTGTCGAGCAGGGTGCCGTCCATGTCGAAAAGTACTGCTCGCAAACGCATGCTCATTCCTCGCGCAGGGTCTGGATCATGTAGTTGACGTCAACGTCGGCGGCCAGCTTGTAGTGCTTGGTCAGCGGGTTGTAGGTCAGGCCGATGATGTCCTTGACGCTCAGGCCCGCCGCGCGACTCCAGGCGCCGAGTTCGGAAGGGCGGATGAATTTCTTGAAGTCGTGCGTGCCGCGGGGCAGCAGCTTCATGATGTATTCGGCGCCGATAATGGCGAACAGGTAGGCCTTGGGGTTACGGTTGATGGTGGAGAAAAACACCTGGCCACCGGGCTTGACCATCCTGAAGCAGGCACGGATCACCGAGGAGGGGTCGGGGACGTGCTCGAGCATCTCCAGGCAGGTAACCACGTCGAACTGCGCTGGCATCTCTTCGGCCAGGGCCTCGGCGGTGATCTGCCGGTACTCGACCTTCACCCCGGACTCCAACTGGTGCAACTGGGCCACCGCCAGCGGAGCCTCGCCCATGTCGATGCCGGTGACGGTCGCGCCGCGCAGGGCCATGGCTTCACTGAGGATGCCGCCGCCGCAACCGACGTCGAGGACCTTCTTGCCGGCCAGGCTGGCCCGCTCGTCGATCCAGTTGACCCGCAGCGGATTGATGTCGTGCAGCGGCTTGAACTCGCTTTCGCGGTCCCACCAGCGATGGGCCAGGGCCTCGAACTTGGCGATTTCGGCGTGGTCGACGTTGCTCATGGAACTGTCCTCTGAAACGGTGAAAATTCTGTGCGGCAGCATGGCTGCCGGGTCATTCGGCGAGGCCGGCGATACGTTTGCCCCAGGCCACGGCGCTGGCATGCAGGGCCTGCTCGTCCAGGCGGGTCAGGCGGCTCTCGTCGAGCAGCGCATTGCCCGCGACCCAGACATGCTTCACGCAGTCGCGGCCGCTGGCGTAGATCAGTTGCGACACCGGGTCGTAGACCGGTTGCTGGGCCAGGCCGCTGAGGTCGAAGGCGACCAGGTCGGCTGCCTTGCCGATTTCCAGGGAGCCGGAAATGGCTTCGATTCCCAGGGCGCGGGCGCCGTTCAGGGTGGCCATGCGCAGGGCGCGATGGGCATCCAGGGCGCTGGCCGAGCCGGCCACGGCCTTGGCCAGCAGGGCGGCGGTGCGGGTTTCGCCGAGCAGGTCGAGATCGTTGTTGCTGGCTGCGCCATCGGTGCCGACGGCGACGTTCACCCCGGCCAGCCACAGGCGTTCCACCGGGCAGAAGCCGCTGGCCAGCTTGAGATTGGATTCGGGGCAATGCACCACGCTGGTGTTGCTTTCTACCAGCAATGCCAGGTCGTCATCGCTGACCTGGGTCATGTGCACGGCCTGCAGGTTGGGCCCGAGCAGGCCGATGCGGGCCAGGCGCTGCAAGGGCCGCTCGCCGCGCTGCTGCACGGCATCGTGTACTTCGCTGGCGGTTTCGTGGACATGCATCTGCACCGGCGCGTCCAGTTCGTCGGCCACGACCCGGACCTTTTCCAGGTTTTCGTCGTTGACCGTATAGGGCGCATGAGGGCCCAGGGCAATGCGGATGCGCGGATGATGGCGCAGGCTGCCGAACAGCTCTATGCCCAGGTGCAGTGCTTCGTCGAAGGTGCGAGCGCCTGGGATCGGGAAGTCCAGCAGCGGCACGCAGATCTGCGCGCGCATGCCGCTGTCGTGCACGCATTCGCTGGCGATCTTCGGATAGAAGTACATGTCGCTGAAACAGGTGATGCCGCCCTTGAGTTGCTCGGCGATCGCCAGGTTGGTGCCGTCGCGGACGAAATCCTCATCGACCCAGCGGGCCTCGGCGGGCCAGATGTGCTCCTCGAGCCAGGTCATCAGTGGCAGATCGTCGGCCATGCCACGGAACAGGGTCATGGCCGCGTGGCCGTGGGCGTTGATCAGGCCGGGGGCCAGCAGGCAGCCGGGCAGTTCGCGGACTTCGGTCGCATTGAAGCGGCTGGTTTCGCTCCGCGGGCCAAGGAACACGATCCGGCCGTCGCGCACGCCCAGGGCGTGATCCTCCAGGACCACACCGGCCGGTTCGACAGGCACCAGCCAGGTTGGCAGGAGCAGCAGGTCGAGAGGGGTAGTGGACTTGGGCATTTGCACGGATTTCCCTGGTGCATGGGCGGATGGCGAAGTATACCCGAGCGTCCGCGCTTGGGGCTCGTTATAATCGCCGGTTTTTGATGTCCGAATGACGGGGTGAGGCATGCGCGATCGACTTCTGGCTGCAGAGAAAGCGAAGGCCATCGATTGGCGTGATGGCACTCTTTACTTGCTCGACCAGCGCGCGCTGCCTTTCGAGGAGGTGTGGCTGGCTTGCGCTGACGCTGCGGGTGTGGCTGAAGCGATCCGCTCGACGGTGGTGCGCGGGGCCATGGCCATCGGCATCAGCGCCGCTTATGGTGTGCTGCTGGGGTTGCGTCGGCGCCTGGCCGAGGGGGCTGACTGGCGTGCTGCGCTGGAAGCGGATTTCATCCTGCTCAGCGAGGCGCGGCCGAGCGGCGTGGGTTTTTCCTGGGCCCTGAATCGCATGCGCGAGCGCTTGCAGCGGCTGCGCGAGGGCGACGATCCGTCGCAGGCGCTGGAGGCCGAGGCCCGCGCGATCCACGAAAGCGATCGCGAAGCCAACCTGACCATGGCCCAGCTGGGCATGGAGCTGATCCGCAAGTACCAGGGCAGCGAGCAGACCGTGTTGACGCACAACAGCACCGGCGCGCTGGCTACCGGCGGCTTTGGCACGGCGCTCGGGGTGATCCGCGCGGCCTGGCTGGACGGCATGATCGAGCATGTCTACGTCGATGAGACCCGCCCTGGCCTGCAGGGCACCTGCCTGGCGGCCTGGGAATTGGCCAGCGAGGGCGTTCCGGCAATCGTCAGTGTCGATTCGGCCGCAGCCCACCTGATGAAGACCAAGGGCATTACCTGGGTGGTGGTCGGTGCCGACTGCATTGCCGCCAATGGCGACGTGGTCAGCAGGATCGGTACCTACCAGCTGGCGGTCAATGCGATGCATCACGGGGTGCGCTTCATGGTGGTGGCGCCGAGTGCGGCCATCGACCTGGGCCTGGCCAGTGGCGAAGACGTCGTGCTCGAGGAAGGTGAGGGTGCCGAGTTGCTGGGGATCGCCGGAGAGCGCATTGCAACTGGCGTCGAGGCATGCAACCCGTTGTTCGATGTGACCCCGGCGGACCTGATCGACGTGATCGTAACCGAGAAGGGGATCGTAGAGCGGCCGGATACGGCCAAGCTGGCGCAGTTGATGTGCCGCAAGCGCTTGCATTGAGTTCCATGCCGCAGGTGGCGCAGAGCCATTTTCGCCCGCGCCAGGCGGCGCTTTGCCATACTCCCATGCCCCCGCCGACTGTGATAACATCCGGCGGTTTCCAAGGGCGCCCAGCGGGGTGCTCTTCACTACGCAGATCCATGGCATAACTCGTTGATTTGTCGTAAGTCGTCGCGCAGGAGGCCCTTCGCGGCGGCGAGCTTCGTTCGTCCCATATGGATGCGACGAAGTTTCACCAGAAAAAGGAATCAGGCTTCTCATGGGCGAACTGGCCAAAGAAATCCTCCCGGTCAATATCGAAGACGAACTGAGACAGTCCTACCTCGACTACGCGATGAGCGTCATTGTCGGGCGTGCACTGCCCGATGCGCGTGATGGCTTGAAGCCCGTGCATCGCCGCGTTCTGTATGCGATGAGCGAACTGGGTAACGACTGGAACAAACCGTACAAGAAATCCGCCCGTGTGGTCGGTGACGTGATCGGTAAGTACCACCCTCACGGTGATACCGCTGTCTACGACACCATCGTGCGCATGGCCCAGCCTTTCTCCCTGCGCTACCTGCTGGTCGACGGCCAGGGCAACTTCGGTTCGGTCGACGGCGACAATGCTGCGGCGATGCGATACACCGAAGTGCGCATGGCCAAGCTGGCCCACGAGCTGCTGGCCGACCTGCACAAGGAAACCGTGGACTGGGTGCCCAACTACGACGGCACCGAACAGATCCCTGCGGTCATGCCGACCCGTATCCCCAACCTGCTGGTCAACGGCTCCAGCGGTATCGCCGTGGGCATGGCGACCAACATCCCGCCGCACAACCTCGGCGAAGTCATCGACGGTTGCCTGGCGCTGATCGACAACTCCGAGATCACGGTCGATGAACTGATGCAGTTCATCCCGGGCCCGGACTTCCCCACCGCCGGCTTGATCAACGGTCGCCAGGGCATCATCGAGGCCTATCGCACCGGTCGCGGACGCATCTATATGCGCGCCCGCTCCACCGTCGAGGACATCGACAAGGTCGGTGGCCGCCAGCAGATCGTCATCACCGAACTGCCGTACCAGTTGAACAAGGCCCGTCTGATCGAGAAGATCGCCGAGCTGGTGAAAGAGAAGAAGCTCGAAGGCATCACCGAGCTGCGCGACGAGTCCGACAAGGACGGCATGCGCGTGGTCATCGAGCTGCGCCGTGGTGAAGTGCCGGAGGTAGTGCTCAACAACCTCTACGCCCAGACCCAGCTGCAAAGCGTGTTCGGCATAAACATCGTCGCCCTGATCGACGGTCGTCCGCGTCTGCTCAACCTCAAGGACCTGCTCGAAGCCTTCGTCCGCCACCGCCGCGAAGTGGTGACCCGGCGTACCGTGTTCGAGCTGCGCAAGGCTCGCGAGCGTGGGCATATCCTCGAAGGCCAGGCGGTTGCGCTGTCCAACATCGACCCGGTCATTGCCCTGATCAAGGCTTCGCCGACGCCTTCGGAGGCCAAGGAAGCGCTGATCGGCACGCCATGGGAATCCAGCGCCGTGCAGGTGATGGTCGAGCGTGCCGGTGCCGACTCCTGCCGTCCGGAAAACCTCGACGAGCAATACGGCCTGCGTGATGGCAAGTACTACCTGTCGCCGGAACAGGCCCAGGCCATTCTTGACCTGCGCCTGCACCGCCTGACCGGCCTGGAGCACGAGAAGCTGCTGGCCGAATACCAGGAGATCCTCAACCAGATCGGCGAGCTGATCCGTATCCTCAGCAGTGCCGAGCGCCTGATGGAAGTGATCCGCGAAGAGCTGGAACTGATCCGCGCCGAATACGGCGATGCGCGCCGCACCGAGATCATCGACGCGCGCCTCGACCTGACCCTGGGCGACATGATTCCGGAAGAAGATCGCGTGGTAACCATTTCCCATGGTGGCTACGCCAAGACCCAGCCGCTGGCGGCCTACCAGGCCCAGCGTCGCGGTGGCAAAGGCAAGTCGGCGACGGGTGTAAAAGACGAAGACTACATTTCCCACCTGCTGGTAGCGAACAGCCATACCACCCTGCTGCTGTTCTCCAGCAAGGGCAAGGTGTACTGGCTGAAGACCTACGAGATTCCCGAAGCGTCCCGTGCGGCCCGTGGTCGCCCGCTGGTCAACCTGCTGCCGCTGGACGATGGCGAGCACATCACCACCATGCTGCCGGTCGAGGAATACACCGAGGGTCACTACATCTTCATGGCCACTGCCAACGGCACCGTGAAGAAGACCCCGCTGGAGCAGTTCAGTCGTCAGCGCAGTGTCGGCCTGATCGCCCTGGAGCTGGACGAAGGCGACATCCTGATTTCCGCTGCCATCACCGATGGCGAGCGTGAGGTCATGCTGTTCTCCGATGCTGGCAAGGTGACACGCTTCAAGGAATCCGATGTCCGCGCCATGGGCCGTACCGCTCGTGGCGTGCGCGGCATGCGCCTGGCCGAAGGGCAGAAGCTGATCTCGATGATCATTCCGGAGGAGGGCAGCCAGATCCTCACCGCTTCCGAGCGCGGCTACGGCAAGCGCACCGCGATCAGCGAGTTCCCCGAGTACAAGCGTGGCGGCCAGGGCGTTATCGCCATGGTCAGCAACGAGCGTAACGGTCGTCTGGTCGGCGCTGTCCAGGTGCAGGAAGGTGAGGAGATCATGCTGATTTCCGACCAGGGCACCCTGGTTCGCACCCGTGTCGGCGAGGTCTCCAGCCTGGGTCGCAATACCCAGGGTGTTACCCTGATCAAGCTGGCCAGCGACGAAACCCTGGTCGGCCTGGAGCGGGTCCAGGAGCCTTCCGAGGACGACGAGGACGACGAACTGCCGGATGCCGAGGCAGGCGACGACAACATCGAGGCGCCGCAGGCGGATGCTGCCGGCGAGGAAGACGTCGTACAGGATTGAGTGGTAGATGTGTGGAATACGGAAGCGGGGCTCGTCCCCGCTTCTGCCGTTATCTTGAGCAGAGCGAGAGTGGATGTGAGCAAACGAGCCTTTAACTTCTGCGCAGGCCCTGCTGCGCTTCCGGACGCTGTTCTGCAGCGCGCCCAGGCCGAAATGCTGGACTGGAACGGCAAAGGCCTGTCCGTCATGGAAATGAGTCACCGTAGCGACGACTACGTGGCCATTGCCCAGCAAGCCGAGCAGGACCTGCGCGACCTGTTGTCCATCCCCTCCAACTACAAGGTGCTGTTCCTCCAGGGTGGCGCCAGCCAGCAGTTCGCCGAGATCCCGCTGAACCTGCTGCCCGAGAACGCTACCGCCGACTATATCGAGACCGGCATCTGGTCGAAGAAGGCCATCGAGGAAGCGCGCCGCTTCGGCAACGTCAATGTCGCCGCCTCGGCCAAGCCCTACGACTTCCTGGCCATTCCCGGCCAGAACGAGTGGAAGCTGACCCCGGGCGCCGCCTACCTGCACTACGCCTCCAACGAAACCATCGGCGGCCTGCAGTTCGACTGGGTGCCGCAGGCCGGTGACGTTCCGCTGGTGGTGGACATGTCTTCCGACATCCTTTCCCGTCCGATCGATGTCTCGCAGTTCGGCCTGATCTACGCCGGAGCGCAGAAGAACATCGGCCCGAGCGGCCTGGTGGTGGTGATCGTCCGCGAAGACCTGCTGGGTCGCGCCCGCAGCGCCTGCCCGACCATGCTCGACTACAAGATCGCGGCCGATAACGGCTCGATGTACAACACTCCGGCTACCTATTCCTGGTACCTCTCCGGCCTGGTCTTCCAGTGGCTGAAGGAGCAGGGCGGCGTGGCTGCGATGGAGCAGCGCAACCGGGCCAAGAAAGACCGCCTGTACGGCTTCATCGACAAGAGCGATTTCTACACCAACCCGATCAGCGTCAATTCCCGTTCGTGGATGAACGTGCCGTTCCGCCTGGCCGACGAGCGTCTGGACAAGGCGTTCCTCGCCGGTGCCGACGCTCGTGGCCTGCTCAACCTCAAGGGACACCGTTCGGTCGGAGGCATGCGTGCCTCGATCTACAACGCGCTGGGCCTGGAAGCCGTCGAAGCCCTGGTGGCCTACATGGCCGAATTCGAGAAGGAACACGCCTGATGTCCGAACAGGAACTCAAGGCGCTGCGGGTACGCATCGACAGTCTCGACGAGAAGATCCTCGAACTGATCAGTGATCGCGCCCGCTGTGCCCAGGAAGTCGCGCGGGTCAAGATGGGCTCCCTGGCCGAGGGCGAGGTTCCGGTTTTCTACCGGCCCGAGCGCGAGGCGCAGGTGCTCAAGCGGGTCATGGAGCGTAACCAGGGGCCGCTCGGCAACGAGGAAATGGCCCGGCTGTTCCGCGAAATCATGTCCTCCTGCCTGGCGCTGGAGCAGCCGCTGAAAGTGGCTTACCTCGGCCCCGAGGGTACCTTCACCCAGGCTGCGGCGATGAAGCACTTCGGCCATGCCGTGATCAGCAAGCCGATGGCGGCGATTGACGAAGTATTCCGCGAGGTGGCAGCCGGTGCGGTCAACTTCGGTGTTGTGCCTGTGGAAAACTCCACCGAGGGCGCGGTCAACCACACCCTCGACAGCTTCCTCGAGCACGACATGGTCATCTGTGGCGAGGTCGAGCTGCGTATCCACCATCATCTGCTGGTGGGCGAGAACACCAAGACCGACAGCATCACCCGCATCTATTCCCATGCCCAATCCCTGGCCCAGTGCCGCAAGTGGCTGGATGCCCACTACCCGAATGTGGAGCGCGTCGCGGTGGCGAGCAATGCCGAGGCGGCCAAGCGGGTCAAGGGCGAGTGGAACTCGGCCGCCATTGCCGGCGACATGGCTGCCGGCCTGTATGGCTTGACCCGACTGGCCGAGAAGATCGAGGACCGTCCGGACAACTCCACCCGGTTCCTGATGATCGGCAACCAGGAAGTCCCGCCGACGGGCGACGACAAGACTTCGATCATCGTGTCCATGAGCAACAAGCCGGGCGCTTTGCACGAATTGCTGGTGCCGTTCCATGAGAACGGAATCGACCTCACGCGCATCGAGACCCGCCCTTCGCGCAGCGGTAAATGGACCTACGTATTCTTCATCGATTTCGTCGGCCATCACCGGGATCCGCTGATCAAGGCCGTGCTGGAGAAGATCAGTCAGGAGGCGGTTGCCCTGAAAGTGCTGGGTTCCTACCCGAAAGCGGTGCTTTGAGGCGTGACGATGGGGGATGTTTTGAACAGGGTCCTGGCTCAGTGATTGAAATCGAAACGCAAAAGAGCGAAACCGTGCTTGGCCGGCTTGTTGTAGTAGGCCTCGGCCTGATCGGTGGTTCCTTCGCCAAGGGCGTGCGTGAAAGCGGCCTGTGCCGCGAAGTGGTCGGTGTCGATCTGGACCCGCAATCGCGCAAGCTGGCAGTCGAGCTGGGTGTGGTCGACCGCTGTGAGGAAGACCTTGCAGCGGCCTGCGTCGGTGCCGACGTGATCCAACTGGCAGTACCGATCCTGGCGATGGAGAAGGTGCTGGCCAGGCTGGCTGGAATGGACCTGGGGCAGGCGGTGCTGACCGATGTTGGCAGTGCCAAGGGCAATGTCGTTCGCACGGCTCGTGCGGTCATGCCGGAGCGACTGGCGCGCTTCGTGCCCGGCCATCCGATCGCCGGTTCCGAGCAGAGCGGGGTGGAGGCTTCCAATGCCGGGCTGTTTCGTCGGCACAAGGTGATCTTGACCCCGCTGGCCGAGACCGATGCCGAGGCCTTGGCCCTGGTTGACCGGCTGTGGCGCGCGTTGGATGCGGATGTCGAGCACATGCAGGTGGAGCGTCACGACGAAGTGCTGGCTGCCACCAGTCATCTGCCGCATCTGCTAGCGTTCGGCCTGGTCGATTCCCTGGCCAAGCGCAATGAAAACCTCGATATCTTCCGCTACGCTGCCGGCGGCTTCCGTGATTTCACGCGGATCGCGGGCAGTGACCCTGTAATGTGGCATGACATTTTTCTCGCCAATCGCGAGGCTGTCTTGCGCATACTGGACACTTTTCGCAGCGACCTCGACGCCTTGCGCGATGCGGTCGATGCAGGGGACGGGCATCAGTTGCTGGGCGTGTTCACGCGCGCTCGGGTTGCCCGCGAGCATTTCAGTAAAATCCTGGCCCGACGGGCCTATGTGGACGCTATGAACTCCAACGACCTGATTTTCCTGGCACAACCTGGTGGCCGTCTGTCCGGGCGCATTCGCGTTCCCGGTGACAAGTCGATCTCCCATCGCTCGATCATGCTCGGCTCGCTGGCCGAGGGCACCACGGAAGTCGAAGGCTTCCTCGAAGGCGAGGACGCTCTGGCGACCCTGCAGGCGTTTCGTGACATGGGTGTGGTGATCGAAGGTCCGCATCACGGTCGCGTGACAATTCACGGCGTCGGCCTCAATGGCCTGAAACCGCCACCTGGCCCTATCTATCTGGGCAACTCCGGTACTTCGATGCGCCTGCTGTCCGGCCTCCTGGCTGCGCAGGCCTTCGACACCGTGCTGACCGGCGATGCCTCGCTGTCCAAGCGTCCGATGAACCGTGTCGCCAATCCGCTGCGCGAAATGGGGGCGGTCATTGAAACCGCCGAGCAGGGCCGTCCACCGGTCACCATTCGTGGCGGGCACAAGCTCAAGGCGCTCACCTACACGCTGCCGATGGCCAGCGCCCAGGTCAAGTCCTGCCTGCTGCTTGCCGGTTTGTACGCCGAGGGCAAGACCACGGTCACCGAGCCAGCACCGACCCGCGACCACACCGAGCGCATGCTGCGTGGTTTCGGCTATGAAGTGAACGTCGAGGGGCCGACCGCCTCGCTGGTATCCGGCGGCAAGCTGAAGGCGACCCATATCGAAGTACCTGCGGATATTTCCTCGGCGGCCTTCTTCCTGGTGGCCGCGTCGATCGCCGAAGGCTCCGAATTGCTTCTGGAGCATGTCGGCATCAACCCGACCCGTACTGGTGTGATCGACATCCTGCGCCTGATGGGCGGTGACATCACCCTGGAAAACCAGCGTGAAGTCGGTGGCGAGCCGGTTGCCGACCTGCGTGTGCGTGGTGCCAGGCTCAAGGGCATCGAAATTCCCGAGCACCTGGTTCCACTGGCCATCGACGAGTTCCCGGTACTGTTCGTTGCTGCGGCCTGTGCCGAAGGCCGTACCGTCCTGCGTGGTGCCGAGGAACTGCGGGTCAAGGAATCCGATCGCATCCAGGTCATGGCCGACGGCCTGCTGGCCTTGGGTGTCAAGTGCGAGCCAACCGCCGATGGCATCATCATCGATGGTGGCGAGATCGGTGGTGGTGAGGTCCATGGCCACGGTGACCACCGGATCGCCATGGCCTTCAGCGTGGCTTCCCTGCGAGCAACTGCGCCGATCCGCATCCATGACTGCGCCAACGTCGCTACTTCCTTCCCGAACTTCCTGGCCTTGTGCGCAGAGGTCGGGATTCGCGTCGCTGAAGAGGGCAAATCGTGAACCTGCAAGCGCCGGTCATCACCATCGACGGGCCTAGCGGTTCGGGCAAGGGTACGGTAGCAGGCCTGCTGGCCCGGCGCCTGGGCTGGAACCTGCTGGACTCCGGCGCCCTGTATCGTCTACTCGCGTTCGCTGCGGGCAACCATGGCGTCGATCTGACCAACGAAGAGTTGCTCAAGGCCCTCGCTGCCCATCTGGACGTACAGTTCCTTGCGGCCGAGGAAGGCCAGTTGCAGCGCATCATTCTGGAAGGCGACGACGTCAGCAATGACATCCGCAACGAGCATGTCGGTGCCGGCGCCTCCCAGGTGGCTGCCCTGCCTGCGGTACGCGAGGCGCTGCTGCAGCGTCAGCGTGCGTTTCGCGAGGCGCCGGGCCTGATCGCCGATGGCCGGGACATGGGCACGGTGGTATTCCCCGATGCGCCGTTGAAGATATTCCTGACGGCCAGCGCCGAGGAGCGGGCGCGGCGCCGCTACCTCCAGTTGAAGGCCAAGGGCGATGATGTTAGTCTGTCGAGTCTGCTGGATGAGATTCGTGCGCGCGATGAGCGCGACACCCAGCGCTCGGTAGCCCCGCTCAAGCCGGCAGCCGACGCGATACAGCTGGATTCTACCGAGCTGTCCATCGAGCAGGTGCTGGAACGCATTCTGAGTGAGGTCGCCCTGCGCGATATCACCGGATGACCCGGGAAGGCTGCAGGATTACCAGTCAACGTCCTGCAGCCGGCCCTTACTATGAACGAAACCCACATTGTCTGGAGTGTGGCTGTTGGGCGGATTTATCGCCCGAATCTACAGGAATTAAAATGAGCGAAAGCTTTGCAGAACTCTTTGAAGAAAGCCTGAAAACCCTCAACCTTCAACCAGGTGCGATCATCACCGGTATCGTTGTCGATATCGATGGTGACTGGGTTACTGTCCACGCTGGTCTGAAGTCCGAGGGCGTCATCCCGCTCGAGCAGTTCTACAACGAAGCTGGCGAGCTGACCATCAAGGTCGGTGACGAAGTTCACGTTGCGCTGGACGCGGTGGAAGACGGCTTTGGCGAAACCAAGCTGTCCCGTGAAAAAGCCAAGCGCGCCGAGTGCTGGATTGTTCTGGAAGCAGCTTTCGCCGCCGAAGAAGTGGTCAAGGGCGTTATCAACGGTAAGGTTAAGGGCGGCTTCACTGTCGACGTTAACGGTATCCGTGCGTTCCTGCCGGGCTCCCTGGTTGATGTCCGCCCAGTGCGCGACACCACTCACCTGGAAGGCAAAGAGCTGGAATTCAAGGTCATCAAGCTGGACCAGAAGCGCAACAACGTTGTCGTTTCCCGTCGCAGCGTCCTGGAAGCCGAAAACAGCGCCGAGCGCGAAGCTCTGCTGGAATCGCTGCAGGAAGGCCAGCAAGTCAAGGGTATCGTCAAGAACCTCACCGACTACGGCGCATTCGTGGACCTAGGCGGCGTAGACGGCCTGCTGCACATCACCGACATGGCCTGGAAGCGTATCAAGCACCCATCGGAAATCGTCAACGTTGGCGACGAGATCGATGTCAAGGTCCTGAAGTACGATCGCGAGCGCAACCGCGTTTCGCTGGGCCTGAAGCAACTGGGCGAAGACCCATGGGTTGCTATCAAGGCTCGTTACCCAGAAGGCACCCGCGTCATGGCGCGCGTCACCAACCTGACCGACTACGGCTGCTTCGCTGAGCTGGAAGAAGGCGTCGAAGGTCTGGTGCACGTTTCCGAAATGGACTGGACCAACAAGAACATCCACCCGTCGAAAGTCGTTCAGGTTGGCGACGAAGTGGAAGTCATGGTTCTGGACATCGACGAAGAGCGTCGTCGCATCTCCTTGGGCATCAAGCAGTGCAAGTCGAACCCATGGGAAGACTTCTCTGGCCAGTTCAACAAGGGCGACAAGATCTCCGGCACCATCAAGTCGATCACCGATTTCGGTATCTTCATTGGTCTGGACGGCGGCATCGACGGTCTGGTTCACCTGTCCGACATCTCCTGGAACGAAGTGGGCGAAGAAGCTGTACGTCGCTTCAAGAAAGGCGACGAGCTGGAAACCGTCATCCTGTCCGTTGACCCTGAGCGTGAGCGCATCTCTCTCGGTATCAAGCAGCTGGAAGACGATCCGTTCTCCAACTACGTTTCCGTGAATGACAAAGGCGCCATCGTCAAGGGTACCGTCAAGGAAGTCGACGCCAAGGGCGCCGTCATCACCTTGGCTGACGATATCGAAGCCACTCTGAAAGCTTCCGAAATCAGCCGTGACCGCGTTGAAGACGCGCGCAACGTCCTGAAGGAAGGCGACGAGATCGAAGCCAAGATCATCAGCGTTGACCGCAAGTCCCGCAATATCAGCCTCTCCATCAAGTCGAAAGACGTTGAGGACGAGAAGGAAGTCATGCAGAGCATCGCCAAGTCCTCCACCGAGGCTCCTGCGGCGACCCTGGGTGACCTGATTCGCGAGCAAATGGCCAAACAGAACTAAGTTCTGCTTGATCAAAAAAGGCGACTTCGGTCGCCTTTTTTTATGCCTGAAATTTCAGTCAGTTAAGCGCGAGCCCCATGGGCGTTGGCTTTGCGGGGTGTGTCGGTATTTCTCGCTCCTTGGATTTTCCTACAAGTCAAGAAGCGTACTGTTCAAATTCATCAAGCCGTGCTACAACCAATGGAGGCAATGACCTAGCTGCTTGATACAGAAGGGAAAAACATGACGAAGTCGGAGCTGATCGAACGTATTGTCACCCACCAGGGGTTGCTCTCGTCCAAGGACGTGGAGCTGGCAATCAAGACCATGCTTGAGCAGATGTCCCAATGCCTGGCTACCGGGGATCGCATCGAGATCCGGGGTTTTGGTAGTTTCTCGCTGCATTATCGTGCTCCCCGCGTGGGGCGTAACCCGAAGACCGGGCAGTCCGTCGAGCTCGATGGCAAGTTCGTTCCGCATTTCAAGCCAGGGAAGGAGTTGCGGGATCGGGTGAATGAGGAGGAGGGTCATGACTAATGTTGCGACAGGAGGTGTAAGCTGTGCGGAACTTTAGCCGTTTTGTCTTTGTCATATTGACTTTGATGGTTGGTCTTATTGCTTTTATCTTCGCCATGGAAAACCAGCAGCCGGTTAGCCTTGCGATTATAGGTTGGTCTTCCCCTATCTTGCCTGTATCAGTATTAGTGCTTTTTGCGTTTGTTTTGGGGGCGTTGGGTGGTGCTGTTTTTCTAGAAGGACTGCGCCTTCGCAAGGGCAGGAAGCGGTCTGACTGATTTCGTGATCGGTCGCAGTCGGTTAATACTTGTTCTAGGGGTTGGTTGTTTTAGGGGCTGTGATCAGTATTTGGTTTCAAATAACTTCTAGCTAATAATAAATAAATGCCAATCGAGATGGGGATCAATTGATAGATGCAAAATGACGTCAGCAAGGTTTTTTCAGATCAGGAACCCAATATTTATGATGTTGTTTTGGTGTTGTGGCGCTCAAAACTCAGTATTTTGGTGTGTTCCTTCCTGGGGGTGCTGGCGGCTGCAGGTTATATTTTCTCAGAGCGCACGCTCTACGAAGCGAGAGTATTTGTGCTTCCCCCCACGCAGAATGGCATTGCCGACTTGAACTATGGGCGGACGCGCGAGAGCGAGTTGACACCTTTTAGCGTGAAAGATGTGTATGACGTTTTCCTGCGCAATTTGCAGGCAGAGTCCCTCAGGCGTGATTTTTTTACCCGCTACTACCTGCCGTCATTGAGCGATTCCAAAAGAAAAGCTCCGCTCGACAGCCTGTATTCTGAGTTTTCACAAAGCCTGGTCGTGTCAGGGGACGCAAAAGCCTCTCCCGACGGATATTCGTTGACCCTCCGCGGCGAAGATCCTGCCGTCATTTCCGAGTGGGTTCGCCTTTATATCCAGAGTGCAGAAGATACCGCCAGGAAGGAAGTTATCAAGAACGCTTCACGTGAAGCAGAAGTGCGTGCTCGCAATTTGAATCAGCAAATTGTGGCATTACGTGAGCGGGGGCAAAGATCTCGCGAGGATCTCGTTATCCAGTTGCAAGAGGCTTTGAAGATCGCGCAAAGCATTGGTCTCGAGAATCCACCGATCCTGTCGGGTGGTCTGGGTGGAGAGGTGTCGGCGGATATGGGCGGGCAATTGACCTACATGCGCGGCTCCCGTGCTCTGCGAGCCGAAATCGAGAATCTGCAGCGGCGTCAGTCAGATGATCCATTCATTCCTGGTTTGCGCGCCCTGCAGGTCAAATACAGTCTGTTCAACAGCTTTGAGGTTGCGCCGGAGAATGTATCTGTCTACCGCCAGGATGGGCCGATCGAAATTCCCGATACCCCAGTGCGGGTAAAGGTCGGTTTGATTCTAGCGATCGGATTGTTGTTGGGGTGTGTGTTGGGCGTGATAGTTGCGCTGGGTCGGTGGTTGTATGAGATGAACCGGAAATAGATAGTTGGCTAGATTTGTCAAGTCTTGAAATGCAAGGGATTGATGTCACACTGCCGCAGGAACTCGGATGCGACGGGATCCCAAGCATGGATTACAGTTCAAGGACGAATTCTGACGGCCCTGATCTTCTTCGAAAAATTACTGCTTGGGAGCGTGCGTCTGAATAATCAATTTTTCGAAGGCGGGCATTACATTGAGCGGCTATTTTGAGGTACCCGACAGACCTTCCGGGGACGACCTAGACTTCTGGGCGCTATTCCAGTCGCTCTGGAGGCAGAAACTCATCGTTGGAGGGTTTGTGCTAGTGGCCGGAGCTTGCTCCGTTGGTTATGCCATGCTCAGCACACCCATCTTTCAGGCCCACAGCATCCTGAAGCCCGCACCGATCAACGAACTCGATGCCCTCAATCGATCGGAGGTCTACACCCTCCCACCCGCTGCTGCGTTGGCGCGGATTGCCTCCTCGCTAGGTTCGTATGAGATGCGTTTGAGCTTCTTCCGTGAGAACCAGCAACTGTTTGCCCCTTATATTATTCCGAATCAATCGATCGAGCAGAGCTTTGATGCGTTCAACAGAAGCGTCATTGCTTTGGATGCGCTTGATGTGGGCAAGGACGCTGCCGACTTCGCCCGGGCTGTCAATCTGACCCTTGATTATCCAAAAGGGGTGGATGGTGCCTTCATCCTCAACAAGTTCGTCGACTATGTTATTGAGGCTGAGCGTCAGCATATCTCGGCTGACGTCAGTGCGTTGATCAAGAACCGACTGGCTGAAATCCAGGGCAAGATCGATGTAGCCCGTGCAAACTATCAGATGGACAAAGAAGCCAAGATCGCCGCCCTGATCGAAGCTGATAACGTGAGGAGGGCTCGCCTTCAGGACGAATTGAGCGCGTTAAGAGTACAACTAAAGTTACTGCGCGCTGATCGCATCGCTGTTTTGAATGAAGCCATCTCGATTGCTCGCAGCTTGGGTATCAGGAAACCTGCTACACAGTCGTCCTTGGCGGAGGAGACGATGAACGGTTCCGGTAGTGTTATCAAGACTGAGGTCAACAGCCAGCAGGCGCCTCTCTATTTCATGGGTAGCGATGCGCTGGAGGCAGAGCTGGCAACACTTCGCGCGCGCAAATCCGATGACTTTGTGACAGCACGAACCTCGGAAATTGCTAAGGAACTGCAGATGTTGCAGGTCAACCGTGAGGTTGAGGGGTTGAAGGCGCGCCTTAATGAGGATCTGTTCCTCGACAACGTTCAACCTCTGCGCGCTGAGGCTGCTCGCCTTCAGAGCTTGAGTACCGATTTTAGTCACGTACAACTGGTTTCGATCGATCAGCGCGCGTTGCCATCGGAGAGCCCAGTCAAGCCGCGCCGTGCTTTGATCGTGCTCGCAGGTCTTATTAGTGGCTTGGGGCTGGGGCTTCTGGTCGCGTTTGCTCGTTATCAGGTCCAGTGCATGCGAACCCGCTCCCTCAGGTCTGCTCTTCCTCGTGTGTTGGAGGCTCAGGATCCGCTCTTGCGTCCTGCGGAAACGGTAAGGATCGAGTGAGTACTCGTGGGCTGTGTTTTTACAATGCGCTCGGTGGGTTAGATACGTATAATCCCTGCGGCTATAAATCGATCGGTGTATAGTTGGCGGCCTGGTTTCTGGCCGGCCCAAATATGCTGAAGTGGCCATATGACATCAATGTCTATCGGCTCGCCGTATTTCAGAAGCACTGCGGTACGACTTCCATGAAGCCTGTACTTGTATCTCGGGCGCGCCCGCCATCCCGTTGGACGCAGCAAGCATCCAGGACGGATTAGCTCCCAAGGAGTAGGGAAGAAGAATTTGCGGAATTTAAATTATTATCAAGCAGGGGTTGCCAGGATGGAAGCTGGGGCTGAAAAATGAATCTGATTAATCTTGTTGAAGTTCAGGTTCTCGGCGATGACCGTGGTCACCTGAGCGTTCTTGAGGCAAATAAAAACATTCCGTTCGATATCCGACGTGTCTACTACCTCACTGGCACCCAGCCAGGCGTAGCACGCGGTTTCCATGCCCACAAGGAACTGGAGCAAATGGCAGTCTGCGTCGCCGGGAGCTGCCGCATGATCATGGATGACGGCCTTCGTTCGGAGGAGGTCATACTGGACTCACCGGCCAAAGTGCTGCATGTCGGCAAAATGGTCTGGCACGAGATGCATGATTTTACTGAGGACTGCGTTCTGCTGGTCCTGGCCAACGACTACTACGATGAGAGCGATTACATTCGCAATTACGAGCAGTTCCTGCAGGCCGTTGCCAGTGCCTGAGGGACTGGCGTTGTCCACTCTACATGCGCTCATCAAGTGCCCAATGTGGGCACTTGATGACGCATTCCCTGGCTATTGATTCTTGCCCAGGAAAACCGGAAAAGTTATCAGGATGGTATCCCATGGTTGAATTCCTTGATTTGAAATCAATTAACAAACTCGATCGCGAGGCCATGATTGAAGCCTGCACACGTGTAATTGATTCAGGCTGGTATATCTCCGGCAAGGAACTCGCAAGCTTTGAGCGCGAATTCGCGGAGTTTTGCGGTACGCAGTTCTGCATTGGCGTCGCCAACGGGCTCGACGCACTGATCCTTACCCTGCAAGCATGGAAGCAGCTTG
Organism: Pseudomonas sp. GD04058; assembly: GCF_029836855.1. Taxonomy (NCBI): domain Bacteria; kingdom Pseudomonadati; phylum Pseudomonadota; class Gammaproteobacteria; order Pseudomonadales; family Pseudomonadaceae; genus Pseudomonas; species Pseudomonas sp. GD04058. Next base: position 153,998 of record NZ_JAOECN010000008.1, read on the forward strand.
GCTTGCTGGTTGAAGGTGATGAGGTGATCGTTCCAGCCAATACCTATATTGCCAGCATTCTGGCAATCAGCCAGAACCAGTTGGTGCCGGTTCTGGTCGAGCCGAACGAGGGAAGCTTCAACCTGTGCCCAATAGCTGCCGAGGCGGCCATCACCGACAGGACCCGGGTTATCCTCGCGGTGCATCTCTATGGTCAATTGGCAGACATGCCTGCATTGAGCAGTCTGGCAAAGCGCAAAAATCTACTGTTGCTGGAGGACTCCGCACAATCCCACGGCGCCGCCATCGACGGTCGTCGCGCGGGCAACTGGGGTGATGCCTCAGGCTTCAGTTTCTATCCGGGTAAGAACCTGGGTGCCTTGGGTGATGGCGGGGCGATCACCACCAATGATGCCAAGCTGGCAGAAACATTGCGGGCACTGCGTAATTACGGCTCCCATGAGAAATACAAGAATCTTTTCAAGGGTGTCAACAGTCGGCTCGACGAACTCCAGGCTGCCGTGTTGAGTGTCAAGCTGAAGTCATTGGACGAACAAACCCAGCGTCGCCGGGAGATCGCACAGCAATATCTGCAAGGCATCGATAATCCTCTGATTAAGCTGCCTGTGGTCGATGCCGGCAGCGTGCTTGATTTCCATCAGCACGCTTGGCACTTGTTCGTGATTCGCAGCGAGCATCGTGAGGCGCTGCAGAAGCATCTGTCGGACAACGGTGTACAGACGCTGATCCATTATCCGATTCCGCCACACAAACAACAGGCGTATGCGGAGTGGAACACGCTGTCTTTCCCGTTGACCGAGCGTCTGCATGAAGAAGTGCTCAGCTTGCCCATGGGGCCAACGCTGTCCGGCGAGGAGGCCGAGCAGGTCGTGGCTGCCTGCAACAGCTTCAGCGTGGCCAGTGTTAAATGACATTTCTGAAGACTAGTTTGTTAAACGGCATAGCCGTTCTTTTCAAACTGCTCACCTTGCTGGGTATCAACAAGATCCTGGCGGTCTACGTGGGGCCGGCCGGTTACGCGGCATTGGGTCAGTTTCAGAATGCCGTACAGATGATCACCACATTTGGTTCCGGGGCGATCAATACTGGCGTGACGAAGTACACGGCTGAATACGATGGTGATGAAGAAAAGCAGCATCGGGTCTGGTCTACGGCGGGCACCATCGTATTTTCCAGCTCTGTCGTCGTCGGGCTTTTGATCGCGCTGTTCAACCGGAATCTGGCAGGTTGGTTCCTCAAGGATGAGGCTTACGGCGGCGTGTTTCTCTGGTTCGCTGCGTCGCTGCTGCTGTTTACCCTGAACGCCATGCTTCTGGCGATTCTGAACGGCAAGAAGGACATTCCCCGTTACGTGCTGGCGAACATTTCAGGCAGTGTTTTCGCCTTGCTCGTGACTGCGGTCATGACCGTGATGTTCGGACTTTATGGCGCATTGGTAGCGTTGGCCATCTATCAGTCCCTGGCGTTTTTTGTGACCCTGCTCCTCTGCATCAAAGCGCCGTGGTTCCGTATCGCTTCTCTATTTGGCCGGATCGACAAGACGACTGCGCTGAATCTGGGCAAGTTCACTTTGATGGCGCTGGTCTCGGCGATTGTAGTGCCGCTCTCGCAGATTCTCGTGCGTAACCACCTTGGAGAGCATCATGGTTGGGTGGCGGCAGGATACTGGGAGGCCAGTTGGCGTCTGAGTACCGCTTACCTGATGGTGCTGACTACGACGTTGAGTGTGTATTTCCTGCCGCGATTTTCAGAGATCAAGTCTGCTCGCGAACTGACGTCGGAAGTACTGCTGGGCTACAAGTTTATTGTTCCTGCAACAATCGTGATAGGCGTCGTCCTGTATGCGCTGAGAGACTGGGTGGTGGTCATCCTGTTCAGTTCCGAGTTCTATGAAATGCGAGATCTTTTTTTCTGGCAGATCATAGGTGACACGCTAAAGGTCTTGAGCTGGGTACTAGCCTACGTCATGACCGCGCGAGCACTCTGGAAACCCTATATTATCGGTGAACTCTTGTTTGGTGCATCGTTCTATGGCTGGGTCGTGGTGTTTGATCAATACGGTGCGGTGGGGGCGACCATGGCCCATGCAATGAACTACCTATTGTACTTTATTTTTGTTTTCGTAGTGCTGAAAAGACATAAAGTAGTTTTTGAAAGCGGATGACGAGAATTGATTCGCTGGCGGAAAGTCCCAGTCCCGCAATGACGTGACAGGCGGTTTTCTTTCATCCATTGCTTAGGGGAGTAAAAAAGCGTGAAGATATTGCTCATTGGCGAGTACAGTGGCTTGCATAAGGAATTGAAAGGTGCGCTGACAGCCTTGGGGCATGAGGTGACGCTGGCCGCTGCCAGCGATTTTTGGAAGAAATTCGAAGCCGACATCAACCTTGGATATGGTTCTAATATCTACAGCTACAAAGCGCGTCAATTGATCCTGCCTTTCTTGAAGATGAAAGTATTCCGCGGTTACGACGTGGTGCACCTGGTCAATTTTTATGTATTTCCGCGTCTGCCTTATCTGAATCTTCTTTTCGTAAAATATCTGAAGCGGCATAACAAGGTGGTTACGCTATCCGGTTCGGGGGATGATCCGTTCTTCGTCAAGTATTCCGAAGATACAATGCGCTACAGTCCAATTCCATGGCACGAAAAGTACGATCGCAACAAGCCGTATTACATGAGAAGTAAGGCCCACCTGAAGGCGATGCATGACTATATGCAGTGCGTCGATGGGGTAATACCGATCATGTTCGAATATTACTCTACCTTTTGTGCCGCAGGGTATGAGGAAAAAACTTCCCAGCCTATTCCAATTCCGATTTCGGTAGATAGAATTCCTTTTTCCGAGAATCGCGAAGCCGATGGCAAGCTGGTGTTCTTTCATGGCTTGAATCGCCGAGGTTTCAAAGGAACCTTCCTGGTCGAGAAAGCATTTGACAGTCTGCAGTCCAAATACCCCAATGACGTGGAGTGCTTCATTAAAGGGCATATGCCGTTCGAGCAATACATGGCGTTGTTGTCCAAGGTTAACGTCTCCGTAGATCAAGTGTTTTCCTATAGCTTGGCGATGAATGCGCTGTACTCCATGTCTCAAGGAAAAGTTGTTGCCGGTGGCGCGGAACCTGAGTCTTCTATCCTGTACGGCGGTGAGTTGCCACCTGTCTACAACCTGCCGGGTGAGCAGGCCGGACTGGATCAGACTCTGGAAAAAATCCTGGATGAGCGCGAGAGCATCGGCGAACGCTCGATTGCCTCGCGCGAGTTCGTAGTGAAGCACCACTCTCCGGTCAAGGTGGCGGAGGCTTACCTAAACTACTGGAGCCGCTTCCTGTGATCTACGTCTTGCTCCTCGCAATCATCGTATTTTTCAAGGTGTTGTTTTTTGCCTTCTACGTATTCAACCCGCAGAGCTTTTTTCGAGGCGGAAACGATGCGGACTATTACGATTCCTATGCGCGGGGGGCAAACTATCCTACGTCCAGCATCTGGCCGGATTTCTTACGTGCCCTCAATGAGCTGGGGCTTTACTCACGGGAGGGCGTCAGCTTCGTGATGATGTTGTTGGGCGTGATAGCCATTCCGCTTCTGGTTACCCGCCTGTCGATGTTGCGTGGCCCAATTGCCAATAACCGGGTTTGCATGATTGCGGCAATCGTGGTCAGTTTTTATCCGACGCTTTTTTATTACGCACTGGATATTTATCGCGATGTTCTCATGGTGTTCCTGTTCTTGGTCGGACTGGTCGGAATCAAGGCGTTCATCGAGGCCCGCTCTGCAGCCGGCTTCCTAGGCAGCACTCTGATGGTCCTCGTTGTCGCCGTGGTACTGTTTTCGTTCCGTGGATATCTGGGGTTCGCGTTTTTGCTGGCATTTGTCTGCTTCCGTTTTGTGAAGTTTTCGAAGTTCTCGCTCATGGGGTATGTGGTGCCGATGTTGATCGGCTTGAATGTGCTGTTTGCGGCGGGGGTGCTGAAACCCGTACTTAACTATCGAAGCCTGTTCAACGACGTACAGAGCGCGACGAATCTGGGCATTCAGTTCGAGTCGGTTTCCCGGTTCATACCTGACTTCATGAATAGTCTGCTGTCTCAACTTTTTGGATTTTTCTATCCAAATCTGAGTTCTGTGGTCGCATTCGTACTAGAGAGCGTGCCATTCTGCCTCGGATTATTTTTTCTGGTGAGGAATCGCAGATTTTCCAATAGCCTTGTGGACTTCGTCGTGGTCTTTTCCATTGTCTATTCGATCATCTGGCTGCTCGGTAACGACAACCTGGGCACCGCAATGCGCTTGCGCATGTACAGCTACATAGGGGTGCTCATTGCATGTGCCATCGTCTATCAACGCAAAGCTTATTTCTTTAAGGTTTCGACACCCCAGCCGGTCGCTGTGAATAGCGATTTGCTTGGCAGATAGCATTTTTTATTTCTGCCTTTGTGTACAAGGTTAATGAGGGCTCTCATGAATATAGCAATCACTGGTGCCAGCGGATTTATCGGACGATTGCTCACTGATGAGCTTCACGCTCTCGGTGACAAAGTTGTTCGACTTTCGAGAGCCGCCGGCGACGGCGATTCGGTGATCAAAGGCGACCTGACCGATGGGTCTTGCGGGTTGGATGACTTCGTCGCGAATGCAGAGGTAATTTATCACTGTGCGGGGGAAGTCAAGAACCCCAAGCTCATGTATCCGTTGCATGTCAAGGGAACTGCAAATCTTCTAGCAGCCGTGCAGCGGAGAATACGACGCGACGGCAAACCCGTGCATTGGGTTCAGCTCAGCAGTACCGGCGCTTATGGAAAGCAAGGCGATAAAACAATCGTCGACGAGTCCTTCCAGCCTGAACCTGTTGGTGAGTATGAAGTGACCAAGACCATTGCCGATGAGCTAGTCCTGGCCATGGCGCAAAGTGAACCTCTATTCACTTGTACTCTGGTACGGCCGTCGATTGTCTTGGGTGCGAGCATGCCCAACCAATCGTTCTTTCAGCTTGCCATGATGGTCAGGAAGAAAATGTTCTTCTACATAGGTAACAGGTCGATCAACACCTTCACTTACGTCCATGTCGATGATGTCGTGCGCGCCTTGATTGCCTGTGGGCGTGACCCTCGCGCTGCGGGAGAAACATTCATCCTTTCTGCGGATTGCCTGCAACAGAAAGTCATACAGGCTATAGCTGCGTGGGCGGGAGTTTCCGAGCCCGTCTTCGGATTTCCGGAGAAGTTGCTGCGCCTGCTAATAGGAGTGATTCCGTCCTGGATCCGCTTGCCGCTGACCAGAGAACGAATCGATGCGCTTACGAAAACGGGAGGCTTCGACAGCCGTCATATCGGCGAGCGACTGGATTTCAGGTTCTTGCATGATATTCCGCAGAGCGTGCCTGCCATTTTGGCGGGTGAACAGAATGATCGATCGAATCAAGGATGAGGCCGGCATGACGACCAATAAGAAAATTTGCATAGTCGCCACGGTTCCCGTAGCCCTGCGCGTTTTCATGCTGGAGCACATTCGCGCGCTATCATGTTATTACGATATTACGCTGATGGCCAATGCTGATCGCTCTGAAATGGAGAACCTGTTCAGCGAGAACGTGAGATTTGTACCGCTGCCTATTCAAAGAAAAGTGTCTCTACTCAGTGACGTTATTTCGCTCTGGCAAGTTTACCGGCTGTTTCGCAAGGAGCGTTTCGACTGTGTTTTCTCGATCATGCCCAAATCCGGCCTGCTCTCCATGGTTGCGGCCTTCGTTGCCAGGGTTCCACATCGAATCCACATGTTTACCGGCCAGGTCTGGTTTACCAAGTCAGGCTTGGTCAGGGCTGGTCTCAAGTTCCTTGACAAGGTGCTGGCGTGGAGCGCCACTCATGTGCTCGCTGATAGCCCTTCGCAACGACAATTTCTAATCGACAACAAGATAGTCGCTGCGCAGAAAATATCGGTGCTGGGCAAAGGCTCTATCAGCGGCGTCGACATCAGTCGCTTCAAACCTGATGCTCCCGCGCGGCAAAAATACCGGCAGGAACTGGGTATTATCGGGGACGCGGTGGTCTTCTTGTTCATGGCGCGTCTGACCCATGTAAAAGGAATATTGGAGTTGGGCCGTGCTTTCAGTGACGTCGCGAGGGAAATGCCAAATGCTCATTTATTGGTCATTGGGCCGGATGAGGACGGAGTCGAAGGCGATTTGCTGGGGATCCTCGAGCCTTTCAAATCACGTGTCCACCGCGTAGGTTACACCTACAATCCGGAGGGCTATATGGCTGCGGCTGACGTGTTTTGCATCCCGAGTTACCGCGAAGGCTTCAGTCTTGCCACTATCCAAGCTGCAGGCGTGGGCCTGCCGGCAATAGCTTCGCACATCTATGGCCTCAGCGACGCCGTTCAGCGGGACATGACAGGCATTTTTCACGAACCCGGTAACCTTCCTGAAATGATAGAAGCGCTGAAAAAGATGTATTTCGACGAACAGTTCAGGGCTCGGCTTTCAAGGCAGGCTCATGAACGAGCGCATTCGGAATTTTCCCAGGATGTCATCGTGAGCGAAATGGTCGCGTTCATACGAAAACGCGTTAACTGAGTTAAAAAGGGCTGCTGAGCCTCTGCTTGGATTGAAAATGACATGAAACGTCTTGTCGATATTATTGTTTCCCTGGCTGCATTGCTGGTCCTTTCCCCGGTCATCGCCATAGTGGCGTGGAAGATAAGAAGAAACCTCGGTTCGCCAGTATTGTTCCGCCAAACTCGCCCAGGGAAAAACGGAAAACCGTTCGAAATGATCAAGTTTCGAAGCATGCGTGATGTAGTGGACGATCACGGCACGCCACTGCCGGACGCCGAGCGAATGACACCTTTTGGTTCTTTTCTGCGTGCCTCCAGCTTGGACGAATTACCCGAGCTGTGGAATGTGCTGAAGGGCGACATGAGTCTGGTGGGGCCGCGCCCTTTGCTTATGGAGTATTTACCGCTCTACTCCGCTGAACAGTATCGCCGCCACGAAGTGCGTCCCGGCGTGACGGGGTGGGCTCAGGTGAACGGGAGAAATGCCTTGAGCTGGGAGGAAAAATTCAAGCTAGATGTATGGTATGTCGACAATCGTTCTTTGATTTTGGATATCAGGATACTGTTCATGACCGCGTCGAAAGTCGTGAAGCGAGATGGGATCAGCGCGGCGGGCGAGGCGACCATGTCCAAATTCACCGGTAACCGCTCGTGAACCGCCTGGCTATTCTGGGTGCCAGTGGACACGGGAAAGTGGTCGCTGACATCGCAGAGCGTTGTGGTTGGGAAGAGCTAGCGTTCTTTGATGATGCCTGGCCAGCCCGCTCCATCAACGGTGTTTGGCCAGTCATCGGCAATACCCGATCGATGCTCGCGAGGCTCCACGAGTTCGATGGCGTGATCGTCGGAATAGGCAACAACAAGGTCCGCCACGAAAAAATGCAGATGCTGATGGAGGCGGGCGCTCGCTTCATATCGCTGGTGCACCCGCATGCCATCGTCAGTCGTCATGCAGTGGTCGGAGCTGGCAGCGTGGTCATGGCAGGAGCTGTGATCAACGTCAGTACGGTTGTTGGTCGTGGTGCAATATTGAACACTGCAAGTAGCGTGGATCATGATTGCTCGCTGGGTGATTTTGTGCATGTCAGTCCTGGGGCGAATCTCGCCGGCGGAGTGGAGGTCGGTCAGCACTCCTGGATCGGTATCGGGGCGAGCGTTCGTGAACTGGTAAAGATTGGCGCAGGTGTAGTTGTCGGCGCAGGAGCTGCCGTTGTCAGGGATGTTGCCGATGGTATTACCGTTGTGGGTGTTCCTGCACGTCCCCTATAGTGCGCAGCAGGGAAGTACTTTAGTCATTCATGCGATATGTTAACGGGTAAAATAAGATGTTAAATACGCCATTTTCGCCCTGGCCGTCTTTTTCCAGCGAAGAAGCTGACGCGGTACGGGACGTGATTCTGTCCAACAAGGTGAACTACTGGACCGGGCAGGAATGCCGACAGTTTGAAGCCGAATTTGCGGCATGGTCGGAATGTGAATACGCCGTTGCTGTAGCGAACGGTACCGTTGCACTTGACTTGGCTTTGAAAGCTTTGGGCATTGGTGCCGGTGACGAAGTAATCGTTACGTCGAGAACATTTCTTGCTTCCGTCTCCTCTATTGTGAATGCTGGTGCTGTTCCCGTATTTGCGGATGTTGACGAATCCACCCAAAACATTACTCCAGACTCCATTCGTGCAGTAATGACTGAGGAGACGCGTGCCATCATCTGTGTCCATCTCGCTGGCTGGCCGTGCGATATGGATCCGATCATGGACATCGCCCGCGAGCATGACCTGAAGGTCATCGAGGATTGCGCCCAGGCCCATGGAGCGCGATACAAAGGACGGTCCGTTGGTTCCATTGGACATGTCGGCGCTTGGTCGTTCTGTCAGGACAAGATCATGACCACTGGCGGTGAAGGCGGCATGGTTACCACCAACGACAGTGTCTTGTGGTCCGCCATGTGGTCCTACAAGGACCACGGAAAGAATTGGGAGTCGGTCTATAGCAAACAGCATCCACCAGGTTTTCGGTGGCTACATGACAGTTTCGGCACCAACTGGCGGATGATCGAAGCCCAGGCTGTCATCGGGCGCATCCAGCTCGGCAGGATGCCGGCCTGGCAGGCCACACGTCTCGCCAATGCTCAGCGTATCTGGGCTGCTGCCCGTGACCTCCAAGGTCTGCGGGTGCCTGTCGTACCTGCGGACATCGTGCATGCGGCATACAAATGCTACGTCTTCGTAGAACCACAAGCGCTCAGCCAAGGGTGGGATCGGGATCGTATCGCCAGCGAGATCAACGCGCTGGGTGTTCCTTGCTTCTCCGGATCGTGCTCCGAGGTTTATCTGGAAAAGGCTTTTGACGACACTGGCTGGAGGCCTGAAAAACGTCTGCCGGTGGCCAGGACCTTGGGTGATACCAGCCTCATGTTTCTGATTCACCCGACCCTTACCGAAGAAGAAATTGACAAGACTTGTCAGGCTCTTCGCAGCGTTTTGCAGGCCGCAACACAGTAGCGCCAATTTCCCGGCGAGGATTTGTCTTCGCCGGGATGATCACCCGCAATGTACTGAGTTGTGTGGAATTGCGCCCTTGGAATCCCTTGGTCCGCTCAGCCTTGCTCTCGATATAGCAGAGTGAGAGCATGATCTTTTTGGGGCGCCAATTTGGATTTGTGTTAAATTGCGCTGTTGATAGAAACGAGCGTAGCGCTCGAGAATTGAGTCATGTCAAAGTGCCAATTTACCCAAGTTGGCGCCGGCTTGAGAAGCAGGAGAAGCGTAAGGTGTTTGAGAGCGTTATGGACAAGGTTCGCACTAGACTGCTCAGCTTGCCACGTCGACGTAAACGACTACTGCAAATTGCAGTTGATGTGATATTGATCTGGATTGCACTCTGGCTAGCATTTGCTGTTCGCCTGGGTATCGATGAGATGGATAGCCCGGTTCGCGATCACCTGTGGTTGTTCGCAAGTGCACCGCTGGTTGCTATCCCCTTGTTTATTCGCTTCGGTATGTATCGTGCGGTAATGCGTTATTTTGGCAATGACGCACTCATTGTCATCATCAAGGCGGTCAGTCTGTCATCGTTGATTCTCGCGGCTTTGATCTTCTGGCGTGCCAATACCCAAGCCATTGTTCCGCGCTCGATCATTTTTAACTACTGGTGGTTGAGCCTGGTCACAATAGGCGGGCTGCGTCTGGCGATGCGCCAATATTTCCTGGGCGACTGGTTTGCAGCTGCGCGCCACGTGCCCTTCGTGGGGCGGGATGATGGTCTCGTCAAGGTTGCCGTTTATGGTGCCGGGGCCGCAGGCAACCAGTTGGTTGCCGCGCTGCGCATGGGGCGCGTAATGCGTCCGGTTGCTTTCATCGATGATGATAGCGGCATTGCCGATCGCGTCATCTCCGGGCTGCAGGTATTCAAGCCCTCCAGCATTCAGAAGATGATCGACATCACTGGCGCGCAGGAGATCCTGCTCGCAATTCCCTCGGCTTCCCGCGGCCGACGTCGGGAGATTCTAGGCTATCTTGAGGGTTTCCCACTCCATGTGCGCAGTGTGCCGAGCGTAATGGATCTGGCCAGTGGCCGGGTCAAGGTTGATGACATCCAGGAAGTCGATATTGCCGACCTGCTTGGTCGCGATGCTGTCCCAGCACAGTGCGAGTTACTCGAACGCTGCATATCTGACCAGACGGTTCTTGTCACGGGAGCGGGAGGCTCGATCGGTTCGGAACTGTGTCGTCAGATCATCTCGCTCCATCCGAAGATACTGCTCTTGTTTGAACACAGCGAGTTCAACCTGTACAACATCCTCAGCGAGCTGGAGCAGCGGGTGGCGCGTGAGGCGCTGCCCGTTCGGGTGCTTCCTATTCTGGGGAGTATCCGCAACCAGGGTCAGTTGCTGGATGTCATGAAAACCTGGCGCGTGGACACCGTCTACCACGCGGCAGCTTACAAGCATGTACCGATGGTGGAACACAACATCGCCGAGGGTGTGTTGAACAATGTGATCGGTACCTTGAATACTGCGCAGGCCGCGCTTCAGAGCGGTGTTGCCAACTTTGTCCTGATCTCTACCGACAAAGCTGTGCGTCCGACTAATGTGATGGGAAGTACCAAACGTCTGGCCGAGATGACGTTGCAGGCGCTAAGCCGCGAGCAGGCTCCGGTCCTGTTCGGTGACGACAATAACGTTTCCTATGTGAACAAGACCCGCTTCACCATGGTTCGCTTCGGTAATGTCTTGGGATCGTCGGGCTCGGTGATCCCGCTTTTCCATAAGCAGATCACCGGAGGCGGTCCATTGACCGTCACCCATCCAAAGATCACTCGCTACTTCATGACCATTCCCGAGGCTGCGCAGTTGGTGATCCAGGCTGGCTCGATGGGGTTGGGGGGCGATGTATTTGTTCTCGATATGGGGGAGCCAGTACGCATTATTGAGCTGGCCGAGAAAATGATTCACCTGTCAGGCTTCAGCGTGCGTTCGGAAAAGAACCCCCATGGAGACATTGCGATAGAGTTCACCGGTTTACGTCCTGGCGAGAAGCTTTACGAAGAGTTGCTTATAGGTGACAACGTGGTCGCTACCCAGCACTCCATGATCATGAGCGCCAACGAAGACTTCCTCGAGTGGAGTGTTCTCAAGGGACGCCTGTCTAGCCTATTGGCAGCGGTGCATCAGGGTGATTATGCTGCGGTGCGCCAGTTGTTGCGCGAGACAGTGAGTGGCTATACGCCCGACAGCGAGATTGTTGATTGGTTCTACCAGCAGCGCCGTCTCGAACCCTGAAATCGAAGCAGTACAAAGGCCGCTCACCGAGCGGCCATTTTGCGACTGGGACATTCAGATTTGGTAAAGAATGCATATTTGACCCTGCGTGGTGAACGACTAGGTTTGAAAGGCGGCCAAGGAAACGCTGCTAATTTCATTCACCCCAAGGAGTTCCACCCATGCGCAAAACCTATCTCGCCTCACTCTTGATTACCCTGTTCGGCATCCTTTCCCTGCCATTGAATGCGGCACCAGCCAATCCGGCAGCAGCAGCCGCGCCTTCTGTGCAGGCCGAGTCAGACAGGCTGGATCTGAATAAGGCGGACGCCATGGCCTTGCAAAGCCAATTGAGCGGTATCGGCAAGAGCAAGGCGGAGGCCATCGTGGCCTATCGCGAGGAGCACGGTGACTTTGCCTCGATTGACGAACTGCTGGAGATAAAGGGAATCGGCAAGGCGTTGCTGGATCGCAACCGGGACAAGCTTACAGTGAACTGACATCCGTGGAGATGAAAGGCCGATCCTATCGATCGGCCTTTCATCGATAGCCGCTAGCGATCCCGCGCCTCCTTCGCATCCATCTCCGCATTGCGCTCATGGATCTTCCTCAGCTGCTCGTCCGTCAACGGCAGCCTCTTTGCGGTGTCCCTGAGCATCATGAGGCCACCGACAATAGAACCGATCGCCACCAACAGAATCAACCAAGCATACCAGGGCATGACGTTCTCCTTCATACGGCAATAAGTCCGTATCTGTAATATCGAGTAAAACTTGGCACAGATGGTTCAATTATAGGCTGCAGCATTCAAACCAGATTCACGATCACCGGCCCCCGCTGGGCCCTCGCATCGTTTACAATGCGCGCCGTTTTCGACTTGCCAAGAGACCCTGCCCATGTCCGCCTGCCAGACGCCCCTGATTGTCGCCCTGGATTTTCCCACCCCTGACGCCGCCCTGAAGCTGGCCGATCAGCTGGACCCTGCGCTGTGCCGGGTCAAGGTCGGCAAGGAACTGTTCACCAGCAGCGCTGCCGGCATCGTCGAAAGCCTGCAGGGCAAAGGATTCGAGGTATTCCTCGACTTGAAATTCCACGATATCCCCAATACCACTGCCATGGCGGTCAAGGCAGCTGCAGAAATGGGTGTCTGGATGGTCAACGTGCATTGCTCCGGTGGCTTGCGCATGATGTCCGCCTGCCGCGAGGTTCTGGATCAGCGCAGCGGTCCACAGCCATTGCTGATTGGTGTGACGGTCCTGACCAGTATGGAGCAGGACGACCTGGCTGGAATCGGCCTGGATGTGGAGCCCCAGCAGCAGGTGTTGCGCTTGGCGGCGCTGGCCGAGAAAGCGGGTATGGACGGTCTGGTGTGTTCCGCTCTGGAGGCTCCGGCACTGAAGGGTGCCCATCCAAGCCTGAAGCTGGTCACCCCGGGGATTCGTCCGGCGGGCAGTGCCCAGGACGATCAACGACGCATCCTGACTCCAAGCCAGGCGCTGGCTGCGGGCTCCGATTATCTGGTAATCGGGCGTCCAATCAGTCAGGCAGCCGATCCAGCCAGGGCGTTGGAGCAGGTAATGCAGCAGATCAACGGAAAATGATCGGATTGATGTTCCGGGCGAACCCTTGATGGTTGCCTGGAACATCAAGGGTGTTACAGGAGTTTGCCCAGCAACTTTTCCTGGGCGGCGAGAACCGAAGGCTTGCTTATTTCGTAGAGGAAATCCAGTTCTGTCTCCCCGTTGCGCACCGCGCCCATTTTTTCGTGGAAGGAGATGACCTTGGTGTTTTCCTTGCGCACCTCGAAGTGCGATTTTTCAAACTTAAGGTGATCGAAGCCGAAGCGGTAAACCAGGAACGCACTCTCTATCGCGGCAAAGCGTGTCTTGTCTTCATTCAGAATCCAACTGCCCCAACTGAACGAGTCAGGACGAATATCATAGACCCGCAGAGTGCCGCAACGGATGCCATCGTTGCGCTCGATGATGAAGTAATACTGCAGTTTGTTCTTCTCGTCGTTCTTGTATCTCCTGATCCATTCGACCTGTTCGGCAACGCCTCCAGTCACTTGGGAGAGATGCTGGTTATATTTACTATCTGTCCTAAGACGCAAAATAAACTCAGCGTCATTCTCTTCTACCAGTCTGAGTTTGACGGTTTTTGACTGCAGATTCATCGCGAAAGCCCTGTCGCAAGATTAGGTACGAAAACGATCGAGTCTATCGCTCTCGACGACGCTCGACAACAACGTTGGCCCGAGCCGCTATTGCCGCACCGTGACGAGCTCTATCACCAACGATGCCCGTCAGATCTTCAACACCAGCTTGCCAAAATTCTCGCCACTGAACAGCTTCAACAGCGTCTCAGGGAACGTCTCCAGCCCCTCGACCACATCTTCCTTGCTCTTGAGCTTGCCACTGGCAAGCCATCCGGCGATTTCTTGGCCCGCCGCGCCATACTGCGCCACGTGGTCCATCACCACGAACCCTTCCATCCGCGCGCGATTGACCAGCAGCGAAAGATAGTTGGCCGGGCCTTTCACTGCCTGTTTATTGTTGTATTGGCTGATCGCGCCGCAGATCACCACCCGGGCCTTGAAATTCAGGCGGCTGAGCACGGCATCGAGGATGTCGCCGCCGACGTTGTCGAAGTACACATCCACACCTTTCGGGCATTCCCGTTTCAGCCCCTCCAGTACGTCCTCGGCCTTGTAGTCGATGACCCCGTCAAAGCCCAGTTCGTCTTTGAGGTACTGGCATTTCCGTGCACCGCCGGCGATCCCGACCACGCGGCAGCCTTTGATTTTCGCGATCTGCCCGGCAATGCTGCCCACCGCCCCGGCGGCACCGGAGATCACCACGGTCTCGCCGGCCTTCGGCGCGCCGACCTCGAGCAGGGCGAAATAAGCCGTCATGCCGGTCATTCCCAGGGCGGAGAGGTAGCGCGGCAGCGGCACCAGCTTCGGATCGATCTTGTAGAAGCCCTGGGGCTCGCCAAGGAAGTAATCCTGCACGCCCAGCGCGCCATTGACGTGGTCGCCCACGGCAAACTTCGGATTGCGCGAAGCGATCACCTCGCCGACGCCCAGTGCGCGCATCACCTGGCCAAGGCCGACCGGCGGGATATAGGACTTGCCTTCGTTCATCCAGCCACGCATGGCCGGGTCGAGGGACAGGTACAGGTTCTTCACCAGCACCTGACCGTCGGCGGGTTCGCCCACCGGTATCTGTTCGAAGCTGAAATCGTCCCGGGTCACGGCGCCCACCGGGCGTTTGGCGAGCAGGAAGCGGCGATTGGTCAGGGCAGTCATGGAAGCCTCGCGAAGGTTGGACAAAAGTCTTGTGATAGACCTTCGACGCCCGCTCGGCAAGTTCCTGCGCTGCGACGAATAGCTGTCCATCCAGCAGGGTGATGAGGTTGGGTGGGGATAATCATCGCTTCGCATGGTGCTTCAACTGGCGTCCTGATGATGCTGCCCAGGTTGCCGCACTGCCGACTAGACTCGCGGCCAATGTCCTAACCCTGTTGCAGGAGCTATCGATGAGTATGACGTTTAGCGGCCAGGTCGCCCTGGTCACCGGTGCCGCCGCCGGTATTGGTCGCGCCACGGCCCTGGCTTTCGCTCGGGAAGGATTGAAGGTCGTGGTTGCGGATCTCGACGTGGCCGGAGGTGAGGCCACGGTGCAAGAGATTCGCGTAGCCGGCGGCGAGGCGATCTTCGTGCCGTGCAATGTGACCCGTGACGACGAGGTGCAGCAGTTGATGGCGCGCACGCTCGAGGCTTACGGTCGCCTCGACTATGCCTTCAACAACGCTGGCATCGAGATCGAGAAGGGGCGGCTGTCCGAAGGCAGCGAGGCAGAGTTCGACGCCATCATGGGCGTCAACGTCAAGGGCGTTTGGTTGTGCATGAAGTACCAGTTGCCGCTGCTGCTGGCCCAA
Source organism: Pseudomonas sp. GD04058 (assembly GCF_029836855.1). Classification (NCBI taxonomy): domain Bacteria; kingdom Pseudomonadati; phylum Pseudomonadota; class Gammaproteobacteria; order Pseudomonadales; family Pseudomonadaceae; genus Pseudomonas; species Pseudomonas sp. GD04058. Next base: position 169,257 of record NZ_JAOECN010000008.1, read on the forward strand.
GGCGGCGGGGCGATCGTCAACACCGCCTCGGTCGCCGGTCTCGGCGCGGCGCCGAAGATGAGCATTTACGCGGCGTCCAAGCATGCGGTGATCGGGCTGACCAAGTCTGCCGCGATCGAGTATGCGAAGAAGCAAATCCGGGTCAACGCGGTATGTCCGGCGGTGATCGATACCGATATGTTCCGCCGCGCCTACGAGGCCGACCCGCGCAAGGCCGAGTTCGCTGCGGCGATGCACCCGGTCGGGCGCATCGGCAAGGTCGAGGAGATAGCTGCCGCGGTGCTTTATCTGTGCAGCGACGGTGCTGCGTTCACCACCGGCCAGGCCTTGGCGGTGGATGGTGGCGCCACGGCTATCTGATCGCCTCGAATGCGCTGTGCCTGCTGGTGCGGAGCAGTGCGCCAGCAACCGCGAAGCAGCCGGTCAGCAGCAGGGCTCCGAACAGTGCCAGGGCGGTGCCCGCGCCGAAGTGGTCGGCCAGCATGCCGGTAAAGATCACCGGCAGGCTGAAGCCGAGATAGGCGAGCAGGAAAAAACCGGCACTGGCGCGGGTTTTCTCTGTTCCGGCCAGGGTGTTCACCGCAGACAGTCCACCCAGGTAGATAAAGCCATAGCAGGCACTGCTGGCGCCGATCGCGCCCAACAGCACCGCCGCGAGTACGCCGGCATCTGCTCCCCAGGCCAGCAGCGCGTAGCTGCACGGCAAAATCAGCAAGCCCAGCAAAGTCGAGCGTGCCGAGGCCATGCGCCGTGCCAGTGGCTGGAGCAGCAGGCCACAACTGATCACGCAGAACGTCGACAATCCCGACCAGTTGCCCAGGTGATGCCGGGCGAGAATCGATGGCATCAACGCGATCACCAGGCCAACGCAGGCCCAGGCCAGCAGGATCGCCAGGCCGTAGGCCAGGCTGCCCTGTGGATAAAACGGCAATCGCAGCAGGGCGCTCTGGCGCCGCTGGACCGGGTCGGGCAGCCCCAGTACCGCCACGAATGCCAATGCAGCCAGCGCCAGGTGCAAGGGGAAACTGCCTGGTGCCAGCGTCGGTCCCCATAACAGAAACAGGCTGGTCACCGCCGCCCCCAGGCCGAAGCCCAATGATGTGCTGGCAGTGACCCGGTTGGCCGCAGCGCGGGCGTCGCCGTCTTGCATCAGCTCGCACATGTAGGCGGTGCCGGTGGCCGAGGCCAGCGCGGTGCCGACACCGAGCAAGGTCCGGGCCATGGCCAACTGGGCCAGGCCGGGCGCCAGCAGCATAAGCACGGTCGCCAGCATCGACAGCGCCAGCGCCGCGAGGATCAGCCGCTTGTGGCCAACCCGGTCAGCCAGTCCGCCCAATAGCAGGAGCACCGGTAAAACGCCGATCACATAGCCGGAGAAGGCCACCGCCGTCGCCGCTGCACCCTGGCCGGACAGGGCCGCATAGGCGGTGTAGAGAGGGGCCTGGAGGTTGACGGCGAACGTCACCAGGCACAGGGCGAAGGCCAGGATGGTTGAGGCGTTGCGGCTGGACATGGCGGGTTCCTTGAATGGGCAGCCCATTCTGCGAACCCTGCCATGGAGGGAAAAGGCACAGCCCCGCTGCTTTTGTGATTAACTGTTTGGCCAAAACGACCGAACACCTCAAGTATGAACATCACCCTCGATCGAAACCTGCCCACCCCCTTGGTGCAGCAGCTCGCTGCTGGCCTGGAGCGTTGGATCGCCGAGCAGCGCCTGCGCCCTGGCACGCGCTTGCCGTCGATCCGCCAGTTGGTCAAGACGCAGGGGGTCAGCCAGTCCTGCGCCATCGAGGCCTATGACCGTTTGGTTTCGCAAGGGTGGCTTGAGGCCCGGCATGGTGTCGGCTTTTTCGTTGCCGAACGCAGGGGCATGGCGCCGTTCGCCGAAGAGCCGGCCTGGGACGAGGGGGCAGAGGGACGCTGGCGCCTGTTCAGCGACGAGCAGGAAAACCTGCTACGCCTCGGCTGCGGCTGGCTGCCAGGCAACTGGCGCCAGAGCGAGGAGATCGCCCTGGCGATCCGCCAGGTCAGCCGCGGCGGCGGGCAGGACCTTTTCGGCTATGGTCCGCCGCTGGGCCTGACCGCGTTGCGCCAGCAAATCCGCAAGCGTCTGGCGCTTATCGGTGTCCAGGTCCGGCCTGAGCAGATCCTCACCACCCAGGGCGCCAGCCAGGCACTCGACCTGCTGGTGCGTACCTTGCTGTCGCCTGGCGACACCGTAGTGGTGGAGCGTCCCGGCTACTACAACCTCTTCAACCTGCTGCGCCTGCATGGCGTGCGCATGCTGGAAGTGCCACGCACCGCCGAAGGGCCGGACCTGGACGTGCTGTCGGCGCTGCTGCGGGAACACCGCCCGCGCTTACTGTTTACCAACAGCCTGTACCAGAACCCGACCGGCACCAGCCTTGCCCCGCGCACTGCCCAGCGCCTGCTGGAACTGGCCGGCGAGCATGACCTGCGCATCATCGAGGACGATATCTATGCCGATTTCCAGGAAGGTCCGGCCACTCGCCTGAGTACCCTCGACAGCCAGCAGCGGGTGATCTACCTGGCGAGTTTTTCCAAGACGCTCAGCAGTTCGCTGCGGGTCGGTTACCTGGTCGCCGATCCGGAACTGACCGCACGGCTGGCCGAGGTGAAGATGGTCACCGGGATTGGCAGTTCGAGGTTCGCTGAACAGGTACTGGCGCAATTGCTTGGCAGCGGGGTCTATCGCAAGAGCGTGCAACGCCTGCGTCTGCGCCTGGCCGAACACATGGCAAGCACCTTGCGCCTGTTGGAGGCCACTGGCTGGGAAGTGTTCGCCGAACCCTGCGGGGGCATGTTCGTCTGGACCCGTTACCCTGGTGTCCCGTTCGCCCGACTGCAACAGAGCGCCCAGGAGCACGGCGTACTGCTCTCGCCGGGCTCGGCTTTCGACCCGCAGGGACGCGACAGCGACTGGTTGCGCATCAATGTGGCCTACGCCCGCGACCACCGGGCCCAGGGGTTTTTCCAGGCGGTCGCGCAAGCATCGTCGTGACGACCTCCAACATTCTGAAAACGACGGCTCCGTAGCTTTTTGCCATTATTGCGACCAGGGTGGCTTGTGCAGTCCCCGGCGCCGTTGCCACTCTGCGCTCTTGGATATCCGGCGAGTTTTCCAAGGGCAGCACGAGGGGGCAGCGAGCAATGAAGTCGGGCACAAATGGCGGTTTTGCCAACCTGGGCATGGCCCGCAAGCTGGGGCTGGGATTCACGCTGGTGCTGGCCTTGACGGCTGTGGTCGCGGCGATCGGGATCGCTGCGCTGTATGGCCTGGGCCAACGCTTCGATGGCCTCAAGCAGGCCACGGCGTTCAACGAGGATGTCCTCGGCCTGCGCCTGCATGAGCAACGTTATGCCCAGCGTTCCGATCCCAAGGACGCCGAGGCCCTGCGCAAGGGCGTCGAAGAACTGCAAAGCCGCATCACGCAATTGCCGGAGCTGGCCGGCAGCGACGTGGGCAGCGCACTGGCCGCATACCGCAAGGCATTCGATGAGTTCGTCGAGTTGACCCAGTCCAAGGAGCTGGCGCTGGATATGGCCAGTTGGTCGGTGTCGAGCGTCGCCAACAACCTGGACGTCCTGCAGTCCGGGCTGGCCGATGACGGTACCTGGACCCTGAAGGACTCCCAAGGCCAGAAGGGCGCTGAATTCGTCGAGCAAGCGGGCCAGGTCGCCCAGGTGGCGCGCCTGATGTTGCAGGCCATGGACGAAGCGCGCATCCGCCTGGACCAGAACCGCAAGGGCGCCGAAGACGTCCGCCAGGGCCGTATCGAACAGGCCGAGCAGGCTGCGCAATTGGCCGAGCAGCTCAAGTCCGCGATACAGGACCCCGGCTACCAGAGCGTGCTTGGCGAAGTCACCACCCATATCGCCAGTTTTGGCGAGAAGCTGGGTGAATACACGGATCTGCTGGCCCGCGAAGCGCAATTGCGCAAACAGTTGCAGGAGCGTGCCGAGCAGGTCATCTCGCGGGTCGAGCAGATCAACGGGGCCATCGATGCCAGCATGCAGCACGAGCTCAAGCGCAATGCCCTGCTGATCCTGGTTTCGTCGCTGGCAGCCCTGCTGGTCGGCGTGGTGGCGGCAATCCTGATTACCCGCGCCATCGTGCTGCCGCTGCGCCGGGTCATCGCTAGGGCCCAGGAGATTGCCGCCGGTGATCTGCGGGGTGAAATCATTGTCGACCGCCGTGATGAAGTGGGCCAGTTGCTATTGGCGATGCAGCAGATGGGCAGTGGCCTGGCCGTTATCGTCAGCGGCCTGCAGACCGGTATCGACAAACTGGCCAGCAGTGCCCATACCTTGTCGGCGGTGACCGAGCAGACCAACCGTGAAGTCGGCAGCCAGAAGGAAGAGACCGACCAGGTCGCTACCGCCATGCAGCAGATGACCGCCACGGTGCACAGCGTCGCCCGCGATGCAGAAGAGGCGGCCCAGGCCGCGCAGGCGGCGGACGGCAAGGTGGAAAGCGGACAGCAGGTGGTGCGCCAGAGCATGCAGCGCATCGAGCGCCTGGCCAGCGCAGCGGATTCTGCAAGCCACAGCATTGAAAACCTCAGCGCCGAGATCCAGCACATCGGTTCGGTGCTGGAGGTGATCAAGAGCGTCGCCGAGCAGACCAACCTGCTGGCGCTCAACGCTGCCATCGAAGCGGCGCGTGCCGGCGAGCAGGGGCGCGGCTTCGCCGTGGTGGCGGACGAGGTACGGGCCTTGGCCCAGCGCACTCAGCAATCCACCGGCGAGATCGAGCGCCTGGTCAGCAGCCTGCGCAGCAATGCCCAGGCTTCGGTCGCGCAGATCCAGGACAGCGGCGAGCTGGTCAAGCTGGCGGTGGCCGATGCGTTGCAGACCGAAAGCGCGCTGGGCAGCATCGCCGGCGCTGTGTCGCTGATCCAGCAGATGAACCAGCAGATCGCCGCTGCGGCAGAGCAGCAAAGTTCGGTAGCCGAGGAAATCAGCCGTAGCGTCACCCAGATCCGCAGCAGTGCCGACCAGTCGGCGATGGCCATGCGCGACAACGCCAGCTCGAGTATCGAGCTGGCGCAGTTGGGTGCGGAGTTGAAGGGGATGGTAGGGCATTTCCGGATCTGAGCCCGGAAATGCCTGTCAGGCGTTTTTGCGCCAGTTCAGGATCAGCAGGGTAAGCACCCCGGCGACGATGCCCCAGAAGGCCGAACCGATCGAAAACAGGGTGAAGCCCGAGGCGGTGACCATGAAGGTGATCAGCGCCGCCTCGCGTTCCTTCGGTTCATTCATCGCCACGCTCAGGCCGTTCATGATCGAGCCGAACAGGGCCAGGGCGGCGATCGACAGCACCAGTTCCTTGGGCAGTGCGGCGAACAGGGCGGCGAGGGTGGCGCCGAAGGTGCCGGCGATGGCGTAGAAGATCCCGCACCAGACTGCTGCGGTGTAGCGTTTGCTCGGGTCCTCATGAGCGTGGGGGCCGGTGCAGATGGCTGCGCTGATGGCCGCCAGGTTGACCCCGTGGGCACCGAACGGCGCCAGCAGCAGCGAGGCGATGCCGGTCACCGAGATCAGGGGCGAGGCGGGTACCTGATAGCCGTCCGCACGCAGCACGGCGACGCCGGGCATGTTCTGCGAGGTCATCGCCACCACGAACAGCGGGATGCCGATGCTGATGGTCGCGGCCAGGGAGAAACTCGGCGTGGTCCACACCGGCACCGCCACTTCCAGGGCGAAGCCGCTGAAATCCAGCAGTCCGAGCACGGCGGACAGGCCCGTGCCCACCAGCAGTGCCGCCAGCACCGAATAGCGCGGCGACAGGCGCTTTACCAGCAAGTAGCTGAAGAACATGCCCAGCACCAGGGTGGTACGGTGCTGCGCGGCTACGAAGATCTCGCTGCCGATCTTGAACAGGATACCCGCCAGCAGGGCCGAGGCCAGGGATGCCGGAATACGTCGGACCAGACGCTCGAAGCTGCCCGTCAGGCCGCAGATCACCACCAGTACCGCGCAGGTGATATAAGCACCGATGGCTTCGCCATAGCTCACGCCGCCCAGGCTGGTGATCAGCAATGCCGCACCCGGGGTCGACCAGGCCACCGTTACCGGTGTGCGGTAGCGCAACGACAGGCCGATGCTGCACACTGCCATGCCGATGGACAGGGCCCAGATCCACGATGAAATCTGCGCACTGGTTAGTCCCGCAGCCTGGCCGGCCTGGAACATCAGGACCAGCGAACTGGTGTAGCCGGTGAGCATGGCGATAAAACCGGCGACTATCGCCGAGGGAGACGAGTCGGCCAGCGGCCGCAGTTGCGCGGAAGTGGCGTTGGGCATGGGAAATTCCTTGTTCTTCGATGTAAGCAGATTTTTCAGACTACCGTGGGCACGGCATGTGCTTGCGGTACAGCGAGCGTTGCATTTAGCCGTACAGTCAGCGATCGCGTTTTGGGTAAAAGAGGGGAGCACGATGTACAAGGTCTATGGGGATTACCAATCGGGCAACTGCTACAAGATCAAGCTGATGCTGCACCTGCTCGATCTGCCCTACACCTGGCAGCCTGTGGATATTCTCAAGGGAGATACGCAGACGCCGGAGTTCCTGGCAATGAATCCCAACGGCAAGGTGCCTGTGCTGCAACTGGAGGACGGTACCTGCCTGTGGGAGTCCAACGCGATTCTCAATTTCCTCGCCGACGGCAGCGAGTTCCTGCCAAGCGAGCCGCGCCTGCGTACCCAGGTGCTGCAATGGCAGTTTTTCGAGCAGTACAGCCATGAGCCTTACATTGCCGTGGCGCGTTTCATCCAGTTCTACCTGGGGCTGCCGGACGAGCGCCTGGAGGAGTACCGCAAGCTGCACAAGGGCGGGCACAAGGCGTTGAAGGTGATGGAACGGCAGCTGGAAGTGACGCCGTACCTGGTAGGGGACCAGTACTCGATCGCCGATGTGGCGCTGTATGCCTACACCCATGTCGCCCATGAGGGTGGCTTCGACCTGGCAGCGTATCCCAGGGTCAGGGAGTGGCTGGCGCGGGTGGCGGCGCATCCGCGGCATGTGCCGATGGTAGGGTGATGCTGCCGGCCTCATCGCTGGCAAGCCAGCTTCCACAGGGCCCGCATGCACCGCGAAACCTGTGGGAGCTGGCTTGCCAGCGATGATTTACACCGCAGAAAACCGCTTGTTCAGATAGTCGATGATCACCTTGGACTCATACATCCAGGTGGTCTTGCCATCTTCTTCGATCCGCAGGCACGGCACCTTGACCTTGCCGCCACCTTCGAGCAGTGCCTGGCGATCCTGCTCGTTGTTCTTCGCATCGCGCAATGCCACCGGTACATTCAGGCGGTGCAGGGTACGGCGGGTCTTCACGCAGAACGGGCAGGCATGGAACTGGTACAGGCTCAGGCCGCGGGCCTGCTCCTCCACCCTGGCCTGGGCCGCCGGATCCCGCTTGAGCCTGGCCGGACGGCTGATCCAGTCGAAAAAGACGATCATTTGGCCGAGGCCGACTCGCAGGGCTTTGACGATCATGATGATTCCTCGCAATAAAAAGCCGACCTGAAAAGGTCGGCCCGGATAACGCTCCCGATCACTTGATCAGGCTGAGAAACTCGCTGCGGGTCGCCGCGTTTTCGCGGAATTCGCCAAGCATCACCGAAGTGATCATGGACGAGTTCTGCTTCTCCACACCGCGCATCATCATGCACATGTGCTTGGCTTCGATGACCACCGCCACGCCCATGGCGCCGGTGACCTTCTGGATCGCCTCGGCGATTTCGCGGCTGAGGTTTTCCTGGATCTGCAGGCGACGGGCATACATGTCGACGATCCGTGCCACCTTGGACAGGCCCAGCACCTTGCCACTCGGGATATAGGCGACGTGCGCCTTGCCGATGAACGGCAGCAGGTGGTGTTCGCATAGCGAGTACAGCTCGATGTCCTTGACCAGGACCATTTCGCTGTTGTCGGAGCTGAACAGTGCGCCGTTGGTGACTTCTTCCAGCGTTTGGTTGTAACCGCGGCAAAGGTACTGCATGGCCTTCGCGGCCCGTTTCGGCGTGTCGAGCAGGCCTTCGCGGGAGACATCCTCGCCGAGTTGGCCAAGGATCGCGGTGTAATGCTGTTCCAGGGACATGGATCTACCTGTGGTGTATTTCGCAAACGCGAAGGGTACGGCGGCTGTGGCGCCGCCGCAAGTGCGGCGTTACTCGTCGCGTCCTTCGAGCATGGTCCGGCGCAGCATCACGTACACCGCGCCGGTGCCACCATGACGGGCCTGGCACGAGGTGAAGCCGAGCACCTGGGGGTGCTGGCGCAGCCAGGTATTGACGTGACTCTTGATCATCGGCCGCTTGCCGTCCAGGCGCACGGCCTTGCCGTGGGTGACGCGCACGCAGCGGATTTCGAAGCGGGTGGCCTCGGCAAGAAAGTCCCAGAGGATCTCCCGGGCCTTTTCCACGCTCATGCCGTGCAGGTCGAGGCTGCCTTCGAAGGGAATCTGGCCGATCTTGAGTTTGCGCATCTGGCTTTCCTGGACGCCGTCGCGGCTCCAGTGCAGGTCGTCTTCAGGGCCGACATCGATGACGAACTGGTCCGACAGGCCGTCGACCACGGGCTGGTCGCTGCGCACCGTGGCGTTCTGCCTCAGGCTGGCGAGCTGCTTGCGATCGGCCTTGGGCTTGCCGATATCGGCGCGGTCATGCTTGATCGGCTTGACGCCGCGCATCTCGCTTGTGAACAGGGAAAAATCATCGTCTTGCATGTAAGGCCTCCGCCGGAACCGCGCAGAGTCTACGCAGTCAGTCGTGTTTTTTCATCAAATGCGGGGACAGGCCGAGCTCCCGGCCACGACGCAGGCGCAGGCGGCGACGGCGCCAGACCCAGACGCCGAGGTAAAGAACCAGCAGGCCACCAAGCAGGATCAGGCTGGCGGCGGCGGGATTGTCGTTGAGTTCACCCAGGGCAGCGGGGCGCCCCAGCAGGCTGGCGGCACCGGCCATGGCCAATAGCACGCCGCAGGTGGTCAGGAGCATGGCGAACATCGCGGCCAGGCGCGAACCCCAGGCGCCCGGCTGGCGCGGGCGCAGGCGTTTGGCGTCGAAACCGTCGGATATTTTCATGCCGATCTCCTCAGTGGATATCCGGGTTTCGACCGGTAATCGTCGAGGTGGTTCCGTACGCCAGCCGGATCAGATCAGGCTGTCGACGGGCGCCACGCAGGCGAAGTTGTCGGCCATGATCGCCATTTCGCTCTGCTGGATCTGTGCGGCAGGTATGACGCCGCCCTTGAACGGCAGGTCGCGGGTGGCACAGCCATCCTCGACCAGGGTGCAGCGGTAGCCATAGTCCTTGGCCCGGCGCACGGTGGTGCTGACGCTGGAATGGCTCATGAAACCGCAGACGATGATGTCCAGGTGACCGAGTTCCTGCAGGGTTTCGTGCAGCCGGGTGTTCTTGAACGCATTGGGCATGCGTTTTTCGATGATGATTTCGTCGCCGCGGGGTTCCAGGCCCGGAATGAACTCGCCACGCGGACCTTGCGGATCGAACAGGCCACCGACGGTACCCAGATGCCGCACATGGATGATCGGCCGGCCGGCCCTGCGGGCCGCTTCGAGCAGTTTGCCGATGTTCGCCACGGCTTCGTCCATGCCCGACAGCGCCAGGGGGCCGCTCAGGTATTCCTTCTGGGCATCGATGATCACCAGGCTGGCGTTGCTCAGCTTCGCTGGCGGATAGCCGCGTCCACTGAGGTGGAACATGGTCGTTGGAACAGACATCAAGGGCTCCTTTGGCTAGGGCTTTTTGGCTATTCTCCCCTGCTTGGCCGCCGATGTGAATCGCTTAGCGTACAAGTGGCGTAGTTAGTGGCTCTCAGCCATGTCAGCGATTGGCTCATTTTTGTGGTGGCGGCCCATCACGGCGCGGGGCTGGTAGAATCGTCGGTCGTCTTTCAAGGAGTCTGCCGTGATCACTTCCCGCCTGCGCACGTTGCGCGATCATATTCGCTGGGCTGTCAGCCGTTTCCATGAACACGAGCTGTTCTTCGGGCATGGCGCCGACAACGCCTGGGACGAGGCCCGCCTGCTGGTGCTGGGCGCGGTGCACCTGCCTTGGGAAGTGGCCGACAGCTACCTCGATTGCCGCCTGGAGGACGACGAACTGGTCAAGCTGCAGCGCCTGCTCAAGCGCCGCATCGAAGACCGTGTGCCCACCGCCTACCTGCTGGGCGAGGCGTGGTTCTGCGGGATGTCGTTCATTGTCGATGAGCGTGTGCTGGTGCCGCGTTCGCCGATTGGCGAACTGATCGAAAAGCGCTTCGAACCCTGGCTGGCCGCCGAACCTGCGCGGATTCTCGATCTATGCACCGGTTCCGGTTGCATCGGCATCGTCAGCGCCGACGTGTTCCCCGACGCCGAAGTGGTGCTGGCCGACCTCTCCTTCGATGCGCTCGAAGTGGCCAACCAGAACATCGAGCGCCATGGCCTGGAGCAGCGTGTCTATACCGTCCAGGGCGATGGCTTCTCCGGCCTGCCGGGCCAGCGTTTCGACCTGATCCTGTCCAACCCGCCCTATGTCGATGCCGAGGACTTCGCCGACATGCCGGCGGAATATCACCACGAACCCGAGCTGGGCCTGGCCTGTGGCAACGATGGCCTGGATCTGGTCCGGCGCATGCTGGCCGAAGCTGCCGATCACCTGACCGAGAAGGGCCTGTTGATCGTCGAGGTGGGCAATAGCCAGGTGCATGTCGAGCAACTGTATCCGGAAGTGGATTTCGCCTGGCTGGAGTTCGAGCGTGGCGGCCACGGCGTGTTCATGCTGACTGCCGAGCAATGCCGCAAGCACCAGGCGCTGTTCGCCTCGCGGGTCTAAAGAACCACGCAGACCCTGTGGGAGCGGGTTTACCCGCGATTGCGGTAGTGAATTCACCGACGCAATCGCGGCGGTTCGGCGTTCCGATGAACCCGCTCCCACAGGGTACGCGGTGTATTTTCAGCGATGTGTTGCGATCCAGATCAGCAACCCGGCCTGGAACACGGCGAACGCCACCAGGCAGGTGATGGTAAAGCGCAGCCCGCTGTCCTCGCGCTTGAACTTGGCGACCCGTTCGTCCCGCTCGCGCAGTTGCGCTTCCTTCTCATGCAGCTTCTGCTCGGCCTGCTGGAGCATGTTGGCGGCATCGATGATGTCGACCCGCTGCAATTTGTCGGTGTTCCAGCCGCCCTTGAGCTGGCCGACCTGGGTTTCCACGTAGCGCCCTTTCAGGTGCTGGGCGTCGGCGTACTCCACCTCGATACCGCTGGCATGCAGCACGTGGTCGCGGCGCAGCCGGGTGTCTTCGTTGAGGGCGTCCTTGTTCGCCAGCAACCCGCCTTCCAGGCGATAGCCCGACCAGCGCCGCTGGGCCCATTGCACGCCCTGGGCCACCAGGAAGCGGCCGATGCCGCGGTTCAGCGGTTCGACCTGCAGCCCGCTGTCGGGGCCCACGGTTACCAGGCGCTCGGCGTGATCGACGCGGATGTCTAGGACATTCTGTTCCTTGCGCGTTTTCTGCCCGGGCAGGCGAATCTCCATGCGCAGCAGGCTGTGCTCCTTGCTGTGCCGTTCGGCATAACCGTACTGGACGAAGCGCAGCGGGCGCGGGCCGCTGTTGCGGTCGGTGGGCAGCGGCGCCAGGCGCAGCAACTGGAAGTGCTCCGGGGCAAGGTCCGCCCAGGGCAACGGAGCGGGTTCCGGCGCAACCGGTTCGTCGGTCGCTTCGGCAGCGTCCTGGGTGGGTGCATCTGTCATCAAGGCGGTCCTCTTTTATGCGCGCCAGGCAGCCTGCAATGGCGGTGCCTGCATCGGCTTATCGGCCGCGGCGGCGAGGACTGGAGGGCAAATTTGCTTAACGGGTTGCCAACTGCTGCACAAACGCGACGATCCGCTCGCCCAGGGCGCTGGCCAGGGGCAACTCGGGGTTGGTGTAGGCGTCGCGCTGTTGGCCTATGCCCGGCGGGCTGATGCGCAGCATATGATTCATGCCGTCGATCAGCGCCAGCTGCGCATCGGGCTTGGCCGCATGCAGTGCACGGGCATCGGCAGGACTGACCTGGATGTCGTTACGGCCCTGGAGGATCAGGGCCGGTACCTTCACGCTGGAGAACGCGGCAGCCGGGTCCTGGCGAAACAGGGAGATCAGGTAGGGCTGCACGCTGGGACGAAAGACATCCTTCAGTACCGCAGGCAACCGCTCGCTTTGCCGGCCGGCCTTGAGCTGGTCGATCACGGCCTCGGCGCGCTTGAGTTCGGCAGGCGGCAGTTGCTCGGCCAGTTGTTCGCGCAGTACCTGGTCGATTGGCCGGCCGCTGCCGGCCAGGGTAATCACGCCGTCGGCAGCAGCGGGTGTTGCCGCCAGGCTGGCGATCAGCGCGCCTTCGCTGTGACCCAGGAGGATCAGCGGACCGAAGCGTGGATCGGCTTTGATCTTGCGGCTCCAGGCGACAGCGTCGGCTACATAGCGCTCGACGCTGAGGTTGCGCTCGTCCGGTGTCGCCGCCAGGCTCTCGGCAACCCCGCGCTTGTCGTAGCGCACGCTGGCGATGCCATTGCGCGCCAGTTGCAGGGCGAGGCGCTTGAGGATATCGATGCGTCCCACGGCCGGGTTGTTGCCATCGCGGTCCGTGGGGCCGGAGCCAGCGATGATCAGCACCACTGGCGGAGGCGTGTCGCTGCGCGGCAGCAGCAGGCTGCCATGCAGGATGCCCTGGCCGGTATCGAGGCTGACCGGACGCTGGAACACCGCCGGAGCGGCCTGGGCTGTACAGCAAAGGAACATCAGGAGGAGGGCGGCAAGGCGCGGCATTATCGGACACACGTGGAGGGATGCCCGTATGACCGAAGCGGCCTGGGAAGGTTCGCTATCAGGGATGAACTGATTGGTTAGCCTGCGTATACTGGCGGCCTTGTTCAAATCAGGCTGATTCGCGGAGCGTCTGCATGTCCGGCAATACCTACGGCAAGCTGTTCACTGTCACCACCGCTGGCGAAAGCCATGGTCCGGCGTTGGTCGCCATTGTCGATGGCTGCCCGCCGGGCCTGGAGATTTCGCTGGAGGATTTGCAGCGCGACCTCGACCGGCGCAAGCCCGGCACCAGCCGCCATACCACCCAGCGCCAGGAAGCCGACGAGGTGGAGATCCTGTCCGGGGTGTTCGAAGGTCGCACAACCGGCTGCGCCATCGGCCTGCTGATCCGCAATACCGACCAGAAGTCCAAGGATTACTCGGCAATCAAGGACCTGTTCCGCCCGGCCCATGCCGACTACACCTACCACCACAAGTACGGTGAGCGCGACTACCGCGGCGGCGGTCGCAGTTCCGCACGGGAAACCGCCATGCGCGTGGCTGCTGGCGCCATCGCCAAGAAATACCTGGCCAGCCAGGGCATCCGCATTCGCGGCTATATGAGCCAGTTGGGCCCGATCGAAATACCGTTCAAGACCTGGGACTCGGTGGAAGAGAACGCCTTCTTCAGCCCCGACCCGGACAAGGTGCCGGAACTGGAGGCCTACATGGACCAGTTGCGCCGTGACCAGGACTCGGTCGGCGCGAAGATCACCGTGGTGGCCGAAGGGGTGATGCCGGGCCTGGGCGAGCCGATCTTCGACCGTCTCGACGCCGAGCTGGCCCATGCGCTGATGAGCATCAACGCGGTCAAGGGCGTGGAAATCGGCGCCGGTTTCGCCTGTGTTTCCCAGCGCGGTACCGAGCATCGCGACGAACTGACCCCGGAAGGCTTCCTCAGCAACAACGCCGGCGGCATCCTCGGCGGGATTTCCTCGGGCCAGCCGATCGTCGCCCACCTGGCGCTGAAGCCGACCTCGAGCATCACCACCCCGGGTCGCTCCATCGACAAGGACGGCAATCCGGTCGACGTCATCACCAAGGGCCGTCACGATCCTTGCGTGGGCATCCGCGCCACGCCGATCGCCGAGGCCATGATGGCGATCGTGCTGATGGACCACCTGCTGCGCCATCGCGGGCAGAACGCCGATGTACGGGTGAGCACGCCGGTACTGGGCCAGCTTTGATGCACTGCTTCATCCCTTGCGCCACGGCTCGCTAGCCGTGGCGCTTCCTTACTGGCGGCTGTCCAGTTTCTATCTGTTCTATTTCGCCCTGCTCGGCGCCACCGCGCCGTTTCTGGCGTTGTATTTCGACCATCTCGGTTTCTCCAGTGCACGGATCGGCGAGCTGGTCGCGATCCCCATGCTGATGCGCTGCGTGGCCCCCAACCTGTGGGGCTGGCTGGGAGATCGCAGCGGCCAGCGCCTGCTGATCGTGCGCTTGGGGGCGTTATGCACTCTGGGCAGTTTCGCCCTGATCTTCGTCGACAAGAGCTATGCCTGGCTGGCGCTGGTGATGGCGCTGCATGCGTTCTTCTGGCATGCCGTGCTGCCGCAGTTCGAGGTCATCACCCTGGCGCACCTGCAAGGCCAGACCGGGCGCTACAGCCAGGTCCGCCTGTGGGGCTCGATCGGCTTTATCCTCACCGTGGTAGGCCTCGGCCGGCTGTTCGAGTGGCTGAGCCTGGACGTCTACCCGGTGGCGCTGGTGTGCATCATGGCCGGTATCGTCTGCGCCAGCCTGTGGGTGCCCAATGCACAGCCTGCGGAGCACGCCGAACTGCCTTCCAGCGGCGGCTTTCTCCAGCAACTGGGCCGTCCCGGCGTGCTGGCCTTCTATGCCTGCGTCGCCTTGATGCAACTCAGCCATGGTCCGTACTACACCTTCCTGACCCTGCATCTCGAGAGCCTCGGCTACAGTCGCGGCATCATCGGCATGCTGTGGGCCCTGGGCGTGCTGGCGGAGGTGCTGTTGTTCGTGGTGATGAGCCGGATCCTGGCGCGGTTTTCCCTGCGTCGGGTGTTGCTCGCCAGCTTCCTGCTGGCGGCACTGCGCTGGTGGCTGCTGGGCGCGTTCGCCGAGCATCTGCTGGTGCTGTTGCTGGCGCAACTGATGCACGCGGCGACTTTCGGCGCGTTCCATGCGTCCTGCATCGCCTTCGTCCAGCGCAGCTTCGGCGCACGCCAGCAAGGGCAGGGCCAGGCGTTCTACGCGGCGCTGTCCGGCACCGGCGGCGCGCTTGGTGCGTTATACGCGGGCTACAGCTGGAAGGCCCTGGGGCCGACCATCACCTTTAGTATTGCCAGCGTCGCGGCGCTGGCCGCAGCCGTTATCATTGCGGCCCGGTTGAAAGAGGACGCGGTCTAGCGTTCTTCCGAGCTTTCGAAAGATCAGGAGTTGCCCCTTGAGCATCCTCAGCGTTTACCACCAGTCCACCCCCGATACGCCGAACAAGGTCCTCACCCATGCCGACGATATCGCCACGACCCTGGCCGAGCAGGGCGTGCGTTTCGAGCAGCGCGAGGTGACGCAGCGCATTCGCCCCGGGACGGTCGAGGCCGAGGTTACCGCCAGCCTGGGCGAGCAAATACAGGCCTTGCGTAGCGAGTTTTGCGCAACCGTGCTGCAAGTGCTCAGTGTCAATCCGGAGCATCCGCAAAAGGAAGAACTGCGTGCCGGCCTGATCGATGAGCGCACGCATGCGGGCGACGATGTGCGTTTCTTCGTCAGCGGGCGTGGGCTGGTGAACATTCGCATCGGCGAGTATGTCTACGGATTGATCGGCGAACGCGGTGATCTGCTGGTTGTGCCGGCGGGCGTGGCACAGTGGTTCGACATCGGTGAGCAGCCGAACCTGGTGCTGGTGCGGTTCTTGAGCAAGGAAGGGGAGAGGGCTCGGATGACCGGAGACAAGGGTTCCCTCGACTATCCAGGCTTGGATGACACGTTCTAAAGCATTTGGCAGGGACTTTGTGGGAGCGGGTTCACCCGCGATCGCGTTAGTGGCTTCACCGACGCAATCGCGGGTGAACCCGCTCCCACAAGTTTCCGTGTTGCTTGTTCTTTAGCGGTAGGTCGGCAAGGCAAAGCGCTGCTGGCTTTGCAGCATCGAAATCACTGGCAGTTCACTGGCCTGTTCGGCCAGGTCACGGCGAATCGCGCTGATCGCCCACGACAGTTGCTCGGCGTTGTGCAGTTGGGCGTAGGACAGGCAACGCTTGGTCTGCTTGCCGTCCGCAGCGCGCAAGGTCAGCAGGATGCCGCCGTCAGGGCGGGCCTGGGTGGTGACTTGGTAGGCGGAGAATACCGAGGCGAATTTTTCCTGAATGAGGTCCATATCAGCTCCTTGGCTGTGGGTGGCAGACATGGAGTGATAGTTGCAGCCTGCGTGCCAGCTTCAATGCAATAAAAAATCCTTTTAAATCAATAGCTTGTCAATGATGGCAATAAACGCCTTCGTGCATCGTGCAAGGTCGTGCAATTTGCACAGTGCAATTTGCAAGATCATCTTTCCCATTGACTGGATGGAATTATTCTCGGGCTTTACGGATCAATCCCTGACAAACAATTTGGCTTTGTACCGTCCAGGAGGTTCCTAATGTCCGACCAGCAACCCGTCAGCATGAGTGCCGATGAGCAGCAGGCCTTTGCTGAAGAGGTTTTCGAGCGTGCTCGCCAGGGTGATGCCGGCATGCTCCGGCGCTTGCTGGAAAAAGGCCTGCCGCCCAATCTGCGCAACCACAAGGGCGATACCCTGCTGATGCTAGCCAGTTACCACGGCCATCTCGATGCTGTTCGGGTGCTGCTGGAGCATGGCGCCGATCCGTTGCTGGCCAACGACAACGGCCAGCTGCCGGTCGCGGGGGCGGCGTTCAAGGGCAATCTGGAGATGGTCCGCCTGCTGGTGGAACATGGCGGTGACGCCGATGCCGCCGCGGGCGACGGGCGTACCGCATTGATGATGGCAGCGATGTTCAATCGGCTTGCCATCGTCGATTACCTGCTCGAACAGGGCGCCGACCCCACCCGTCGCGATGCTCGTGGCGCCGATGCCCTGGCCTCGGCGCTGACCATGGGCGCCACGGAAACCGCCGCGCGGCTGCGAGCGCTGGCCGACTGACCCGGTGGCGGCTATCCTTGCCGCCTTTTTTCCAGCATCCGGGAACGTCCCATGAAAAACCAACTGGCCGAACTGATCGGCAAGATCAGCTCCGGCTGCATGTCCGAACAGGATATCCAGCGCATCGCCGAAGAAGCGGCCCAGGCCTATGCCGATCCGGAAGGTTTCCTCGCTGCCAACCCGGATATCAATTACGACGACACGTTCCCCATTCCCCTGGGCGAATGGGTAGTAGTCGGCAGCCTGCCCGATACCGTGCTGTTCCAGGCCGACACCTACGAAGACCTGTTCGCCGCCATCGTCGCTTCCTTCGACAAGAGCGTGCCGTTCAATTTCAAGCCCAGGCAACTGGCCAAGGTCGAGGCACTGACTGCCCTAAACCGCATCCAGGTGCAGATGGGCAGCATGAACAAGGAAGCCGGTGGCTACGTGCTGGTCAACTTCAGCCAGTTGCTCGACGATGAACTGCAGATGGTCCTGGTCTGCGGCGACGACCTGGCGCGGGTGCTGGAGCTCTGCGCCGAGTTGAACATTGCCGCCGCGCCGGCCCTGGAAGCGCTGAGGGTTGCGGTGCACGTCTGACGGCAGCCCGCTAGCCGAGAGCCGTATCGAGGAACATCATCACCGCGAAGCCACCCATCAGGCCGAGAGTTGCCGAGGTCTGATGGCCATTGCGGTGGGTTTCCGGGATCACTTCGTGGGACACCACGAAAATCATCGCACCGGCCGCCAGGCCCATGCTGACCGGGTAGGCGAGGGCGAAGCCGCTGGAAATGCCCAGGCCGATCACTGCGCCAATGGGCTCCATCACCCCGGAACCGATCGCCACCAAGGCGGCTTTCAGGCTCGACAGGCCGGTGGCGCGCAAGGCCAGGGCCACCGCCAGGCCTTCGGGAATGTCCTGGATGGCGATGGCGCTGGTCAGCGGCAGGCCGACGTTGAGATCGCCATTGGTGAAGCTCACGCCAATGGCCATGCCTTCCGGCAGGTTGTGCAGGGTGATCGCCAGGACAAACAGCCAGACCCGGTTGATGCGTTCCGATTGCGGCCCGCAAGGGCCGGTGCTCTCGTGTTCATGGGGCGTGAAGCGGTCTAGGCCAAGCATCAGCAGCACGCCCAGACCCATGCCCAGCACGACCGTCAGCGCTGCGAGCGGGCCGTTTCCGGTGATCTCGCGGGCGGCATCGAGCCCCGGGAGAATCAACGAGAAGGAGCTGGCGGCGAGCATCATCCCGGCGGCAAAGCCGAGCATCACATCCTGGGTACGCGAGCTGACCTCACGCAGGATCACCGCCAGCACTGCGCCGAGGGCGGTGGCGGAAAAACCGGCGAGGCCGCCGAGCATGGCCATGTGCAGGTTTTCCTGATGATCGCCGTGGATGGCGTTCCACGCACTGGCCCCCATCAGCCACAACACCGCCAGCAGGCTTAGGCCTAGGCCGGCGCTGAGCCACGGCGATGCTTGTGCCTGTTGCAGCCAGGCACCAGGGAGCGAAGCGGGGGCGGATGAGGCATGGGAAGGGGGCATGCAGGAATCTCCAGAACAATTGCAAGCGAGTGTAACCAAGGCCTCGGAACGCCGATGAAACAAGCGCGTCTATAAGGCCGATAGCCAGCTATTCTTTGCTACAGCTTGAATTGGGAGTTTCAACATGGGTTCGACGTTCAATGGCCTTGCCGGCCTGGTCATCCTCGCCCTCGACATCTGGGCGATCCTTAATGTGGTCAAGAGCAGCGCCGGTGGCGGAGCCAAGGTCCTGTGGATCCTGCTGATCATCCTCCTCCCCGTGCTCGGCCTGATCATCTGGGCCATCGCCGGGCCGCGCGGCGACGTTCGCATCTAGCGTGAAAACACCACGCTAGCGCAACGTCCCGGTTTTGCACGCGGATTTGTGTTGGCCGGGCAACCCGGCTAGCCTGATCCGCGCTTTGCGTTGCCTCAACGAAATTTTCACAATCGATTGCGGACAATCGCGCGCGCTTTTACCCATCCGTCCAGTGGCTGGCCATCCGGAAATCCTCTCGGAGCGGCGCCGCCTGGCTTCGATGTGCTTTCTATAACCAGAATTCCAGGGACCTTCCATTTCATGGCTAAAACGGACGCCTCGCGCCTGCAACCGACGGTCAAATCACACCTGCTCTATACCTTCCTGTGCGGCCTGGTGATCATGCTGATGCTCAGCGCCGTGCGCTTCGCGCTGCTGGTCTATAACCGCGACATGATCGGCGACACACCCTATTCGACGGTTGCCGAAGGCTTCTTAAACGGCCTGCGCTTCGACCTGCGGGTGGTGGTGTACCTGAGCATTCCGTTGCTGCTGGCAATCCTCAGCGCCCGGGCCATGGCGGCTCGCGGGCTGTTCCGCCTGTGGTTGACCATCGCCGGCAGCGCCACGCTGTTCCTCGGCCTGGTGGAGATGGACTTCTATCGCGAGTTCCACCAGCGCCTGAACGGCCTGGTATTCCAGTACATCAAGGAAGACCCCAAGACCGTTTCCAGCATGATCTGGTACGGGTTCCCGGTGGTTCGCTACCTGCTGGCCTGGGTCGCCGGCACGGTGATCATGAGCCTGGCATTCAAGGCCATCGATCGCCTGACCCGGCCCCGCGGCCAGTACCAGAGCAACCTTGCCGGGGTGCGCAGCGTTGCGCCGTGGTATGTGCGCGGCGTGGTGTTCTTCATGATCCTGCTGGTGGCCGTGGTCGCCGCCCGTGGCACCTTGCGCCAGGGGCCGCCGATGCGCTGGGGCGATGCCTTCACTACCGATTCCAACTTCGTCAACCAGTTGGGCCTGAACGGCACCCTGACCCTGATCGATGCGGCCAAGAGCCGTTTCTCCGAAGACCGCGACAACATCTGGAAAGCCACCCTCGATCCGCAGGTTGCCCAGCAGACCGTGCGCGAGATGCTGCTGACCCCAAACGACAAGCTGGTCGATGCCGACAGCGCGGCGATCCGCCGTGACTTCACCCCGCCCGCGGACAAGACCCTGCCAATCAAGAACGTGGTGGTGATCCTCCTCGAGAGTTTCGCCGGACACTCGGTCGGCGCCCTTGGTGGCAAAGGCAACATTACCCCGTACTTCGACAAGCTGGCCGAGGAGGGCCTGCTGTTCGACCGCTTCTTCTCCAACGGTACCCATACCCACCAGGGCATGTTTGCTACCATGGCCTGCTTCCCAAACCTGCCGGGCTTCGAATACCTGATGCAGACCCCGGAAGGCGGCCACAAGCTCTCCGGTCTACCGGCGCTGCTCAGCGCCCGCGACTACGACGACGTGTACGTGTACAACGGTGATTTCGCCTGGGACAACCAGTCCGGTTTCTTCGGCAACCAGGGCATGACCACCTTCATCGGCCGCAACGACTTCGTCAATCCGGTCTTCTCCGACCCGACGTGGGGGGTGTCCGACCAGGACATGTTCGACCGCGGCGCCCAGGAACTGGCGCACAACTACGGCAAGAAGCCCTTCTATGCGCTGCTGCAGAGTCTGTCCAACCACACCCCGTACGCGCTGCCGAAGAACCTGCCGGTCGAGCCGGTAACCGGTTTCGGGCGTCTCGACGAGCACCTCACGGCGATGCGCTACTCCGATTGGGCCTTGGGCCAGTTCTTCGAAAAGGCGCGCAAGGAGCCGTATTTCAAGGAGACGCTGTTCGTCATCGTCGGCGACCATGGCTTCGGCAATGCACAGCAGGTCACTGAACTGGACCTGGGCCGCTTCAATGTTCCGCTGCTGCTGATCGCTCCTGGCATCCAGGAAAAATTCGGCAAGCGTGACCACACCGTGGGCACCCAGATCGATATCGTGCCGACCATCATGGGCCGTCTTGGTGGCGAGACCCGTCATCAGTGCTGGGGACGCGACCTGCTCAACCTGCCCGAGGGCGACCAGGGCATCGGCATGGTCAAGCCGTCGGGCAGCGAGCAGATCGTCGGCTTGTTCCAGGGCGATCAGTTGCTGATCGAGTCCAAGGACATGGAACCGCGGCTGTACCGTTACCAGGTGGGCAGCGAGTTCAAGGCCGAGTTGATCGATGGCCCGCAGAAGAGCGAAATGCAGAAGAAGCTTGAGGCCTTCATCCAGACGGCCACCAAGAGCCTGCTGGATAACACTGCGGGTGTGGTCCACGGTATTCCGGACTGATTTCCCGAGCATTGGCTAACCCAAGGACCCCGGCATTGCCGGGGTCTTTTTTTTAGCTGCCGGTTGGATGAAAAAACCGGAACAACACCCACTGGCCAAGGTCAACGGAAGGTAGGCCGTACTTCCATTCGAGGACAACGCCAGATGAAAGAGTGGGAAATCACTTTCGTGGACCAGAAGGGCGAGCGCACCGCGTTGCTGTTCGCTTGCGAAAACCGCCCGAGCATCGAAGACGCTGCGCGGCAGGTAAGGGGCCACCTGTTCCCGATCATGGACGAGCTCGACCTCAACGATTTCCAGGACCGCGCTGAAAGCCCTACTGCCAAGTGGCTGAAGGAGCAGAGCGGAGTGGTCATCACCGGCATCACTGAAATGCCCTGAGCGTCAGGCTGGCGATGTGCCCAGCCTGACGCTACGCTGAACACATGGTCGTCGTTTTTCCGGCGCCGGCCGTTGCCGTCGTTACATCCGCTCGAGACCCCGGCCGCAAGGTAAACGGGGTGGCGTGAACGCGCCGAAAGTCTATCCATCGTGATTGAGGAGGACGATTCAATGAGCAACCTGTACGAAGACATCAGCAGCATCGTGCTGCGCCGCATGAAAGAAGGCGGCTTCGATTTCACCCAAATCCATCCCATCGAGTTTTACGCGGTATTCCCGGACGAGGAACGGGCGCGCAGGGCTGCAGGCAAGTTTCGTGGCGAGTCGCTGTGTGCCTCGGTGCACGAGAGCGACGAAGGTTGGCAACTGGAATTGCAAAAGATCATGTACGCCACCCATGGCGGGATCGGCGAATTCGAGCATGATTTCGAAGCAGTGATCCGGCCCTTGGGTGGTGAGGCCCAAGGCTGGGGCGTCAAGCAGGAGCGTGTGCTGACCTGAAACCCGTTCCGGGGCGGCGCCTGGCGCGGCCCCGGATTCACCCGCGCTTCGCAATGAAGCGTACGCCCCATAGGCGTAGCGATAGCTGCACAAGTCTGGTGCGGCCTCTTTCCTGAATCTTTGCAACCGCTTGATTCACAAGCCTTATTGTTGCTGGCACGGGCTTTGCGATATTCCTTGGGCACGGGTGACAAGGAGTTCGGCATGATTCGCAGTTTCTATGATGAGATGTACGCCGCCGACGGTCAGCTCCGTCCGCATTATCGGGAATTCGCCCGCTGGCTGGGGGAGACTCCCCCGGAGCTGCTGGCACAACGGCGTCGCGAGGCTGACCTGCTGTTCCACCGCGCCGGTATCACCTTCACGCTTTACGGCGACGAGCAGGGCACCGAGCGCCTGATCCCCTTCGACACCATTCCCCGGGCCATTCCCGCCAGCGAATGGCGGGTGGTGGAGCGCGGCTGTATCCAGCGGGTCAAGGCGCTGAACATGTTCCTCGCCGACCTGTACCACGAGCAGCGCATCCTGCGTGCCGGGATTATCCCCGCCGAGCAGGTCCTGGCCAACGACCAGTACCAACTGGCGATGCAGGGCCTGAGCCTGCACCGCGACCTCTACGCGCATATTTCCGGGGTCGACCTGGTGCGCGATGGCGACGGCACCTATTACGTCCTCGAAGACAACCTGCGAACCCCCAGCGGGGTGAGCTACATGCTCGAGGACCGCAAGATGATGATGCGGTTGTTCCCCGAACTGTTCGCCGTCCAGCGCATCGCGCCCATCGATCATTACCCCAACCTGCTGCTGGAAACCCTGAAGAGTTCCAGCCCGCTGGATAACCCCAGCGTCGTGGTGCTGACGCCGGGGCGCTTCAACAGTGCCTTCTTCGAGCATGCATTCCTGGCACGGGAAATGGGCGTGGAACTGGTGGAAGGGGCCGACCTGCTCGTCCGTGACGAGCGGGTATTCATGCGCACCACGGGTGGTCCCAAGCCGGTGGACGTGATCTACCGACGCCTCGACGACGCCTATCTCGATCCCCTGGCCTTCAACCCCGAGTCCATGCTCGGCGTGCCCGGCCTGCTGTCCGCCTATCGCTGCGGCAACGTGGTGCTGGCCAATGCCATCGGCACCGGGGTGGCCGATGATAAGTCGGTCTATCCCTATGTCACCGAGATGATCCGTTTCTACCTCGACGAGGAGCCGATCCTGAAGAACGTCCCCACCTGGCAATGCCGCAACCCCGCCGAACTGTCTCATGTGCTGGCCAACCTGCCGGAGCTGGTGGTCAAGGAAACCCAGGGATCCGGCGGCTACGGCATGCTGGTCGGGCCGGCCTCGACCCAGGCCGAGATCGCCGCCTTCGCCGAGCGCATCAAGGCCCGGCCGGCGGCCTACATCGCCCAGCCAACCCTGTCGCTCTCGACCTGTCCGACCTTCGTCGAGAACGGCATCGCGCCGCGGCATATCGATCTGCGGCCGTTCGTCCTGTCCGGCCGCGAGACCCGCGTGGTCCCGGGCGGCCTGACCCGCGTCGCCCTGCGCGAAGGCTCGCTGGTGGTGAACTCGTCCCAGGGCGGCGGTACCAAGGACACCTGGGTGGTGGAGGACTGAACCATGCTCAGCAGAACCGCTTCCGACCTGTACTGGATGTCGCGCTACCTGGAGCGCGCGGAAAACCTCGCGCGCATGCTCGATGTCAGTTATTCGCTGTCGCTGATGCCCCAGGACGGGCGCGGCGACGGCCTCGATGAAATGACCCTGGCCCTGCGCATCACCGGCACCCTGGACGATTACCTGGAACGCCACGGCCAGCTCCACGCCGAGCGCCTGTTGCATTTCTTCGCCCTCGACCCGGAAAACCCGGCGAGCATCTACAGCTGCCTCGGCGCCGCGCGGGCCTGCGCCCATGCGGTACGCGGCAAGATCACCGCCGACATGTGGGAGAACATCAACGCCACCTGGCTGGAGATCCGTGGTATCGCCGAGCAGGGCCTGGGGCGCTACGGCATGAGCCGCTTCTGCGAATGGATCAAGGAGCGCTCGCACCTGTTCCGGGGTGCCACCTACGGCACCATCATGCGCAACGATGCCTTCCGCTTCATCCGCCTCGGGACCTTCATCGAGCGTGCCGACAACACCCTGCGCCTGCTCGATGCCCGCTACGAGATGTTTGGCGAGGCGGCCGAGGCCGTCAGCGACAGCTCCGCCCGTGGTTATTACCAGTGGAGCGCCTTGCTCCGCGCGCTGTCCTCGTTCGAGGCCTATACCGAGATCTACCGCGATGCCCCCACCGCGCGCCATGTGGCCGAACTCCTGCTGCTGCGCGCCGATGTGCCGCGTTCGCTGCGGGCCTGTACCGAAGAAATCGACCAGATCCTCGCCAGCCTGCACGGCACCAACGGCCGCCCGGCCCAGCGCCTTGCAGCGGAGGTGGATGCCCGGCTGCGCTATACCGGGATCGATGAAGTCCTTTCCCAGGGCCTGCATCCCTGGTTGAACCATTACATCCCGCTGGTGCGCGAATTGGGCAACGCCATTCACGGCGCCTACCTGGAGGTCGTATGAAACTGACAATCAGCCACGAAACCGCTTACCACTATGAAGACCAGGTGCGTACGAGCATCCAGTACCTGCGCCTGACCCCGTCGGACAACCAGCGCCAGCGCGTACTGCAATGGCAGCTGGACCTGCCGCGTCCCGTGCAGGCACGGCGCGATCCGTTCGGCAATATCCTGCACGTTCTCAGCCTGGAAGAACCCCATGCCGACCTGCTGATCGCGGCGCGGGGCGAGGTCGAGATCGACCCGGACCTGGAAGCCGAGCAGGACAGCCATTCACCCCTGCCATTCCTGCGCTCGACGCGCCTGACCGAGGCCGATGAAGCCTTGCGCGCCTTCGCTGTCCGGCATTGTGGCGAATACCGGGATCGCGGTGCCTTGATCGGCCTGATGGGGGCTTTGCACGACCATATCGCCTACCGGCCCGGCGCCACCGCCGTGGACACCAGCGCCGCCCAGGCCTTCGCCGGCGCTGCCGGAGTCTGCCAGGACCACGCCCACACCTTCATCGCCTGTGCCCGCAGCCTGCAGGTACCGGCGCGCTACGTCTCGGGTTATCTGTTCGACAATGACAACCAGCACATGGCCAGCCACGCCTGGGCCGAGGCCTGGCTGGACGACGCCTGGTACAGCTTCGATGTCACCAACCAGCTCGCCGTGCCGGAGCGGCACCTGAAGCTGGCGGTGGGCCTGGATTACCTGGACGCCTGTCCGGTGCGCGGCATGCGTCGGGGTGGCGGCTATGAGCAGATGCATGCCAATGTGCTGGTGACCTCAGGGTTCAACCAGTAGGGGTCAGGATTTACGCTTGGCCATGTGCGAAAGATAAGCGAGCAGGGCGTCGAGATCGGCGTCGGGCAGGGCTTCGGCGGTGAACTCTGGCATGCGCGCCTGCGGCCATTGGCGCAGGCTTTGCGGATTGCGGATATAACGCCGGAGGAATTCGGGGCGGAAATATTCGGTGGGGTTGTAGGGGCGGTTCAGGTCAGGGCCGAACTGGGCGTCACCGGCGCCGTTGAGGCGATGACAGGCCAGGCAGTTCTTCTGGAACAGGGCAAAGCCACGGTTCACCGTGGCGCTGGCGTCGCTGGCCGGAAGCAGGGCGGGAAAGCGCACGGCGACCGGATCGAGACGGCGGATAGTGGCGATCTGATAAGGCCACTGTTCAGGGCTGATATTGCCGGCCTTGGGATTGGTCCAGACCAGATAGAAAGGGCCGGCGCCCGGTTTGTCCTGGCCCAGCGCTGGCCATGGTTGTGCAGGGTCTTCCACCGCGATCCAGGCTTGTGCCGGGCCGCTTTCGAGCAATGGCGCTGCGGGCATTTCCGCTGCGAAACCATCGAGGGCCACGGCCTGCAGGTGGTCATCGGGCTTGATGTCCTCCAGCAGCGCGGCGAGGGGCACGGCGCGGTAGTGCATGGCCTTCTTGTAGGAAACATCCTCGTCGATTCGAATATCCCGAGCCTGCGGATGCTTGAGCAGGGCTTCGCTGTCCCACTGCGTGCTGGTGGTGCCCAGTTCCAGCTTCAGCTGTGCGGCATGCAGTGGCAGGCTCGCCAAGGCAAGCAGGAAGATGAGGCAAAGGCGCATGGACCAATCTCCGACCAGTGAGGCCGGCAGCATACACCAGAGCCTGGATGACACCGAATGACGATCGCTCAACCGAACAGGCGTGTCAGGTTGGGCAGGATCAGCAGCAGTGTGGTGGCGAACAGAATGAGTCCTGCCTGACGTACCTTGTGTTGTTTGAACATGGCTGTCTGCCTTTTTGTTGTTATTCCTGCAAGCCGGATGGCGTCCCTGTCTCCGGTCCGGTGGAAGCCTCTTCGGGCTCTCGTTTCGGACCTGCTATCAATGGGTATACAACCTGGGATGCTGCAACGTTACCGCCGATTTAGAACGCTTTCGTCTGTACTTTGGTAGCGAAAGACCATTCGTTTATGAGGCTTTTTGCCATCTACGCACGATGCGCCCGACTAGACACATGCGCCGCTTATACGTACGACTCGCAAGGAAATGACCGTTCGTCCGAGGGAATACTTGCTTGATACCAATAATCGCGGCAGGCTGCATCCGTGTTTTTTCACCACTGTCGTTCAGGGCCAAGTCTATGTCGCTACGCATCTGCATCCTGGAAACCGACGTCCTGCGACCCGAGTTGGTCGAGCAATACCAGGGCTACGGACGGATGTTCGAGCAACTGTTTACCCGCCAGCCGATCGCCGCCGAGTTCAGCGTCTATAACGTGATGAACGGCCATTATCCGCCGGAGGATGAAGTCTTCGATGCCTATCTGGTGACAGGCAGCAAGGCCGATTCGTTCGGCGACGATCCGTGGATTGGCAAGCTCAAGGAATTCCTGCTGGATCGCTACAAGCGTGGTGACAAGCTGCTCGGCGTTTGCTTTGGCCATCAATTGCTGGCGCTGCTGCTCGGCGGCAAGACCGAACGCGCCACCCAGGGCTGGGGCGTCGGCACCCACCGCTATGTGATGGCGGCCCGTGCGCCATGGATGAGCCCGCAGGTGGAAGAACTGACCCTGCTCATCAGCCACCAGGATCAGGTCACCGCGCTACCGGAGAACGCCACTGTGATCGCCTCCAGCGACTTCTGCCCCTATGCCGCGTATCACATCGGTGATCAGGTGCTGTGTTTCCAGGGCCATCCGGAATTCATCCACGACTATTCCCGGGCATTGCTCGACCTGCGCCAGGAGCACCTGGGCGCCGAGGTCTACCGCAAAGGCATCGACAGCCTGGGTATCGACCACCAGGGCCAGACCGTCGCCGAGTGGATGATGCGCTTCGTCGCCCAGCCTAAAGCCAGCCAGAACGCTTGAAGCTGCTGTACAGCGCGGTGCAGCCCACCACGATCCCGCCCAGAACGGCGAAATAGCCGTAGTGCCAGCTCAACTCCGGCATGTTCTGGAAGTTCATGCCGTAGATTCCCGCGATGGCCGTGGGGAACGCGAGGATCGCCGCCCAGGCGGCGAACTTGCGCTGCACGATGCTCTGGCGTGACGACTCCAGCAACATGCCGATCTCGATGGTCTGGCTGGCCAGGTCACGAATGCCTGCCAGGTCCTCCATCTGCCGGGTGACGTGAATCTGCACATCGCGAAAATACGGGCGCATGTTCTTGTCGATGAAGGGGAAGGCCAGGCGCTGCAGTTCCTCGCTGATTTCCACCATGGGCGCCACGTAGCGGCGCAGACGCAGGATGTCGCGGCGCAGGCCGTGGAGGCGGCGAATGTCCTCCTCCACCAATGAAGCGCAAAGCACGTTGCGCTCCAGTTCCTCGATCTCGCCATGGATGGCTTCGCTGACGGGTTGGTAGTTCTCGGTGACGAAGTCCAGCAGCGCGTAGAGCACGAAATCCTCGCCATGTTCCAGCAGCAGCGGTCGCGCTTCGCAGCGCTGGCGCACCAGGGCGTAGGACTTCGAATGGCCGTTGCGGCAGGTGATGATGTAGCCGTTGCCGGCGAAGATATGGGTTTCGATGAACTCCAGCTTGCCGTCCTGGCGTACTGGCGAATAGGTGACGATGAACAGCGCGTCGCCGAAGGTTTCCAGTTTCGGCCGGCTATGTTTTTCCAGGGCGTCCTCGATTGCGAGCTCGTGCAGGTTGAACTGGCATTGCAGGTTGGCCAGTTCCTGGGCGTTGGGCTCTTCCAGACCGATCCACACGAAGTGCCCCGGCTTGCGCGCCCATTCGGCACCTTCGTCGATGCTGATATTGGTGACCTTGCGCCCGGCACTGTAAACCGCTGCTGCTACGACTCGACCCATGGTTGTGCGAATCCTTCGTTTAACGTGTCAGACAGCTTGGTCTGACCTCGACGAAACGGCAACTGCTCAGCCCTGCCGATGCTCGTGCTCCATCAGGTCGATGCACGCCTGCATCTGGGCCCGGCATTGCTCCATCAGTGCCGGGATGTCCTGCTGGGTCATGCCGGTGGTCGAAATCGGCGGCAGCGAGCGGATTTCCACCCGGGTCTTGCGCCAGCCGTTGAGGTTCAGGCGTCGTGCATAGCGGCTGGCGCACACCGGTACGATCGGCACCCCGGCATCGATGGCCATATGGAACGCGCCTTTCTTGAACGGCTTCAACACCTCGCCGGGATTGCGCGTGCCTTCGGGGAAGATCCAGATCGACGTATCTTTTTGCAGGGTGCGGCTGGTGGTTTGCAGGGCACGGCGCGCCTGGTAGGCATTGCTGCGGTCAACCAGCACGTTGCCGCCCAGCCAGAACAACTGGCCGAACAGCGGAATCCAGCCGAGGCTCTTCTTGCCGATGCAGACGGTGCGCGGCGGCACCACATGGCCGAGAACGAACAGGTCGAAATTGGACTGGTGGTTGGCAACGATCACGCACCCGGGGGGCTGGTCGAACAGCGGTCCCACCTCGGCCTTGATCTCCAGGCGCAGCAGCCAGCTCGCGGGCCAGGCGTAAAGGCGCGCATAGAGACGGCTATTGTCCGGGTTGAATGGACGGCACAGGCCAATGACCAGGCCGATCAGGCCCACCAGGATGAAATGGATACCCAGCAGGAGCATGCGAGGAAGAAAGAGCATCGTACGACTCACTCGACAAAACGCGAGGCAGTGTACGGGTGTACTCCGGTGGCGGCAAACGGACTGTTCGGCAACGTGGCGGGAAAGGCCGGACAGGATGTGTCCGGCCTTGAATTCAGGCGAAGTGTTCCTGGTCGCGAATGATCGCGTCGTCGAGGGTTTCCAGCAGGGCCTTGCGCACTTTCAGCTTGGTGTTCTTGTGCGCGTTCATGTTGATCTTCTTCAACTGGTGGGCGGCGGCCAAGGCGGTTTCGGCCAGTTGCTCGGCGGGCACCACCTTGTCGAGGAAGCCCGCCTCGACGGCGCCGGCCGGGTCGAACATCTCGCCGTTGATCACCGAGCGATGGAAAGCCGCCTTGCCAAGGCGGTCACGGGCGAGCTCGATGCCTGCGTGGTGCATGGTCATGCCGATCTGCACTTCATTCAGGCCGATGCTGAACGGACCTTCGACGCCGATGCGGTAGTCGGCCGAAAGCAGCAGGAAGGCACCTTTGGCCACGGCATGCCCGGGGCAGGCGACGATGATCGGGTAGGGGTGGGACAGCAGGCGCCGGGCCAGGGTCGACCCGGCGGTGACCAGTGCCATCGCCGCTTGCGGGCTGGAGGTCATCACTTTCAGGTCGTAGCCCCCGGACAGGATCCCGGGCTGGCCGGTGACGATGACCACGGCGCGGTCTTCCTTGGCGCGGTCCAGCGCATTATTGAAGGCGGCGATCACGTCGGGCGAGATGGCATTGACCTTGCCGTTGTTCAGGGTGAGGGTCGCGATGCCATCGTCGAGGTGGTAGTTGATCAGCTCACTCATGACGGAATTCCTTGCAAGGAGAAGTGGCGGGAAAGTGGCAAGACGTTACCCAGCCACTGCGGTCAGGTAAAGCACGATGACTGACCATGCGGTCACCGATCGCGCTCCCGGGCCCGCCCGGCGGGCAATCGCCTGAAAGGCCGGACAAAGCAGGGCAGGGATTGGCCAAATTGCCATTTCACCTAGCGTTTTCCAGCCTCTGGCATAAATATCTGAAAATTCTGAAAAAAACCTTTGCCAAGTGAAAAGGTTTCGACTAAATTAGCGCGCCTCGACAGGCTGAACTGCTTGAAGAGATCCGGTGAAGTGTCCGAGCGGTTGAAGGAGCACGCCTGGAAAGTGTGTATACAGGAAACTGTATCAAGGGTTCGAATCCCTTCTTCACCGCCACTTTCGATGTACCAAAAAGCCCCTGGAGACGTGAGTTTCCAGGGGCTTTTTGCATTCCGGGGTTTTGTGTTGTTCTCCCGCAGCTCCCACAGGTTATGCGATCCCTGTGGGAGCTGGCTTGCCAGCGATGAGGCCCGAAAGAGCTCCGCAGGTCTCAGAAACTGACCGAAGCCGAAATCCGCGCCGTGCGCGGCGCCCCCTGGAACAGGTAGTTGTCCCCCAGGTAATCCCCCACATCCCGCCAGTAGCGCTTGTCGAAGACGTTATCCACAGTCAGGCGCAGCACCGTTTCATACCCGGCGATCTTCGTGCTGTAGCGGCTGCCCAGGTCGAAAACGCTATACCCGCCGACTTCCACCGTACCTTCCTGGTTGGCGTACTTGCTGGCGCTGTAGCGCATGCCGCCGAGCAGGGCCAGGCCGGGTGCGCCGGGAATGCTGTAGTCGGCCTGCAAGGCCGCGCGCAGGCGCGGTACGTTGAGGGCCTGGTGATCGTCGTAGGCGTCGGTGCCGCTGTCTTCGACCCGAGCGCGCGTCGCGGCGACGCTGGCATTGATCTGCAGGTCCGAGGTCGCCCAGCCGCTGGCGCCCAGTTCCAGGCCGATATTCTTCTGCTGACCCTGTTGCACGTAGGTGAAGTTCCCGGCGCCGTCGGGCCGGGCATACTGGTAGGCCTGGCGCAACTGGAAGAGCGCCGCGCTGAAGCTCATGCGCTGCCAGTCACGCTTGATTCCCAGCTCGATCTGGTGGGAGGTGGTCGGGGCGAGGATGTCCCCGCCATTGGAGGCGAACCACGGTGAGGTGCCGCCGGACGACAGGCCCTTGCTGTAGCTGGTGTAGATGGACAGGTCCGGACGCGGTTTGTAGATCAGCGCAGCGTTGGGCAGCAACTCATACTGGCGCGTGTGCCGGTTCGAGACACCGTCTTCACCGAAGGCTTCTTCGTCCAGGCGCACTTCGCGGGCGCCGATCACTGTCTGCCATTGTTCGTTGAAACTGATGCGGTCACTGAAAAACACACCGTACTGGCGGCTGTCCAGGCGTCGTTCGGTATGGCCGGGGCTGCCTGGTGCCGGATCGAAGGCCGGGGTTGCTTGATAGATGTTGGCGGTGCCCACCCACTCGTTGAAGGTCGGACGCTGATCGACGGTGCGCCGTTGTGCACTGGTGCCCAGTGTCAGTTCATGATTCACGCCGAGGGCGTCGAAGCGGCCGACAAGGGTGGCCTGGGCTTCGTCGGTGCGGCGGGTGTCGTCCGGGCTGCGGTAGTCGTAGATGTCGTAGTCGCCGTCGGGACTGAAGGTGTTGCCCAGGCCGGGACAACTGGCCGCACCGTAGCAACCCCAGGCGAACGAACTGTAGTCATCGATCACCACCCGGCTGCGCGACGCGCTCACTGCCCCGGTCCAGGCATCATTGAAGCGGTATTCGAAACGCCCGCCGAGGTTCAGCGAATCGCTCTTCACCTGGTGCGCCCAGTCCTGCCAGGCCAGGCGGTCCTTCGGGTCGATACCATGCGGCAGGCTGGTGCCGCCCAGCAACTGATAGCCCGGCACCGAATATTGCTCGCGGCTCTGGTACTCGACGTCCAGTTGCAGCAGCGCGTTCGGACTCATCTGCCAGTCGAACGCCAGGGAGGCGAAGTCCCGCTGGCCGTCGGCATGGTCCACATAGCTGCGGATATCCTCGTGCGCCAGGTTGGCGCGCAGGCCGAACTGTCGTTCGCTGCCGAACCAGCCGCCAAGGTCGGTGGCGATATAGCGCTCGCCCTGCTCGTTGCTGGACAAGGTCAGCGAGCGCACGTCTTCCGGGCGCTTGGTCACGTAGTTGATGAGCCCGCCGGGTTCCGACACGCCGCTTTGCAGCGCGGACAGGCCCTTGAGCAATTCCACCTGCTGCTTGTTCTCCAGCGCCACGTTCTGCTCGCCGGTGATGGTCTGGCCGTTGATCTTGTAGCTGTGCGCGGCGTCGAGGCTGAAGCCGCGCACATTGAAGTTTTCGTAGTAGCCGATCGGCGCGTAGGACTCGCCCACCGAGGCATCGCTTTGCAGCACTTCGCTGAGCAGGCGCACCTGGCGATCCTGCAGCAGTTGTTCGGTGAACACCGAGACCGAGGCCGGAGTGTCCAGCAGCGGTGCGGAAGAGAATCCAGCCACCTGGGTCTGACGCGGCTGATAGCCCTCATCCCTGGTGTCGGATACGTTCAGCGGATCGAGGACGACACTGTCTTCGGCAAAGGCGTACGGGTTGCTCAGGGCCAGGCCGGCGGTGAGCAGGCTGAGCGGCAGGCACGGGCGGTGCAAGGACATGCGGCAAAACTCCTTGGGGGCCGACAGCGGGCACACCGTTGTCGTTCGGAGTTGCCGGTGGCTGAAGACCCGGTACGGCGAGAGGAAGGCACGGGCGAGGGGGATGGCACTGCGCCAGGGCGTGCTGGCGCGGGCGCAATCTTAGCAGGGGCAACCGCGTTGCGGTGCCCCGATTTGCCATGTCATTGCAGAGGATGAGCGGTGTGGCAGGATGCGGGCTCAGGAGTTCGATAGCTGCCGCGGCTGCATGCGGCGGCGCCAGTTGCCGTCCAGCTTCGACCAGGTCTTGCCATCGGTCACCGCCAGTAGCTTGCGGCCATCCTTGAAGGTGGCAAGGAAGGTGATTTCCTCGCCCTTGCTGCCCAGCCAGAGCCCGGCGAGCAGTCCCAGCGGGCCGGCCATCAGGCAACCGGCGAAGCCCCAGCCAAGGGCGCTGCCCAGGTTGCGGCTGGTTTCCTGATTGGCGACCTTCATTTCCTTGATGCGCGAGAGCGCGATTTTTTCGCCCGGTGAAGGGCTCGCGGCGGTCTTGAGTGTGAGCGATCCATTGCGGTACTCGCCTTCACCTTGCAAGAAATCGCCGGATTGAACCGTGAGTCTTGTCATGGGGGTAATCCAGGTTTGAGAGGGCTTGTTGACCAGCGCTTACTCAGCCCTCCGGATACCCCCAAGTCAATTGCCAGGCGACGGAGGGTAGGGCGTCCGTCAGACAGTTCTGACCTGCATAACTTTGTTGCCACCCAGCCACCACACCAGCAGGCCGACGACACCGATCCCCAGCCCGGCGATAACGATGCCATTCCAGCCCCAGGCCTGGAACAACTGGGTACCCAGCAGCGAACCGCTGGCGCCACCGATGAAATAGCAGGTGATATAGCCGGCGTTAAGGCGGTTGCGCGCTTCCGGGCGCAGGGCGATTACCGCGTTCTGGTTGCTGACGTGGACCAATTGCACCGCCAGGTCGAGCAACAGTACACCGGCCAGCAATGCCGCCAGCGAGGTCGGGGCGAAAGCCAAGGGCACCCAGGACAGCAACTGCACCAGCAGGCCGACGGTCGTGCCTTGCGCGCCCTTGCCTTTATCGGCCAGGCGTCCGCCCCAGTTGGCAGCCAAGGCACCGGCGGCACCGGCCAGGCCGAACAGTCCGATCACACCATCGGAATACTGGTAAGGCTCGGCCTTCAGCAGGAACGCCAGGGGCGTCCAGAACAGGGCGAACAGGCAGAAGGAAATTGCCCCGAGCAATGAGCGAAGACGCAGTACCGGCTCTTCGGCGAACAACCGGAACACCGAGCCGATCAGCGCCGGATAGGCCAGGCCGGCATGCTGCTGACGTTGCGGCAGGGCGCGATACAGGGCAATGGCGCTGAGGGCCATGAGTGCGGCGGCGAGCATATAGATGCTGCGCCAGTCACCGAGGGTGGCCATAAAGCCGGCGGCGGTGCGGGCCAGAAGAATGCCCAGCAGCAGACCGCCCATCAGGGTGCCGACCACCCGGCCGCGTTCGCTCGGCTCGCTGAGTCCGGCGGCCATCGGTACCAGCACCTGGGCTACCACCGAAAACAGGCCGGTGAGCGTGGTGCCCAGCAGCAGCCACGGCAGGCTTGGGGAAAAGGCGCTGATCAACAGGCCGATGGTGGCAATGCTGATCATGCTGACGATCAGGCGGCGCTGCTCGAACAAATCACCCAGCGGCGCCAGGAGGAACAGGCCGGCGCCATAGCTGAGCTGGGCGGCGATGACGATGCAGCCGGCGCTGGCGGTGCTCAGGCCGAAGTGTTCGGCAATGCTGTGCAGCAAGGGCTGGGCGTAATAGTTGCTGGCCACCGCCAGGCCGGTGGCGGTGGCCATCAGCAGAATCAGGGCGCGACTCAGGACGGGTGTGGAACTCATGGGGCCTCCTTTCAAGAGCCGTCAGTATGGGAAATGCACTAGCATGACGCCAATGCATAGTTGTCATCGGATCAATCTCGAAAGCAGATGGATAAATGAATCTGAAGCAGATCGAATACGCCTTGGCTGTTGCCGAAACCGGCAGCTTCACTGGCGCCGCCGAGCGTTGTCACGTAGTGCAATCGGCGCTTAGCCATCAGATCGCCAAACTGGAGGAACAGCTCGGCACCCGGTTGTTCGAGCGCAGTTCGCGCCGGGTCCGGCTGACCCCGGCCGGCGAGGCCTTCGTGCCTAATGCCCGCATTGCCCTGGATGCGGCTCGGCGGATTGCCGACGAGGTGGCCGCCGCTACCGGTGAAGTGCGCGGGCGCTTGTCCATCGGCGAGATCAGTTCGCTGACCGAACTGGACCTGGTCGATCTGCTGGCCGGCTTTCACCGTGAGTACCCGAAGGTGGATATCCGCTGGCTGATGGGCAAGAGCGAGCTGATGATCGGCGATGTCCGCGAGCGGCGCCTGGATGTGGCGTTCATCGGTGTCTGGCCGGGGGAATCGCTGGACGGGGTCGAGCATCGCCTGCTGGCCAGGGAGGAGCTGGTGGCAGTGCTGCCGCTGGAGCATCGCTTGGTTATCCACAGTTGCTTGTCACTGGCGCAACTGGAGGACCAGCCGCTGGTGGACTTCCAGGCCGGCACCGGTGCACGGCGGCAGACCGACGAAGCCTTTACCGCCGCCGGCTTGCGTCACCGCGTGCAGTTCGAGGTGGGGACCACCAACCTGATCGAGAAGTTTGTCCAGCGCGGGCTCGCCCTGGGGCTGGTGGCAGAGCGGGTGGCCGCCGGGTTCCAGCGCGTGAAGGTACTGCCGGTCAGCGATGCGCCGGTGCGTCATGTGTATGCCATCTGGTCGAAAACCCCGACCCCGGCCGCCAGTGCCTTTATCCGCTTGCTGGAACGGCATCTGGCGGCGCGGTGAAGGTCAGGCGGCGAAACCGCCGTCGATGGTCAGGCTGGCGCCGGTGATATAGGCCGCTTCCGGGCCCGCCAGGTAGGCGACGAAACCGGCGATTTCCTCGACATGACCGTAGCGCCCGATCGCCATCAGCCCTATCAGGGTGTCGGCGAACTCGCTGTCGGCCGGGTTCATGTCGGTGTCTACCGGGCCGGGCTGCACATTGTTGATGGTGATGCCACGCGGGCCAAGGTCGCGTGCCAGGCCGCGGGTCAGCCCGACCAGTGCCGATTTGCTCATCGCGTAGGGTGCGCCGCCGGAAAACGGCATGCGCTCGGCATTGGTGCTGCCGATATTGATGATCCTCCCGCCCTGGCCCATATGCCGAAGCGCGGCTTGGGTAGCGACGAAGACGCTGCGCACGTTGACCGCGAGCGTGCGATCGAAATCCTCCAGGCTGAACTCGGCGACATCGCCAAGCGCCAGGACCCCGGCATTGTTGACCAGGATATCGAGGCGACCGAAGTGCCCGGCGGCCAGGTCCACCGCTTGCTGCACGGCGGCGGCGTCCGCGCTGTCGGCTTTCAGCGCCAGCGCCTTGCCGCCACCCTGGCGGATCTCGTTCTGCAGTTGTTCGGCGACGTTCTGTGAACTGACGTAGGTGAAGGCTACTGCGGCACCCTGTTCGGCCAGGCGTTTGACGATGGCCGCGCCGATGCCGCGCGAGCCGCCCTGGACCAATGCCACTTTGCCGCTGAGGTTGTGTTGAGTCGACATGCTTGATGCTCCGAAGGAACAAGGCCGGATGCCTTGTGAATGGAACCGAGTATCTGCCTGTGATTACCACTCGATAAGCCGGTAATCGCTATAGTCTGAATAAACCCTTGGTATGGAATCTCCGATGGAAACCTTCACCAGCATCGAGTGTTTTATCCGCAGTGCCGAAGTCGGCAGCTTTGCCGAAGCCGCGCGACGCCTGAGCCTGACGCCTGCGGCCGTGGGCAAGAATGTCGCCGGGCTGGAAGCGCGCCTGGGCGTGCGGTTGTTCCAGCGTAGTACCCGAAGCCTGACCCTGACCGAAGCCGGCCAGCGTTTTCTTGCCGAGGTGCGTGACAGCTTCCAGACCATCCAGCACGCCGTAACCAACCTGGCAAGCGCTGAAGGGCAACCGGCGGGGACCTTGAAGGTGAGCATGGGCACGGTGTTCGGGCGGCTGTATATCCTGCCGATGCTGGGCGATTTCCTGCGGCGCTATCCGGCGATCACGCCTGACTGGCACTTCGATAATCGTCAGATGGACCTGATTGCGCAGGGTTTCGATGCGGCCATCGGCGGCGGTTTCGACCTGCCACCCGGGGTAGTGGCGAGGAAGCTGGCGCCGGCACACCGGATCCTGGTGGCCTCGGCGGAGTACCTCGACAACTGCGGTGAAGTGCGCACGCCGGAGGATCTGGCCAGGGCCGACGGTATCCTGATCCGCTCGCCGCAGACCGGACGGGTGCGCTCATGGCCGTTGACCAGCCGCTGGCAGGAGCAGAGTCCGTTGAGCCTGCGCCAGCGCATGACCATGAGCGATTCCGAAGCGGCCTGCGCGGCGGCGGAGCAGGGCTTGGGTGTGGCACTGGTGAGCATGCCGTTTGCCGTGCCGTATCTGCAGCGCGGCAGCCTGCTGCGGGTGCTGCCGGACTGGTATGTGGATGACGGCAATATTTCGTTGTACTACGCCCAGCACAGGTTGCTGCCGGGGAAGACCCGGGTGTTCGTGGATTTCCTGATGGAGCAGTTTGTGGTGCAGGGGTTGGCGGGGCGGTTCGATGCGTTGGGCTGAGGCAGAGTTCAAGATGCTCTTTCGGGCCTCATCGCTGGCAAGCCAGCTCCCACAGGCTTTACGCGAACCTGTGGGAGCTGGCTTGCCAGCGATTGAGGCCCGGAAGAACAACTCTATTTCACGGAAATAATGACCAATGCCTGCCGCCCATTACCCACCGCCAGATCCAGTTCATCCTCTTCGAACTTGCCCAGCAGCTGCTGCCCCAATGGCGACCGCGGGGTAATCACCGTCACCAACCCATCCCCTTCGCCAATCTTCAGCCCCGCTGCCTCGGGGCCGAGAAACAGCCATTGCCGGCGCCCGTCCTGATCCTCCAGCAACACCAGGTTGCTCACCTGGATGCCGCGTTGCGCGTCGTAATCGCGCAAGCTCAGCTGTTGATAGGCCGAGCGCGCCTGACGGATCTCTTCCATGCGCCGGGCTTGTCCGGTCGCCAGATAGGAGGCTTCCAGGCTGAGGGTGTCGTATTTGTTCTCGGCGATGTTCTCTTCCGCAGTAGCGGCTTCGTAGGCGGTCTGGGCGGCGCGCCGGATCATGTCCAGGTCGACGTCCAGACGCTCGACGATGGCGTTCAACAGCGTTCGCTTGTCGGGTTCAGCGGCAGAATTCAAGAACATTGGCCCGGCTTTTCTCGGTAGGTGCAGTGCGGTTCTGTTGCAGCCAGAACTGGCATCTGGGATTGGAAAGGTTGCGTGGGTTTTTCTCGGCGCTGTCGAAGGCGTCCTCGACCTGTCGGGTCTGCAAGGCCTGTTGGTATTGCTCGAACATCCGGTTCTGTTCCGGCGATTGCTCCTGGGCGCCCGGATAGCGAGCGGCCGGTGGCTGTGCCGGCGCCGGCGCCGGCGCAGTGAGCGGCTGGCTGATCACTGAGGCCACTGGTTCGCGCACTTGCGGCACGAACTGCCAGACACCCCAGAGCGTCAGGCCGATAGCGATGAAGCCCAGCCACAGGCCAAGGGCGACACCCAGCGCCAGCGGCAGGATTTTGGCAGAAACCTTGAATGAACGCGGACGGGTTCGGTAGGACATGAAAGCCTCCTGGCCAGGAAAGGGACGGGATTGTCGCACGATGGATCTTTTGTCTGGAGCCGATAATCCGGACAATCGACGATTATTCGTTCGCGGTGCAAGAGGACCTGCCATGAAACCGACCTGGGACATCTTCTGCTGCGTCGTCGACAACTACGGTGATATCGGTGTGACCTGGCGCCTGGCCCGGCAATTGGTTGCCGAACATGGACTGGCGGTGCGGCTTTGGGTGGATGAGCCCAAAGCCTTCGTGCGCCTGTATCCGGAGGCGGATGTCGAGGCCCTGTGCCAGGTCTGCGAAGGGGTCGAGGTACGCCGCTGGGAAGCGCAGTGGCACGTGGAGGAGGTGGCCGATGTGGTGATCGGGGCTTTCGCCTGCCAGTTGCCGCCGGCCTATATCGAGGCCATGACGCAGCGCGCCAGCCCGGTGCTATGGCTGAACCTGGACTACCTCAGCGCCGAAGACTGGGTGGAAGGTTGTCACGGCCTTCCATCGCCGCAGCCGAACGGGTTGCGCAAGGTGTTCTTCTTCCCCGGGTTTACCGAGCGCACCGGTGGCTTGCTGCGCGAGGGCGATTTGCTGGAAAGGCGCGAAGCGTTCGACCGAGAGGTGTTTCTGCGCGACATAGGTATTACCCTTCAGCCCGATGCCCGGTTGATTTCGCTGTTTGCCTACGAGAATGGCGGATTGGCCAACTGGTTCGATGCCCTCGCCGAGGACGCCAGGCCCAACCACGTGCTGGTACCGGAAGGGCGAATCCTGGGTGATGTGAAAACCTGGCTGGCTGTGGATAACCTTGCCGTCGGAGATACCCACAGGCGCGGTGCCCTGACCGTGCAGATCCTGCCTTTCGTCCGCCAGGACGATTACGACCGGCTGCTGTGGAGCTGCGATTTCAATGCAGTACGTGGCGAAGACTCCTTCGTTCGTGCGCAATGGGCCGGCCAGCCGCTGCTCTGGCACATCTATGTGCAGGAAGAGTATGCCCACTGGGAAAAACTCGAAGCCTTTCTCGATCGCTATACCCAGGGCCTTGAACCCAGCGCTGCGGCGGCTCTGGTGGAGCTGTGGCGAGCCTGGAACATGGACCGGGACATGGGCCTGGCATGGAAGCAGATGTTGCCGCACTGGGATGAACTGGCGTTGCACGCCCGTCATTGGTGCGCGGAACAGGCCGCCCGGCCGGACCTTGCCAAGGCGCTGGTGCAGTTTTACCGAAATTGGATATGATACGCGGCCTCGATTTTTATAAATCCATCCAGATTCGGATACTTTGTAATGAAAACTGGTAAAGAGCTGAAACCCGGTACCGTACTGCGTATCGACAACGACCCGTGGCTGGTCCAGAAAGCGGAGTTCACCAAGTCGGGCCGTAACAGCGCGATCATGAAGACCAAGCTGAAGAACCTGCTGACCGGCTACAAGACCGAAACCGTCTACGGTGCGGACGACAAGCTGGACGACGTGATCCTGGATCGCAAAGAAGCGACCCTGTCGTTCATCAGCGGTGACACCTACACCTTCATGGACACCACCGACTACACCATGTACGAGCTGAACGCCGAAGACATCGACGCCGTTCTGCCGTACATCGAAGAAGGCATGGAAGACATCTGCGAAGCCGTCTTCTTCGAAGGCCGCCTGGTTTCCGTAGAGCTGCCGACCACCATCAGCCGTCAGGTCGTCTACACCGAAAACGCTGCCCGTGGCGACACCTCCGGCAAGGTCATGAAGCCTGCCAAACTGAAGAACGGTACCGAGATCCAGGTTGCCGACTTCATCCAGATCGACGAGTGGATCGATATCGACACTCGCGACAACAGCTTCAAAGGCCGCTCCAAGAAGTAATCTTCCTGGCGTCCACGAAAAAACCCGGCCTTAGCCGGGTTTTTTTGTGCCTGTGGAAAATCAGACGCTCACATGCAGGCGCACATCGACGTTGCTACGGGTGGCGTTGGAGTAGGGGCAGACCTTGTGGGCTGCGTCTACCAGGGCCTGGGCGTCGGCTTGCTCGAGGCCCGGCAGGCTGATGCGCAGGTCGATATCGAGGCCGAAGCCGCCTTCGATCTGGCCGATGCCGACCTGCGCGGTGATCGCGGTTTCGCCGGGCAACTGGCGCTTGCCCTGGGCGGCAACGAATTTCAGCGCGCCGATGAAGCAGGCCGAATAGCCGGCGGCGAACAGCTGCTCCGGGTTGGTTGCCGCACCGCCAGCACCACCGAGCTCCTTCGGCGTGGCCAGTTTCACGTCAAGGATGCCGTCGCTGGAGAGGGCACGGCCGTCGCGGCCACCGGTGGAGGTTACGGTTGCGGTATAGAGCGCTTTCATGGAGAGATCCTCGAACC
This sequence comes from Pseudomonas sp. GD04058, assembly GCF_029836855.1. Lineage (NCBI taxonomy): Bacteria > Pseudomonadati > Pseudomonadota > Gammaproteobacteria > Pseudomonadales > Pseudomonadaceae > Pseudomonas > Pseudomonas sp. GD04058. The sequence goes on from NZ_JAOECN010000008.1 coordinate 209,975, forward strand.
TTGATAAGTGTTTGGCGTTTGGGGCGCCGGCTGGGTACGGGGGTAAAGTTAGTTCACAAATATTTAGTGCGCAAGATAAATTTTCGAATTTTTCCCTACCAGCTCTGCGATGGGGGCGGACAGCGAAGTCGAAAGCCCCGTCGCAGAGCCGTTTAAAGGTTCTTTTGCAATTGCTCGCGCAGTTCCAGCAGTTGCGCTTGCAGTTGTTGCAGTTGCTCCATCGACTGGCCGCTGGCACCGAGGATGCAATGCGGGACCCGGCGTGCCTGCTGTTGCAGCTCCCGTCCGGCGTCTGTCAGTTCGACGATCACTACCCGTTCGTCTTCACGGCTGCGGGTGCGCTTGAGCAGGCCTTCGGCTTCGAGGCGTTTGAGCAGTGGGGTAAGGGAGCCGGGATCGGTCAGCAGGCGATGGCTGATTTCGCCTACGGTCAAGGCATCCTGTTCCCACAGCACGAGCATCGCCAGATACTGCGGATAGGTCAGGCCAAGTGCCTGGAGCAAGGGTTTGTACACCTTGGTCATCAGCAGTGATGTTGAATGCAGGGCGAAGCACACCTGGTTGTCGAGGAGCAGTTCGTCACAGCGTTCGGGAGCTGGGGTATCGGCGTTCATGCAGATCCTTTTATTCGTCAGGCTCTTGAATATTAGCACGCAAGTTTTTAGCGCGAATGCCAGCTCAGTTCGCTCTGTAGCGCAAGATCCCAGGGCGGCACCGGGCTGAAACGGCTCTTGAGGAATTGGAGAAGCAAACGGCTGCGAGAGTTCGTTTCATGTTCGAGGCGCAGCGCGTAGACGCCGCTGGTTTCGGCGGCAGGCAGGCCGTTTTCGCAAAACAGCGGCAACAGTTCGCCACGCAGCAGGTATTCGCTGATCAGCCAGGTCGGCAGATGGGCGATGCCGAGGCCGGCCAGGGCGCCGAATAGAAGGGTCTCGGCATTGTTGGCGGTCATGCGCATGCGTGATGGGCGCAGCAGGCGCATCTGTCCGTCCACTTCGAAGCGCCAGGCGAAGGGCGGAGCAAGGCCGTCCCAGTCCAGGCCATCATGTTCGGGCAGCTCGGCGGGGCTGGCCGGCAAACCGCGCTGGCGCAGGTAGGCCGGGCTGGCGCAGGCGATGCGCACCATGTAGGCCAGTGGCGTCGCCACCAGGCGGGTGTCGGCCAGGGGGCCGGCGCGCAATACCAGGTCTACCTCGCCGAGATGAGCACCCTGCATATCGACGAAGCTGTCGATCAGGCGCAATTGCACATCGAGCCCAGGATAGGCGACCAGGAAATCGGCGATGGCCGGCGCCAGGTGGCGGCGCCCGAAGGCCGCCGGCGCGTCTATACGGATCAGGCCCTCGGGGGCATTGCTCAGGGAGACGGCCTCGGCCCGGGCCAGGCGCAATTCCTCGACGATACGCCGGGCCCGCTCGGCAAAGGCATTGCCCGCCGGGGTCGGGCGCACTGCATGGGTGCTGCGTACGAACAGGCGGCTGCCCACGGCACTTTCCAGATTGTCGATACGCCGTGCTACCGCCGAGGGTGTCAGGGGATGACGTCGGGAAGCGGCGGAAAAACTGCCGGTTTCGAGAACGTCGAGGAACAACTTGAACTGCTCGGTGAGGGCGTCGGGGTTCATGGCGATGGGTTTGCTTATGCGAAAGTGGCAAAGCCATTGTGCGCTGCTGTGCGTTTCCCCGCTAGCCGCAGATCGGTAGCATGCTTGCCATCAAACAGTGGGTGAGGCCGGCATGATCGAGTGGTTGATGTACATCGTCCTGGGTGCGGTCCTGGGCACCGTGGGTGGTCTGTTCGGTATCGGTGGTGGCTTGATCGCCATCCCGGCGCTGGGGGTGCTGTTTGGCCTGGACCAGCAGTTGGCCCAGGGCACGGCGTTGGTGATGGTTGTGCCCAATGTGATGCTGGCGCTGTGGCGTTATCACCAGCGCAACCGCATCGAGGCGCGGCATGCGGTGCCGCTGGCGGCGGCCGGTTTCGTGTTTGCCTGGCTGGGTTCCCTGTGGGCGGTAGGCGTGGATGCGCGTGCGATGCGTATCGGCTTCGTCGCGTTTCTTGTCGCCCTGGCGGCGTGGAATGTGCTGCGGATGTTCATGAAGACGGCGCAGCCTTCCAGCGAGTTGCGCCATCCCTGGCCGTGGCTGGGCGTGCTCGGCAGTTTCTCCGGGGTAATGGGCGGTTTGTTCGGCGTAGGTGGCGCGGTTGTGGCGACGCCTGTGCTGACCAGTGTGTTCGGCACTACCCAGGTCGTGGCCCAGGGCTTGTCGCTGGCCCTGGCCCTGCCGAGCACCGCGGTAACCCTGGCGACCTATGGCTTCCACCAGCATGTGGAATGGTCCATGGGTATTCCGTTGGCAGTGGGCGGCCTGCTTAGCATCAGCTGGGGCGTGAAGCTGGCCCATGCCATGCCGGAGAAGATGTTGCGCTCGCTGTTCTGCGGGTTCCTGGTGATCTGCGCGCTGATGCTTGGGTTCAAGATCTAGCTCTGAT